>CAXTKV010000213.1:0-8451 GCA_964244895.1 uncultured Deinococcales bacterium
TTTTGCATCTGTGGTCTGTTGGTGGCTCTCCAGATCGAGCGCAGTTCAGTACAAACCTCTGGAACCGCAAGCTCGAGGCTCCCGTATCCGGCGTGACACCCACCCGCACGTCCGGCGTTAAGCTCGAGCCATGAACCGTTTTCTGGAACCATCAGAAATTCCCGCCGATGCGATCATCCTGGATGCGCGACCGGCAGCCCTGTACGCGGCGGGGCACGTTCCGGGCGCGCGCCCAATCGATTTCGTGTCGCAGAAGTTCATCATCCGCGATTCGGCGGGGCTGGAAGCGTTCCAGAAGACCGTCCAGCAGGTGGCGCGCGAAGCGGGGCTGGAGTCGGGGCAAAACGTGATCGTGTACGACAACGGCCCGGACACTCGGGCGTCTCGCGCGGCCTGGGCGCTCGAGTACGCAGGTTTGAACGTGGCCTTGCTGCGCGGTGGCTTTCCTGCGTACCAATCGGCGGGCTTGCCGCTCGAGACGCACGCGCCATCTTGGTCGCCTTCTAGCTTCACGATTCAGCCCCGAGCGGAGCTGCTGGCGACCGCCGACGAGGTTCGGGATCGGCTGGCCAAGGGTGAGGTGCTGGTGCTGGACGCCCGCAACAACCCCGAATACCAGGGCGTGCAAGTGCCGCCCGGAGCGCCGCGCGGCGGTCACATTCCCGGTGCGCAACATTTCGACTGGGTGCGCATCATGACCAGCGACGGCTACTTGACGGGCGATGCGCTCGAGGACGCGGTTCAAGGCATTCCGAAAAACCGCGAGGTGATCGTTCACTGCCAGTCCGGTGCGCGCAGCGCGGCGCTCTATCACGCGCTCAAGGATCGCGGCTACCGGGTCAAGAATTACGTGGGTTCGATGAACGAGTGGTTGTCTCAACCCGATCTGGACGTGGAGACGGGGCCGAGCAGGGAAGCCTGAACGAGCGGTTTTCGGCGTACACCGTCCAGTGCGCGCTTTTTGAATCTCGGGAATTTGCGCGCTGGACGATGTTCTTGAGATTGCAAACTCGAGCCAGCGCGATTGCAGCGTGAGCCGTCAGCCGCACAAAAAATATCCGAGGTTGCCTTCCGGAGCGCGACCAGAAGCCGTTCGCCACGAAATTCGAGCGCTTCCCCGGTTCACCGCCTCTCGAGTCTGAGCAACGGCGAAGGATTCTTCGCCGCACCTCCTCAGAATGACGGGCTGTGGACTCGAGCATCGTTGGTGACCTCGGGCTCGTCGGGTCTGGGGCCGCACGGGATTTTCATGCGATCACGGTTTACACTCGATCCCGAATGAGTATGGAACCCACAAAGACGCTCGAAGGGCGCCTCCTGACGCCGCACGGATGGGTCTACGGACGCGTGCGCTTCACCGACACGATCCTCGAGATCACCGCTCTGGAACCTGTAAACGGTGCGCCGCACATCGTTCCGGGCTTTATCGATGTTCACGTTCACGGCGGCGGCGGTTTTGACACGATGGACGGCGCGGACGGCGTGCGCGGCCTGGCGCGGTTCCACGCGCGCCACGGCACGACTTCGTTGCTGGCGACCACCATCACCAACCCGTGGCCTCGGGTGCTCGAAGCGCTCTCGGGCGTGCGCGACGCCGTGCGCCACCCGGCGGCGGACGGTGCGAACGTGTTGGGTGCGCACCTGGAAGGGCCGTTCGTCAGCCCGCAACGTCTGGGTGCGCAACCGCCGAACACCGTGCTGGCCACCTCCGAACGCGTCCGGGCGGTGCTCGAGCCGGGTGTCGTGCGGGTCGTGACGATCGCGCCGGAAATGCCGGAAGCGCACGATGCGATCCGGATCTTTGCCGGTGCGGGGGTGCGGGTCAGCCTGGGCCACACCAACGCCAGCGCAGACGAGGCGACGGCGGCCATGGCGGTCGTGGCGAGCGCAGGCGGCGTGTACGGCGGCACGCACCTCTGGAACGCCATGACCGGGCTCGAGGGGCGCCAGCCGGGTGTGGTCGGGGCGCTCTTGGCGGATCGGGCGGCGTTCGCGGAGTTGATCTTGGACGGGCATCACGTCCACGCAGCCAGCTTCAAGAGCGCCTGGAACGCCAAACCGGATCGGTTGATGCTGGTCACGGACGCGATCCGAGCGACGGGATTGGCGGACGGTCAATCTGAACTCGGTGGGCAGGTCGTGACCGTCAAGGACGGCGCGGCCAGGTTGGCCGGGGGATCGCTGGCGGGCAGCGTCCTGACGATGGATCGGTCGGTGCAGAACGCGGTTCGGGCGGGTTTGATGCTCCAAGATGCCGTCGGTCTGGCCTCGAGCCACCCCGCGAATTACCTGGGGCTCGAGCGCAAGGGCACAATCGCGGTCGGTGCGGACGCGGACATCGTGGTCTTGAACGAGGCGTTGGAGGTCGAGGGCGTCTGGGTAGGCGGACGGGCGATCTTGTGAACGTGCTTCGCGGATCGGAACCGTCCTAGACGCGATTTATTGAAACTTGAAATTCGTGTGCTGGACGGTCTTCTCGAGTAGACTGCGATCATGTACCGCGACCGCGCGACCCTCGAGACCATCGAACGAAACGCCCTCGAACCTTACGCCGTGGATTCGGGCGATTCGCGCGGCAGGATCTTTCCGGAAGCCGAATCCCTCTACCGGACGGCCTTTCAGAAAGACCGCGACCGGGTGCTTCACACCAGCGCTTTCCGGCGGCTGGAATACAAGACGCAGGTGTTCGTGAATTACGAGGGCGATTACTACCGCACGCGCTTGACGCACACCCTGGAGGTCGCACAAGTCGGTCGCACCATCGCGCGGGCGCTGGGCGTCAACGAGGATTTGACGGAAACCATCGCGTTGGCGCACGATCTGGGACACCCGCCGTTCGGTCACGCGGGCGAGCGGATCCTGGACGGCCTGATGGCGGGCGCGGGCGGTTTCGATCACAACAAGCAGTCGTTTCGAATCGTGACCGAACTCGAGGAGCGCTACCCGAATTTTCGAGGGTTGAATTTGTCGTGGGAAACCCTGGAAGGCATCGTCAAGCACGAAACCGAGTACGACGAATCGGACGCCAGCGCCTTCGAGCCGACCTGGAAGGCGTCCATCGAAGCCCAGATCGCGAACATCGCCGATGAAACCGCCTACAACGCGCACGACCTCGACGATGGGCTCGAGAGCGGGTTGATCGAGCCCGCAGAACTGGACGGCTTGCGCGTCTGGCAGCGCTTGACGGGCGCGTTGGGCATGAACCCGCGCGAATTGAGTGATCTTGAACGCCGCGTGCTGATCCGCGAGATGCTGGGCTGGGTCATCACCGACATCGTGCAAACGACCGCTGATCACCTCGAGACGCACGGCATCGGCACGCTCTCGGACGTGCGCAGCGCAAAGGTCACGCTGGTCGGTCACAGCGACGCGGTCAAGAGGGAACTGGTGGAACTCAAGGAATTTTTGTACGCCAACCTGTACAACCACTTCCGCGTCGTGCGCCAGGTTCACAAGGCCGAGCACTTCCTCAGCACGCTCTTCAAGGCGTTCATCGCGCGCCCGAAGATGCTGCCGGACGCGATTCAGAGCCGCATCGAAACCGTCGGGTTGGAGCGGGCCGTCTGCGATTACCTGTCCAGCATGACGGATCGGTTCGCGATGGACGAATTCAAACGCCTCTTCGAGCCTTACGAGCGCACCTGAGGCGAGCACCACTCGAGTACCGCCGGAAAGTCAGCGTTCCAGAACCCGCACGCCGACTGAAGGTGCTTCGCCGCCGATAAACCCGATCGTCTCGAGCCCGGTCGAAGAGGCGGATTTCAAGGATCGTGAAGACCCAAGAAAAACCGTCCAGGACAGTATTTTCTAAACTCGAGGATTCACGCGCCGGACGATTTCGTGTGAGTCATACCGAGCAAAACCAAACATCCCTCGAGCCAAGACGGGCTCGAGGGATCTGAGACGAAAAATCAGTTGTTGGCCAGCACGGTCACGGTCGGATCGGTTCCGCAGGCGTTGAACTTGACGCGCACGACACCCTTCGCACCCGTTCCCGTCTGCGTAGCGAGCAGGACGCCACCGACGATCTTCAGATCGGCGCTGCACGCGGGATCGTACTGTAACGCCGTCGGCGTGGACAGCGTCCAGGTGCGGGCGGCGTCGTCGCGGCTGAAGCTGTACGCACCCGCAATCTGGATTGCGCCCGCCGGGAGCGTCTGACCGACCACGATGCTGCCCGGCGTGGTCGCGGTGAACGTCAGGTTCCACTGGTTCTGAACGGTCGCATCCGACTTGCCGGTGACGGAACGCTTGGTGGTGATGTTGTGACTCTCAACGATTTCATCGCTGGTCTTGCGCGGGCTGCGGCTGCCCGTGCGAACGTCCGTCACGGTGATCCCGCTCAGCTTGAAGGTGCGGCTTTCCGTCAGGTTGATGCTCGAATCGAAACCCCACACGCCCGCGGTGCTGGACGGGTCGGTGATCTGCAAGGTTCCGGTTTTGCTCGAAGCCACCTGCATTCCGTCGCGCGAGCAGTTGAAGGTGTACGTGGCGTTGTCCGGCACGCCGTCACCGTCGGTATCCACGATCGGGTTCGGGCTGACGGTCACGCAGGCGGGCATGGTCATCGCCTGGGCGCTGAGGCCACCCGACAGGCTGGCCGGAGTGATCAGACCGAGGCTGGTGTAGCTGAGGGTTCCGCCGACCGTCAGCGAAGCGCTCGAGCTGGCGAGTTCGTCGCCCAGGGCGCTGGCGGTGTCGTTGGCCTCGGCCTGAGTGATGGTGCTGGTGTTGCCGGTGGGCGGCGTGGCGCTCGGGGTCTGGCTGCACGCGCCGAGGGCGAGAGCGATGGTCAAAGCGGCGGGGATGGTCAAAAGCTTCTGCATGGTTGGTTCCTTTCCGTGGCTCTCGCCACGCGGGTGTTCTCGGGGCCAAGCTGTGTTTCGGCCTCCTGCTCAAAAGGTAATCTGACGTGCGTTCCCTGGGCGTTCCCGAGGCTTCAGACTGCGTTCCATTCAGCGTTCCCAGCGTTCAGCGGTGCGTACCTGACGACATTTTCGAGCGCACGGTTTTGATTCAAAAACAAGCGAGGCGCACATGTGCGCCTCGCTTGCCGAAAGGAACAACCCTTCAGGGCAATTCTGTGAACACGGGCGGTGTGCCGCACGGCTGATAGAGAATGCTGATCCTGACGCCGCTCGGACGGGTCAGAACCAGTTCGCCGTCCACCAGGGGTTGCTCGCAGGACGGGTCGTAACTGATCACCGACGCGGTGGCCACGCTGAAACCTCGTCGCGGCTGTGAGGCCCTGGCCCATTCGGTGCTGCCGGTCGCGACCAGCGTTCCGGCGGGCAAGGGGCGTTTCAGGTTGATTGTTCCAGGAACGCGGGCGGTGAAGCTCAGTTGCATGGCGTTGCGCACGTACAGATCGAAGGCGCGTCCGGGCAGGTTCAGATCGAGCGTCAGGTCGTGCGTTTTGGTCAGGCTGGTGTTGCCGCTGTTGATCAGCGAACGCGTACCGTTGCGGGTTTCGGTGGTGGTCTTCCCCAACGAGACGGTGGTGAGCGTGAAGTTCTGTAGCGTTTCCTCGTAGCTACCGTTCTTGAAGCTCGGTTGCGGGTCTTCGACCTGAACCAGTCCGCTCAGCGTGCGCGATCCGCCGAAGAAGCTTCTGGTGCAGTTGATGGGGTCGTAGCTCAAGCTGAGCAAATCCGGCACGCCGTCACCGTCGGTGTCTTTGGGGGTGCTGTCGGGATTCAAGATGCTGGGCGGAACGTTGAAGCTGCCGCACGGGCCTGCGACGGGTGCAATTGCGGCGGGCGCGATCGGTTCGACTCCACCTCCGGTGATCACGTCCGACAGGCTCATGCTGTCGGTGGACGCACCGATCTCGTTGGTGACGCTCGAGCCGATGTCGTTGACCTCGTCGTCGGTGAATTCGCGCGAGATCCCTCGGGTGTTGCAGGCGGCCAGTCCGAGCGTCAAGGCGACCAGCCCGAACACCAGTCCTCGGGCGAGAACACCGTTCGAGACGGTGTTTCTGGGGCGCACTCCGTCCGAGACGGTGTTCTCGAGCATCGCCTTCATCTCAATCCTCTGCGCGTGCGGGGTTCGCTGAGCGCCTGAAGGTACTGCACCAGTTCGCGCATCGATTCGAAACTGATGCGCTCCTGGGGTTCCGGCCCGAGCAGCATCACGCGCCACGGGCGTCCGGCGCGGGCGGGCGTCAGGCGAAGGCTGAGGTGCATCTCGTTGGCGTCGTTCTGGGTGGTGTTCATCGGGGTTCCTCCTGGATTGACCCTAAACCTGTGAGCGTTCCCGGAGCGTTCCCAGATCGAAGGTTTGCGCCCGAGCCGCCTCGAGTTCGCGGCTGACGGCGCGTTCCAGGTCTTCGATCCGCGCGGTTTGGGCGCGCAATTCCCGATCCCGCCCGAGCACTGCAAAACCTGAAACCATCGCGCGGCGCAACTGGAGCGCCTCGAGCGGGGCGGGGTCAGTCTCGAGCAAGCGGTTGGCGCTCACGAGATCAGACTCGAGCGCCCGGTTCATTCCGAGCCGCGCGCGCGCCTCTACGAGCGCCGCCAGGGCTCGCGCTTCGAGCCAGGCGGGCAGTTGCAGACCTTCGAGGGACTGAAGGGTTGCGCTGGGATGGTTGTCGCGCAAATTCGCCTGCGCGAGGGTGCAGGCGAACGCGGCACGGTGCTCGAACGAAGCTGTCTGCGCCGCGAGTTGACAGCCTTCGAGACCAGCCAGGGCCGCGTTCAGGTCTCCTTCGGACAAATTGACCCGCGCGCGCAGCACTTCGAGCGGAACCTGCAATCCCGTCTGGCCGGACTGGTCGACCAATGTTCCAGCGGCCTCGAGGAGGTCGCGGCAGCGCTCGAGGCGCCCCAGATCGAGCTCGAGTTCCGCGTTGACGAGATACTGGATCGCGCGTTGAACGACCAGCCCGAGGCGTTCGGTTAAGCTCGTCGCCTCGTGCGCGACCCGGACGGCCTCATGGAGCCGCCCGGTGCGGTGCAGCAGGCGTCCGAGCAGGCTGGTGAACTGGCTTTCTCGCACCAGGATGCGCCCCCGACTGATCGAGAGCCCCTCGAGAATCGCGCCCTCGGCGATGCTGAAATGACCGCTCCTGAGGCTCTCTTCGGCCTGAACGAACAGCGCGAAGCTGAGGATTTTCTCGAAGCCCAGCTCGCGGGTTTTCGCGACGGCATCCTCGATCAGTTCCAGCGCGGCTCGCGATTGCCCAGTCGCACCGAGCAGCTGCCCCATCTGCGCGGTCATGTTCAGCTCGTCCTGGCGCTGGTGAGCGGATCCATAAGAGATCACCGCCGCCCGCGCGTGCTCCAGGGCTCGGGGGTAATCGCCGCGCTGCTGGTAGATCACCTTGAGGATCGCGTGCAGTTCCGCGATCAGCCCGTGATCGTCCGGCGCAGTCTCGGATAGGCCGTCCAGCACGCGTTCTTCGGCCTCGCCGAGCCGTCCCAGCGCGACCAGGGCCGTGCCGGAAACCAGTCCGGCCTCGGCGCGTTGGGCGCTGGAGGCTCTGACGTGCGCGTGCTCGGATTGCTCGAGCGCGTCCGCGAAGCGTCCCCGGTAGATGGCGAGTTTCGCGCGCGTCAGTCGGGCTTCGGCCTCGAGTTCGGGATCCTGGCCCAGCCTCATCATCGCGTTCGCGTGCCGCTCGAGCCCGTCCAGATCGAGCAGGCTGACCGACAAGGCCGCCAGAGCGCGGTGAATTGCGAAGGCCGTTCGATCGTCGGGCTTCAAATCGAGCGCGCGCTGGTAGTGATCGCGGGTTTCGGGGTGCGCGTAGACCAGGGCGCTGGCTTCGGCGGCCCGCACCCGCCACGGAATCGCGTCGGTGGGTCGGGCGGCGCGCTCGAGGTGATCGGCGATCTGGGCGGGTGAACCGTCGGCTTCGATCAGGTTGGTGGCCAAGCGTCGGTGAATCAGGCGCCTGCGCTCCGCGCCCAGCCCGTCCGCCAGGCTGCGCCGGATCAGGTCGTGGCTGAACCGATAACGCCCTGCGGCGTCTTGGAGCACCTGCGCCTGAATCGCGCGCTCGAGCGCCTCGAGCCGTTCCCAGTCGGACAGCGCGGTCGCACCTTCCAGAAGTTCGGCCTCGAAGGGCTCACCGGCCAGGCTGGCCGCCTCGAGCCAGCGCCGCACCGCCGGGCCGAGCCGGTCGAGCCTCGAGAGCGCCATCTCGCGCACGTTCGGCGGGATCGGCAATTCGGTGTAATCGTCGGTGTCGTCGTCGTAAGGCGTGATCCAGTGACCGTCCTCGAGTCGCAGCAGGGCGCTCTGAAACAGGCCGCGCAGGGTTTCCAGCACGAACAGCGGGTTGCCTCCGGTGGCGGTGAACAACCTCCCGGCGAAGAGTTGCGCCCGGTCCCCGGAGAGCGCCTGCACCAGAGAAAGCACCTCGGGGCGATCGAGCGCCTGGAGTTCGTAGCGCTCGATCAGCCCCTCGCGCTCAAAGGCCTGCAGCGCGGCCTGAGCCGGACG
>CAXTKV010000214.1:0-8444 GCA_964244895.1 uncultured Deinococcales bacterium
AACGATTCCGGCAACTCGAGGCGCTGCGGCAATCCGCGTTCAACTTCCGTGATGCTGCGCTGGGCACGGTCACGCCGCGCCGCATGGATCGGCAGAACGCGAAAATCGAATGGCTCGAGTTGATGGACTGATGGCGGTCTTTCAGCAGGATTTTCACGATTTTCTTCGCGCATTGATTGATCGCAGCGTGGAATTCATGCTGATCGGTGGGTACGCGTACAACCTGCACGTCGAGGCGAGGTTCACGCAGGACATCGACGTGTGGGTCCGTCCGACCCGCGAAAACCTGGAACGTCTGCGCGATGCGCCGCGCGAGTTCATCGGCGCGGACGTGGATGTCGAGGAACTTCTGGCGATGATGCATACGAAACGGTTGGGTTTCGGCGTTGGCATCAGACCCAACCGTATTAAAATGCTGTTGCGCGTCAATGGTCTCGAGTTCGATGCTGCGTTTGCTCGAACGCTCGAAGTCAACATTGATGGCCTGGTTTTTCGCGTGATTCACCCGCACGACCAGATCGTGAACAAACGCGCCGCAGGGCGTTTGAAAGACATGGCGGACGTGGCCATGCTGGTGAAGCGGCACGGTGATCCTGAACAGTCTTGATCTCGAGGAACACCGTCCAGTACGCAGTCTCGAGAACGCCGTCTGGGACGGTGTTCCTGTTGCATCTCATTCAAATCGTGCGCCTAGCACGTTATCAAATCAGCCTAACCTCAGGTCGGCTCTTTACGGTGTCGGCATGAACAAACATTCCAGATCAGCAGCGGTGGCGCTCGGATTAATTGGGTTGGCTGCGACCATCCCGGTCGTGATCGGGCAGACCGCCACGGACGAGGCCGCCAAGCGCATCAAGGTGCCGGACGGCTTCAGCATTTCCATCTTCCAGGACGGTCTGAAGGGGCCGCGTTTGATGGTTTTCGGGCCGGATTCCCGGATGTACCTGAGCCTGGAATCGGGCGGGCAGATCGTGCGCCTGGCGGACGCGGACAGGAACGGCAAGGCGGACAAGGTCGAGGTGCTGAAGGATGGTTTGCGCAAACCGCACGGGCTGGCCTGGTGGAAGTCCGGGGCGGACACGTGGTTGTACGTGGCCGAGGAAAACCGCGTGCAGCGGTTCAAGCAGGACGCGAACGGTGCGTTGGGGAATGGCGAGGTCGTCGTCGATGACATCCCGGCGGGTGGTCGGCACACGACGCGCACGGTGCATTTCGGGCCGGATGGCAAGATGTACGTTTCGGTCGGCTCGAGCACCAACAAGGAGGGCGAATCCGATCCGCGCCGCGCGGCGATTCTGCGCTACAACCCGGACGGTTCCGTGCCGTCCGATAACCCGTTCGTTGGCAGCGCCGATGCGCGCATGAAGCCCGTCTGGGCGAGCGGTTTGCGCAACGCGGTGGATTTCTTGTGGACTGAAAAGGGCGAGTTGTGGTCGAACAGTCACGGCAGCGACGATGTCAAACTGAATCCCGGCGATCAGCCCGACAAGGCTCCGTTTGAGGAGCTGGTCAACAGGGTCGAGAAGGGCAAGAATTACGGCTGGCCGTACTGCATCGCGTCCAAGTTGGGCGCGAATGCGCCCACCGACAAGGAGATCGCGGACCCGACCACGGGTGCCAGCAACCCGAAGGCGTTCGATTGCGCCACCCAGTCCACGCCGCCGTTGTTCACCACGCTGGCGCACGCCGCGCCGATCGGCATGGCCTGGGGTGCGCCCGCGACGGGCTTCCCGGCTGAGTATCGCGGCAGCTTGTACGTCGCGGAGCACGGTTCATGGAACACGAACGTTCCGGCCAATTACCGCGATTGCCAGGTCAACCGCGTGATCGTGGAAAACGGTCAGCCCATCAGGAGCGAACCCTTCGCGGTCGTGCAGCGCGAGCAGAATCAGAAGTGCGGCGATGCCTGGGCGCGACCTGCGGGCGTGGGGTTCAGCCCGGATGGTCGGATGTTCATCAGCGATGACAAGGGCGGGCGCGTGTTCGAGGTGACGTACAAGAAGTGATCCGGCACTCGAGGATTGAATCGCGCCCCAGTATCGGGGCGCGATTTCTGGTCGGGGCTCGGGTGCGAGACCGCACCGTCCAGCACGCTGTTCGTTGATGCTCGAGAGGGCCGTCCTGGACGGTGTGCTTAAGGGAAGATGAAGCTGCCCGAACCCGCCCCGAAGTTGCTCGAGGTGATGCCGTTGCGCGTCGAACCCGCGTACGAGGCCGCGCCGGGACGAATCTCGATCGTGATGGTGCCGCCGTTGGTCAGGCTGATCTTGCCCGCATGGACGCCCGCCGTGCAGATGGAGGATTCGTCCGTGTACACGTCCGTGCCGTAAACCGGGTAGGCCGTACCGCCCGCCGTGCAGGTGTAGCTGAACTGCTGGTTGTTCTTGCCGCGCAAACCGATCTCGAAGGCCTTGTCGCTCCAGGCGATTGCGCCGCTCGAGGGTGGTGGCGGGCTGACCGGGTTTGGGCTGCCGCAGGCGGCCAGCGAAAGGGCGAGCAGTCCCAGCGCAACGATCCGTAATTTCATGCTTCACCTCGAGATTTCGTCGTGTGATCGCGCCAGCTTACAAGCCAGTCATCCGTCCGAGATGAATCCCAAAGAAGGTGTCTCAAGCGAATCAATCCAGCCTGACCGTCAACGATTCCAGATCCCTGGGGTAAGCGCACAGGTTGCGGCAACCGTTGGCCGTGACCAGCACGGTATCCGAATGCCTGAAGCCCGCGAATCCCGGCACGTACAGGCCCGGCTCGAGCGAGAAGATCATGCCGGGCACGATCGGCGTGGGGTCGTCCAGGTCCAGAAACGGGTGTTCGTGACCTTCCAGGCCGAAGGCGTGACCCGTGTGGTGGCGCATCAGGTCGCCCATGCCGAGTTCATCGGCGATGAAGCTCGAGACATCGCGTTCCACGTCGGCGCAGCTGCGTCCGGGGCGTAGCGCTTCAAACGCTTTGTCCTGCGCGGCCAGCATCGCGGCGAAGTACCGCCGGAATTCCGGGCCGGGTTCGCCCGCGATCATGGTGCGCTCCAGTTCGGATTCGTAACCGCCGACCACGCCGTAAGCGCCCGTCACCAGCGCGTCGCCGGGTCGCACGCCGCCGCGTTCGTGCAGGCCGTGCGGGGTGGCGGTGTTCGTGCCGCGAATGAACATCGCGTTGGCGGGTTTGCCCTCGCGGGATTTGGGCACGTAACGGTTTCCAAGCGCCGCCAGCATGTCTCGCGTGGCCTGCAAGCTGGCGGCTTGCGAGACCTCGAGTTCATCGGCACCCACCACGATCGCGTCCTGCATCAGCCGGTGCGCGTGATCTCCCCAGGCGGACGCTTCCGCGATCAGCGCGATCTCGGCCTCGGATTTGACCATTCGCAGGTCGTCCACCAGTTCCAGGCGCTCGGGGACGGGTCGCCCCAGCAGCGCGCTCAGGCGCGGGCCGCGATAGCCCCAACGGTGCTCGTAGCCGTCCACGTCGGCAGCGATGCGCGAGGCTTGCAGGTGCAATTCGGTCAGCAGGTCGAGCAGCGACATCAACGGGTGCCGCTCGGAACCGCCGCCCGGATACTCCGGGTACATCGTGACGCGCCGTATCTGCGGCGCTTGCTTTTGCGCGTGTTCGGTCTCGAGCTTCGGGATCAGCATTCCCGGCTCGCCCTCTCTCGGCACGACCAGCGCGATGGGTCGTTCGGTGGCTGCAAAAAAGAAACCCGTCAGGTACGCCACGCGCACCGGGCCGAAAACCACCATACCGTCCAGTCCCTCGCGCTCCAGGGCGGCTTGCAGGGCGCTGATTCGCGCCGCGTGCTCCAACGGGCCGATCTCCAGGCGTTCGTTATTCTCCAGCATCGTCTCTCCTCTTCAGATCCGGCTTCTTGCCGCCGCTGCGCTGTGAATCGAAGCTCTCCCGGTGTTGGACGGCTCAGGACGGTGCTCGAGAACTGACCCCTCCCCTACCTGCGGCAGGGAAAGATTTGAACGAGAACACCGTCCTGGACGGTGTTCTCGAGATTGTGTCCTGAGTGGTGTTCCTGGCATCGGGCGCATCAGTACATCCGTTCGATGTCGAGTTCGTTCAGCAGCTGTTCACCCGCCAGGTAACGGCGCAAGTTCTGGCAGAACAGGTCTACGATGCGTTCGTTCTCGCGGTCGTTGGTGCTGGCCGAATGGTGGTATATGGAGACGTTTTCCATGTCCCACAAGGGCGAATCCGGCGGCAGGGGCTCGACGGCGACCACGTCGAGCGCGGCGTATCCGAGTCGCCCGGTCTGAAGCGCGCCGATCATGGCGGGTTCGTTCACGACTGCGCCGCGCGCCACGTTGATCAGCACTGCGCCGGGTTTGATGGCGTTCAGGGCGGAAGCATCAATCAGGTTCTCGGTTTCCGGCGTGTGCGGCGTGGCCAGGCACACGAAATCCGATTGCGCCAGCATCGCGTGCAAGTCCGTCCAGGCAAAAAGCGCGTCCACCCCGAGCGCTGCGGGCGCGAGACCTTCAATCTTGCGCTTGGTGGCGATCACGCGCACGCCGAACGCCTTCGCCAGTTTCGCCACCTCGAGCCCGATCTTGCCCAGCCCCACGATGGCCAGCGTCTTGCCGGAGAGCTCGTCGGTGCTGAAGCGCGCCCAGACGTGATCGCGCTGCTGCTGGCGGGCCAGGTCGCGGCGTTTCACGACCTCGAGCATCGACATGATCGCGAATTCGGCCAGCGGGCGGGCGTGAACGCCGGATGACGTGGTGAAGACCGCGTTCATGCGGGCGTAATTCTGGCGCGAGATGAACTGCCCGATGCCCGCGCTGGACGCCTGAATCCAGCGCACCTTCGGGGCGCGTTCGGGCAGGTGCGCAAGGCCGGTGTAATCGAAATCGAACAGCACCTCGGCCTGCGCCAGCAAGCCTTCCCAGCGCGCCTGGTCATCTATGCTGCGCTCGAGCTTTGACCCGACGTGATCGGCCTTGTAGCGCGGTTTCGGCAGCAGTTCCGGGTGGTATTCCACGGTCAAGCGCGCGTCCACGGCGCGGATCTTCTCGATCAGTTCGGGCTCGAGGTACGAGCAGATCACCACGTTGACCACGGCGTTCCCTCCCAGTCAGGACTGGCCCAACTATGGCTTGCGAATCTCGCGGGTCAGGCCGTCGGCGGCGTCCTTGACGAGCGCCGCGATTTCCGGCACGCGATCCATGCTCATCCGGCTCGAGGGGCCGGACAGCCCGATGGCGGCGACCACCGCGCCAGAAGATCCGCGCAGCCCGACCGCCACGCAGCGCGCGCCCAGGGCGTATTCCTCGTCGTCCACGGCGTAACCCTGGGCGCGCACGCGTTTCAGTTCGCGCTCGAGGGATTTGCGGGACGTGATCGTGCGCTCGGTGCGTCTGGGTAAACCCGTGTGCTCGAGCAGACCATCGAAGGTTTCCGGGCTGAAATCTTCCAGGAAGATCTTGCCCAACGCCGTGCAGTGCAGCGGCGCGAGCGTACCGATGCCGTTCGAGACGCGCACGACGTTGTGCGGTTCGACCTGATCGAGATAGATCACGTTGCCGCCGTAGACCCCGGCCAGGCTGGCGGTTTCGCCGCTCTGCTGCGAGAGCGCTTCGAGGTGCGGCCTGGAAAACTCGGTGAATTCGTACTTCAAGAGCATCGAGCGCGTGACCTCCGCGATGCCGCGCCCCGGCCCGTAGCGTTTGGATTCCGCGTACTGCACCACGTACCCGAGGGTCATCAGCGTCTGCACCAGCCGATGCACCGTGCTGGGCGCGAGATCGAGCTTGCGCGCCAGATCGGTGATCGAGAACGGTTCCCTGGAGCGCGCGAAGACCTCGACGAGTTGCAGCGCGCGCTCCACAGCGCGCACGCTCGAACCGGACTCGAGGTTGACGGTTTCGGTCGCATCCTGGCTCGAGATCGTGGCCACGTTACGCGCTTCCTCTCGAGCCCATGCCTTGAGAACACCGTGCTGGACGCAAGTTAAAATATGCGCGCTGGACGGTGTATGCACGCTTCGCTCGGGCATGCACCCGCACCAGATGCTTTGGGGGCTTCGCTCGCACGTTCACGCCTCGAACATCCGCAAGCTGGTGGGCGTGTGCATCTGGCCGTACAGAAAGCTTACGAATTCGGCGCGCTTCTCGCGCCCGGCGCGTTCCCGCACCTCGCGCACGGCCTCGTCACCGAACCAGTAGGACGCGATGAACGGCCCACGGAACGGGTGCGCCGCGAAGCGCAGACGGCCCTCGCGCCAGGCTTCCTGCGGGAAGCAGGTCTCCTCGATGAACTCGCGGACTTTTTCCACCGGCCAGCCCTCGCCCATCTGGTACCAGGCGGCGCTGGTGGCGGTGGCGGTGCGCAGGCGGCGCAGCTTCAAATGAATCTGGTCGTCGTCGGTTTCCACCCAGTCGATCAGGTGAATGCCCTGGTCGCCGATGCCCTCCTGGATCGTGCCGACGACCGTGTTGGCCGTGCAAAGCAGCGCGTCCGGCGTGCTCGAGCCGCGCTTGGCGTGATCCAGGGTGTAGAGAAGCTGCGTCGAGTGCCCCGGAAAGACCTCGTGGCAGACGAGGTGCTTCAGACCGGGCCGCGTGAAACGCAAGTCCACGTTCAAGTCCATCACGCCCTTGGAAAAGCTGCACCGGGCGCTGTAGGGCACGCCGCGCACGGGATTCAGGCGCATGTCGTAGTCACCCGTGGGAAAGACCAGGCTGTCGGTGCGGGTCTGCGCCTCGCGCATCATCGCCGTGAACATCGGCTCGATCTCCTGGCTCGAGACGAAGCGCTCTTCCTCCCAGCGCCGCGCCTTGTCTGAGAGCGCGCCCTGCACGTAACCGGATTGCTCGAGCAATCCGTCCAGTTCCAGGCGCATGGATTCGAGTTGCGCGGGTGGCACGGGCTCGGCGGGCACGCCGACCAGCCGCTCGAGCTTTTCCTTGAAGCCCAGATCGTCGCCCCGGAAAAGTTGCGCGGCGGCCCGCAAGGAATCGATCATGGCCAGCAGGAACGTGCGTCGCGCACCGGACGGGTAGACCCAGGCTTCGCGCTCGAGATCGTTGAGCTGGCTGAACGCGCCGTCCCAGCCTTCTAAATCGGCGGGCGGCACGAGATCATCACCCAGGTAGATCGGCACCAAGCCCTCGCCATCCAGCGCGCCGTTGCCTTTGGAAATGCGCCGCTCGAGTCGATCCATGCCGATCGTCAGCGCCGTCAGACGCCGACCGAACTCGAGATCGCGCTCAGGGTTGATCGATTGCTCGCTCATTGGAACCTCCGCATGTCATTCCACTCTACGGAATCTTGAGACTGACCGCAACTGATTGACAAGCTGCGCCGTACTTTTATACAGTTGCCGTTAATCGAAGCCAGAGCGCGAGCGATCCCGCTTCAGGCCAGAGTCAGGAGGAGGCGAATGATGCGAGGAAACGGTCGGTACGCACTCAGGTTGCTCAGCGGACTTATTCTGCTAGGTGGAATCACAGCGGCTCAGGACAAGGGCGGCACCTTGACCGTCGGCCTGAGCTACGACCTCGACACGCTCGACCCTTACGCGAGCGGGTTCCTGACGGACGTGCAGTCCACCTTCCTCGAGCCGCTGGTCTACCCCGACGAAAACGCGCGCTACCAGCCCGCCATGGCCGTCGAGGTGCCCACCCAGGCCAACCGGGGCATCCGCCTGACGGATGGCGGCAAGAAGATGGTCGTGACCTACAAGATCAAGCCCGGCATCAAATGGGCGGACGGCGAACCCGTCACGTCGTCCGACGTGAAATTCACCTGGGACGCCGTCAGGGACCCGAAGTACCTGGGGCCAGAAAAGGACGGCACCGACGAGATCGAGAAAATTGAAACGCCCGATCCGTTGACGGCGGTGATCTACTACAAGCAGGTCTTCGCGGGCTTCAAGTCTGCCTTGTTCGGCTACGGCATCCTGCCGGAACACGCCCTCAAGGGCAAGGACTTGAATAAAGATCCGTTCTGGGACAAGCCCTTCGGCGCGGGGCCGTTCAAGGTCACGGAGTTCAAACGCGGCCAGTACGTGATCGTGGACAGAAACCCGAATTACTGGCGCAAGGACGCGAACGGCACGCAGTTGCCGTACCTGGATCGGATCATCTTCAAGATCATCCCGAACACCAATACGCTCGTGACGCAGCTCAAATCCGGCGAGATCAACTTCGCCTACAACATCCCCTTCACCATCGCGCCCAGCGTGGACAACGTACCCGGCATCAAGGTCATCCGCGCCAAGACGCTCGGTTTCCGGCACCTGACGTTCAACTTCAAGAACGAATTCCTGAAAGACCTGAACGTCCGCAAGGCCATCGCGCAGGCCGTGGATCGCGACGCGATCAACAAGTCGCTCGGCGGTTACCTGACGCCGACCAACACCTTCGTGGTCTCGAGCTTCGAGTACACCTCCAAGAGCGTGCCCGTCTACAAGTACGATCCCGAAGCCGCCAAAAAGCTGT
>CAXTKV010000215.1:0-8417 GCA_964244895.1 uncultured Deinococcales bacterium
CACCACCATCACGAGCCTCTGCGATTCGAAAGACCACAAGATTCTTGGTCGTGCGCTCCTAGCGATTCGCGGAACCGTCCTGAAAACCGTCGATGCGCTTACGGATGGTCAGCTTCGAAAAATCATTGCGTCAGAATGGGTCAAGCGGGAGGTCGAGGCGAGTTTCGTCTCACCAACAAAGTATCGCGTTGAGCATAATGCCTTGCAGGCCGATCCGAACGCGAACTTTCTCGACGTGATGGATCGAGCCATCATCGAAACCCTGAAAGTCGCTGATGGTTGCCTCGAACGCTGGGCGGAAACCGGTCGGCGCGACGATATCGGCACAGTCAAAATGCCGACCATCGATAAGCTCAGCACGCAGGAGGCCCTGACCAGCTCGAGGCACGAGGTGGAACCCGACCTCGGGTTCTCAACCGACGATGCTCCTGACGGAACCTCAGCTGAAGAGAACCCGAGCAATGACATCGGAGGGAATTCATGAACGAAAAAAGCTCAAAGAAACGCCGTCCGGCACGCGAGCACTTTGATTTCTCCCGCCCACTCGGCGCGAGTTCGCAGATGGAACGCGTCGCCATCACGCACCGCTTCGTGGAACTCATCGGGGATCATCATCTTCAATTCGTTCATTTCGACTTGCTCGATGTGGCCGTCTGCGTGTACCTCGCGGATCGCTTGGAGAAACGACGCGGCCATCAAGCCCGACGTTTTCACTTGACCATCCCGGTACGCGAACCCGAAACGTGGACGAGGCCCGCGACCAAGTTCAAGCTCGAGCACCTGCTTCGTTTCCTCACCGAAGATCACTGGCACTTCGATTTTGTTCAAGCCAAGCGGGAACGCCCACCGCACACGACCACGCCTCTCCTTCCAGTCCACGAAGGCGCGTTCGCCGTTGATCTTTTCAGCGGTGGCCTTGACTCCGCCGCAGGGAGCCTGCAGGCCGCCTTCGGTCGCACCAGTGATCGCCGGACGCTGGTGGTTTCCGGTTCGACCAGTCACACCCAACAACGCCAGCAGCAGCGAGCCGTGGCGAGGATGAACAACATCCTTCGCGCGAAAACGGGGGTCGGGAACCACTTCGTGCATTTGCCTTTCATATTCAACCTGAGCCAAGACGCGTTGGGCGACTGGTTTGTCGAGGAGAAGCGCCAGGAGAAAACGCAACGCGCTCGCGGGTTGATCTTCCCAGCCCTCGGCGCGGTCGTCGCGGCCACGCTCGGCCTCGAGTCGTTCAGTGTCTTCGAGAACGGCGTCGGCGCGGTCAACCTCCCGCCCATCGCCGCAAACCTTGGCATCGATCAGTCCCGCGCCATGCACCCGTTGAACCTGGCGCACCTCCAGAACCTCTTCGCGGAACTCTTCGAGCAACCCATGAAGGTGATCAACCCGAACCTCTACCGTACCAAAGGCCAGATGTGTCAGGACGTCCAGCAGCGCGGCGCGTCCAATCTGCTCAGCGAAACCGTTTCGTGCGATAGCTACCCCATGCGAAACGCCGATGGCCGCAAAGCTCAGCACTGCGGTCACTGCTCGTCGTGCTTACTTCGTCGCGCGTCCGCCACCGCCGCTGGGATCGTCGAGGCGCAAGGCACGTACCTGGACTTACTGACGCCTGAACAAGCGAAGAGCGTCACGCGAAAAACCGAGCCGCTCGCCTTGATGAACTGCCAGGCAAAGAGCCTCGAGACGGCCCTCAAGGCTGGAACGATGGACGCCCTCGTCGAAGCGTTCCCCGAGGTCGAACTCGCCCGCGATGGCCTGCGACAACTCGAGCCGCAGGATTCCCCCGAGGCCATCGACGCCCGCCTCCACGGCCTTTACACGCGATACGCGCACGAGTGGCGCACCTTCCACGAGGCCCTCACCTGCACCCCGACAGCGGCCTGAAGGACAAGACCATGAGCCAACCCTCCCCCTTCGACCAAATTGAACCGCAGGACCTCGGCGAGCGCTTGCAACTCGCCCGTAAGGCCAAGAACCTCACCCAGGAGAGCGTTGCCGAACACCTCGGGGTGGCCCGAACCACGCTCGTGGCCATCGAGAAAGGCGAGCGTCGCATCCGCCCCAGCGAATTCTTCGAATTGGCGACGCTCTTCGAGCGAGATCCACAAGAGCTCCTCGCCGAAAAGCGGCCCGCGAACGACCTCGCCGTCCAGTTCCGTTCGTTACTGAAAAAAATGCGAGCGATTGACGACCGAGAGATTCTCGAGACCGCCACGGCGCAACTCCAAGAGGACGCGGAGCGCTGCGTCGAACTCGAGACCCTGCTCGGGCGCACGCCCCGCCCGCAGTACCCGCGTCAGCACGACCTCGAGGGCGTACAGGATGTCGAGCTGCTCGCTGAGGCCGCCGCTGACGAGGAACGCCGTCGACTCGGCCTCGGGGAAGGCCCGATCTTGAACCTGCGCGAGACCCTCGAGGATCACGTCGGCATTCGCATTTTCTACCTCAAACTCCACTCGAAAATCAGCGGACTGTACGGCTACGCCGAGGGCCTCGGCGCGTGCGTGGCCATTAACGCCAACCATCCGCTCGAACGCCAGAACATGACGCTCGCCCACGAGTACGGCCACATCCTCGAGCGCCTCGACCGCCCAGACATCGAGGTCGAGCGCGAACAATCCCGCCAGTCGGTCTCGGAGCGTTTTGCGGACCTGTTCGCGCGACGCTTCCTGATGCCCGAAATGACCGTTAAACGCCAGATCAGGGCGCACATGCAAGCCTCCGGCACGAGCAAACTCCACCCGCGCGACTGGGTGCTGCTCGCCTCCCAGACGGGAGCCTCGTTCGAGGGGTACATGCGGCGACTCGAGGAACTCAAAATCGTGCCCGGCGGCTATCACGACCGACTCCTCAGCGAAGACTTCAAGGTTCTAGAGGCCCAGCGCCTCCTGAGCATCCGCTCGATCCTGCCCGAGCAACCGAGGTTCCCGAGGCGGTACACGCTGATGGCGCTCGAAGCGCACGCCAAAAACCTGATCTCGAGCGGGGAACTCACGCGCTATCTCGACACGGACGTTCTCAATGCCCGCGAACTGCTCGAGGAATATCTGCGCTCCATCAATTCATCCGATGCTGAAACGCGCGAGGGCGCTGACCTGGAAGTGCAGGTTCGACTTTGATTGCACGCGTTCCCCTCGTGGTGGACGCGTGCGTCCTGCTCAACTTACTCGCAACGGAACGGCTCGAGGAGATCGCCGAGGCGAACAACGTGACGTTGTGGGTGCCAGCCATCATCTTGAAACGCGAAGTCAAATACCTGCACGCTTTTGAGAACGGACAGCGCGGCGAGCGGGTGGAGATTAACCTCGCCAACGAGATCGAGCGCGGGGTGATCATCCCCATCGACCGCCCGAGCGACGAGGAGGTCTTGACCTCGTTCGAGATCCGGCACGGTGCGGGCATCGGTCCGGGTGAGGCCATCGCCATCGCTACGGCGGTTCACCGGGGTGGGGTGGTCGGAACGGATGACCGACGCGCGATCTCGGTGATGTCAGAGCGTGCACCGAACATCGAGCGCTGGGGGACAGGAAAAATCATCCAGACGTGGTGCGAGCAAAGCGAAATGCAACCACCTGAGGTTTGTCGAGTTTTGCAAGCCATCAATGTCCGAAGCCGCTTCAAACCAGCCAGTGACGATCAGGACGCGCTTTGGTGGAAAGAAAATAGCGTTTAGCTAAGCTCGAAGTTCGATGAAGAAAGAATCTATGGGTCAGCTTCAAAGACCATTTGCCCTCTGACCTCAAACAAGCGAACACCCAACCGGAGGCTAAGGCGCTCGAACAGATACAACTCAGGCCGATTCTCGGCAGCAGCACGATTGTATCTCTCAAGTAGCACCTCAAGAGCGGCACGGTCACCGCGATCTGCGATCAGCTCAAACGCCCTCCTCTTGACATTCAGATACTTGAGGTCAAGGCACCGAACCAAATACTCGAGGTCAGCCTGTTGCTGGGTGCCCTTAAGCGTGGACAGCGCTGCCTCGAGCCAGGGGCTCAGTTCGCGCGAGGCCAGGATACACTCGCGTTCTGGCATCTCGAACAGCCATCGATCCACCTCCGCACGAATGGCTGGTAGCACATCTAACCGACCGCGATCGGCGGCACCAATGAGCAGTTGGAGCCGGATATCAGCACGTCGCTCATACTGCGACCAGTCGGCGGCAAGGTCTCCAAGCAGCGCTAGGGCTTCCGTCCAGCGCTGCGGTTGTCCGCCCCAGCCACCGATCCCGATGTTGGTGACTGCCGTCTGAAACACGTGTCCGTTGCGGATAAACATCGTCTTCTCTTCACCCCTCATGACAACCGTTCGCACAGCCTCGAGACCCCTGGTGAGCAGTGCCAGATCGCGCCGCTTCGAGACCAGACTGAGCCAGAGCTGACGCTGCTTATCGGTTAGCGCTCCGAGCCGTCGCGTCGCCTCGTTCAGCGCATCGGGATCGTCGCGGATCGTCAAGAGCAGCAGCAGATCATCTCGGAGACTTGGGTGCAGCCCGGCAGTTTCTAGACCTTCCCGGATTCGTTGTTCAACCTCAGGCATCGAACCACTCTGATCTAACTGGTGCAGCCCCAACGCGAGATCGTGACGGGTCTTGAGGGGGATGGTTTCGTCGAGCAAGCAGTCTCGCCAGGCCGCGCCGCTGGCATCCCTGGACCAGAGGACCTTCATCGCCAAGTCGGTATACCCGATCGTTTCCATCGGATCGCGCGGCCAGCGGAGGTATTGGCGGGCGAGTTCCAGGGCGCTGTCTCCCAAGGCATCGGTACAACGGAGGGCGCAGGCGAGACGGACCGTCAGGCGCAACCGGTCATTCCGCGCTGCCTCGACACAGGCTTCAGGCGGTAAAGGGATCCGCTCGAACCATTGAATGTATCGGGCGAGCGCATCTGCCGCTTCGGGGGTGTTGTCGGGCCGCTTCGCCGCCTCGAGAACGAGCCCCGCGATCTTTGGGGCGAACGCTTTGTGCATCGCCATCAGCGGATTCACCGCGCTATTGTCAAACGGTCGCCGCTCGAGGTGTGCCGCAAGTACATTCAAATAAATTGGCTCGGGTTGAAGGTGGACGATGAGATCGAATCCACTCGGTGGCTGAGGCCCTTCGAGTACATCGAGAAGCAGAGTCCGAACGGGTTGCGAGAACCCATCGGCGAGGATCTGGGCGATGCGACGCTGGCCCGCAAATTTGGCGCGCCCCCAGACCGCGACCAGTTTCTGCTCGACGAACGCTCGCACCTCCGGCGAGACGCCCGCTCCATTCGCCACGCAGCGACCAATCAAACGATGAGTGCTGAGAAAGACGTCATCCTCGCTGTCCAGCGCTTGCCGAACGAGGTCATCGGGTTCAGGGTGCGCCTCGAGAACGAACTGCATCGTCTGCGCCCAGGGGCGGGTCGCGGCCCGGCTCAATCGGGCCGCGAGCGCCTCCGGGTGGTGTTTGATGAGGTGGCAGGCCGCCAGATACTCCTGAACGATGGGGTAGGGGAACTGAAGGCGTTGCCCGGCGCGACGCAGCAGGCCGCGCTCGAGAAGCCGATCGAGGAGTGTGTGAGGGTCCGGCGTGCTATCGCCCAGGAACCGAAGCGCTTCGGCTTCGGTCGTGCCGATGGCTCCGCGCTCAAGGGCTGAAAACGCGAGGGCTTCCGTCGCCTCGCGCAATTGGGTAACGTTCACCTCACGTTCGGGCGCTATCTTGTGTCGCTCGGGGCGCAACAGCAGTTCGAGGTAACGCTCGATCACCTCAATGCGACTCCGTGGGGGCGGGTTGCCTGGCTCCCATGTCACCGTGAAGATCGTCGCCAAGAGCGGCACGCGCAGCATCTGCGCCAGGTCGTCGGCGTTCTCGAGCTGGCGCTGCAAGGTCATGTCGACGTTGTCAGCCGCGTGACGCCCGTAGGCTCGAGCCAGGGCGAAGATCTCCCCAATGCCGAACGGCTGGATGGCCAGCGTAGTCGCCTCGAGGCCCTGGGCGAGGGCATGTGCGTCGCGAACCGCCAGCAGCCAAGGCGCGTTCGGGAATCGAGCCTCGAACGCACGAACGCGACGCAGCGCCTTTGCACGGTCGCCCGGTTCGAGTTCGTCGAGCCCGTCAAAAAACACCACAGCTTCGCCCCGTTCGAGACGCGCCAGCCAATCGATTTTGACCGCGAAGTCGGCGTTCACGCGCTGATTGAGATGGTCAGCGACCGAGAATTGATCCTCGACCAGGTTCGCTAGAGGAACCAACGCGGGCAATCGTCTCGAGTCACTCAGCCGGTACATCAAGGCAGCGAGGAGCGCACTTTTGCCAAAACCAGCCCCAGCCTCAATGACTGCCCGCTCGAGCCCGGCTTCGGGAAAGTCCCGGAGGGACAGGGCAGCTTCGGTCGGCTGGGGCCAGGTGGTGGGATCCTCGAGTTCGAACGCGGCCCCCTCGGGTTGGTGCTCAATGAGGCGGGGCCAGATGTATCGCTCCTCGATTGAACCGGCAATCTCCGTGCCGGGGATCTCGAGCTTAGCGAACATGCGGCGCAGGCTGTCCCTGTAGGTCTGCACGGCCAACTCATCGCCAGGATCCGCCCGTTTGGTCGGCGGATCGAGCCGTTCTAAGACGCGCTCGACCTTTCCGACAATGGTGGCCCCTACGGCGCTGACCCGCTCGAGAACTGATTCTGCACCCCGATCAACGTGCTCAAGCAAGATTCGATCAACGTCGGTGGCTTGATCGTGGAACCGCTGTCGCTCAAACGCCGCTGCCCAGGCATCGATCTGGGCGGCGAGATCGGCTTCGGGGAACATCCGCCTGATCGGGTCGAGAGTTGTGCGGAATTCGGCTTGGCTGGCGGCACGGTCAAACTCTGCCCGGATCTCAGCGTGGTCGCGCAACAGGTCGATGAAATGCTGCTTAGAATAGGGGTCGAGCCCTTTTGCCAGCTCAATCGTCCCTTCCAAATCGCCCGCAAGCTGCTGGCGCTGAACCTTGTCTAGACGCTGGCTTTGCCAACCAGGATAGGCTGCTTGTCCAATCTGAAAGAGACTCAACAAAAGGCCGATGATTGCAAGAGCGTCGGGAGTCATTGCTCCTATTCTGCCTGACGAAGGTCTGGAGATCGAGGGTCGTAAAAAGATTTCAAGGTGACTCCCTGCGCTCACAATGATTTGAGTGGGTTGGTTGTGAATCTGTCCAGCAAACCAAGCCTATAGATGCAGGTGTTTACCTGAACTTCAGATCGGCGATGCCCTAAACTAACAACGTGACTCATCTCGTGATTGACGGCTTCGAAACCGATCTCGCCCGCGTCGAACTCGACGACGGACGCACCCTCGAGATCCCCCGCACGTGGCTCCCCTCGAGCGCCCGAGCAGGCGACTGGGTGACTATCGAATCGGATGGTGAAGGTCACACCATCTTCACCATCGACGAGCAGGCAACCCGTGCTGCCCGCGAACGCAATCAAAACAACCTCGATGCCCTCAACGCTCGAGACCCAGGGGGTGACGTAAACCTGTGAACCGAGCACTTCGTACGTTTGGGATTGCCTTTCTGCTTCAGCTCGCTCCAGTTCTGGCAGCGGACCTTCAAATTCGATTCCTCAACGTCGGTCAAGGTGACGCGATCCTCGTCACCACGCCCGACGGTAAGAGCATGGCTTACGACGCGGGGCGACCCAAAGACCTCGCGACCAACCTGATTCAGAGCCTTGGCGTGACTCGCCTCGATCTCGCGGTCGCCAGCCACGCGGACGCCGATCATATCGGCGGCCTCGAGGGTGTAGCTACAGCCTTAAAACCCAGGGTGTTCCTCAACAACGGCATCGCGGGCACGACGGACACCTACGCTCGCGTGATCGCCGCGATGAAAGCCTCCGGATCTCAAGGTTTGGTGGCAACCGAGCGAACCATCAACCTCGGTTCGAGCGTCAAACTCTTCGTTCTGCCACCCTCGCCGGACGCGTCGAAGGACGACCAGAATGCGAACAGCGTCGGCTTGCTGCTCGAGTACAACGGCTTCAAAGCCTTCTTCGGCGGCGACTCAGAGCGCTCAGAGACCTCGTTCTGGGCCTCGAGATACAAGACGCAACTCGCGGGTGTGGATGTGTACAAGGCCGCGCACCACGGTTCGGCGAACAACGACACGCCCGAGTGGTTGCACCTGCTCGACCCAAGCAACGTCGTGATCGGCGTGGGGCCAAACGCCTACGGTCATCCCTCTTTTGAGGCGCTCAATGAATACGAGCAGGCCAAAGCAGACGTGTGGCGCACCGACCAGCACGGCACGGTCACCGTGACGGTTCAAGCGGATGGCCGATACACGGTTACACCCGAGACGGGTCGAGCCGGGTTAGAGCGTTCGTCGCAGAGCAAAGCTCGGTCCCAGTTGGAAGGGGCGTGTCAAGCGAAGTGTGGCTAACGGCTTTCACACCGGCATCCGATCCTCG
>CAXTKV010000216.1:0-8405 GCA_964244895.1 uncultured Deinococcales bacterium
GCATCTGCGAGCGGAACAGATCGTGCTGCGCGTGCGTCTCCAGAGCCGGATGAAAGACGCGTTTGACTTCTGGGCACGTTTCACACCAGCGCGCGATCTCGAGGGCGCTCCGTTCGTGCTGGCGCAATCGCACGTCCAGGGTGCGCAATCCGCGCATGATCAGCCACGCGTCCCACGGGTGCAGGACGCTGCCCAGGATCGCGTATTCGCCAGTATTGATGGCGGTCAGGCGCTCAGGTGAACCGCTCAGCATTCCGGCCACCAGATCCGAATGCCCGCCCAGGTACTTGCTGGCCGTGTGGCACACCAGATCCACGCCCAGCGCGTGCGGATTCTGAAAGAGCGGTGACGCCCAGGAGTTGTCGATCACGGTCGTGATGCCGTGCCGCCGCGCCCAGGCGGTACACATCCGCAAGTCCTGCAATTCAAAGATCAGGCTGGACGGGCTTTCCAGCATCAAGACTCTCGTGCGATCCGTGCGCGCCATCTCGAGTTCGGATTCGGACGGGCTGCTCGAGACCCACGAGTGCGTCACGCCGAAGCGCGGCAGGAACTCCTCGAGCAACCTGCGGGTCACGCCGTAGATTGCGCGGATACAGATGACGTGATCTCCGGCGTTCAGATTTGAGATGATCGCGCTCGAGATCGCGCCCATGCCCGAGCCGAACCCTCGCGCCGCGCCCGCACCCTCCAGGGACGCCACCTTTTTTTCGAGCGCCGCGACGGTCGGGTTGTTGCCCCTGGAATACACGAACTGGTTCGGGTCGCTGGCGGATTCCGCACCCGTGGCGGCCTCGAAGGACGCGAAATCCGGAAAGGTGAACAACGAATTCTGGTACACGGGCGCGACCACGCCGCCGAATGGGTAATCGTCGAATTCGTGGGCCAGCCGGGTGGCGGGGCGGTCGTCGGGATCGGGCGCGTAGGGCATGGTTCAGTCTGGCACGGAGGACAGCCGCAAGCCATAAGCCCCGAGGAACACCGGGATGGTCGCACTGGGTTCTCGAGGCTGAACCGCTCGAAGCATCGCTCGAGGAACACCGTCTGGGACGGCATTCCTCGAGCATCAGTTTTCGCGTTCGGGACGGTATCGGCTTTTACGGGCTCTCGCTCGAGGTCGAGGCCGCGCCGGAATCGCTGCCGGTCACGACGGAAAGTTGCGTGCTATCGCTCGGCGGTGTTGCGCCAGCGTCGGCGCCCACGATGGTCTGCGCGCCCATCTGGTTGTCCACGGTCGGCGACTGGTAGTAGTTGTCGCTGCCCGCATCGCCCTGCATGGTTTCGCCCGTCGTCGGGTTGCGCAGCGTGACCTGATCCTTGATCTGGTTGTCCATGTCGCGCATCACGCCGTCCTGGGTGGCCTGACGTTCCCAGTAACCGTTCGTGACCGCATCGGAACCCATGTCGGGGCTCGCGCCACCGTTCGCCATCGCGCCCTGGCCCGCATCGTAGGAACCGTTCGGATAGGCGGGCATCCCGTCCTGAGTCGGGTACGCGGGTGCGCCATCCTGGAACTGTCCCGCGCTTCCCTGATCGGCGTTCGGGGCCTGCCAGGAATCCGAGCCATCCTGACCAGGGCCGTATTGACCCGAGTTGTACTGGCGCGAATTGTACTGACCTGAGCCGTACTGGTTCGAGCCATACTGTCCAGCGCGCATTCCGCCCTGGCCTTGCCTGGATTCCATCAGGCTCGAGAGGCCCGAGATGGCCAGCACGAGCGCCACCGCACCGAGGATGATCTTCTGCTTCTGGGTCATGGGCTGATTCATGGTCTCCCCTTTCGCCGTTCGGCCTTGCGCTCGAACGTCCTTGTGACCCAAGTATCCTCAAGGAGACATAACAACCACTTAATGACCCAGTGCAACAAAAAACACCGTTCTGAACGGTGTTTTTGCCGTACCTGGATTCTCGTCTCAGGCCGGATTGAGGGTCTGCTTGATCTCCTCGAGCGTGGCTTTTTCCGCATCGCTGACCAGCACGCCGCCGATCAATCCCAGGAACGCGCCTTCCTTGGCGGCCTCCGCGACCTTCTGCGCGAGGCCCATCACCCACGCCTTCTAGCCTGCGAGTTCGTCCGGGCGGGCTTTGGCGCTGACCCGCCAGACGGCCTGCCGCAGCGTCTCGAGGGAGCGATCCTTGAGTTCTTTCATGTCCTTCGGCGCTCGCTCATCGGTGGTCGGTGCATCCGTGCGGCGCGAGACGAATTCCGCGATGATCGCGTTGACCAGATCGTTGTGCTGCCCGGCGTCCGTGGCGTCCGTGATCGCCCGCCCGAGCGCGCTCATTTCGGAAGCCAATCCCGTGACCGTCGGGCTCGCGCCGATCACGGCCAGTCCCGCCAGGTACGGTGCGCGCGTGATTTTCTGCCAGTCTTCCGGGTTCCAGTCCGCTTTGTTGCTCATGCGTTCACCTCAAACTCGAGGCTAGCATCGGGGCGTTCACGTCGGCTGTGTCCCACCTGAAGATCAGTGAGCACCGTCCTGGACGCCGTTTTTCGAGCTTCGAGATTTGCGTCCCAGACGGTCTTCTCGATCGTGAGGCATTGAAGCATCGCGTCGGGTTCAGGGTTTCGCGGTTCTCGAGACTCTGCAGCTCGAGACTCTGCAACTCGAGGCGTTCCACCCTGAAAAGACCGTGCCGGAGGGCTTTTGTCCCGCCTGGGCTGTTCCGTGCGCGACTGTGATTCATTTCTCGAGGACTAGAATAAAACCATGAAGATCCTCGATCCCAAGCTCGAACCCATCGCCGAAAAGGTGATCGCGGGCGAACGCCTGAGCTTCACCGAAGGCATGGTGCTGTACGACACGCACGACCTGAACACCCTTTCACGGCTGGCCAACCTGGTGCGCGAACGCAAGAACGGCGATAAAACCTACTTCGTTCACTCCATGCGATTGGAATTCACCAACATCTGTTACGTCGGCTGCACCTTCTGCGCCTTCGCCGCCAACAAAAACGAAGCTCGCGCCTGGGATTACAGCGTCGAAGACGTGGTGGCGCACGTCCGCGAGAAGTACGAACCCGGCCTGGTCGAACTGCACATGAGCAGCGGCCACCACCCGACGCACCCGTGGAGCTACTACCCGGAAATGGTGCGCGCATTGAACGCCAACTTTCCCGGCCTTCAGGTCAAAGCCTTCACCGCCGCCGAGATCGAGCACTTCTCGCACATCGCCAAGAAACCCACGCTGGAAGTGCTGCGCGAA
Source organism: uncultured Deinococcales bacterium (assembly GCA_964244895.1). Lineage (GTDB taxonomy): Bacteria > Deinococcota > Deinococci > Deinococcales > JAAFIG01 > CAXTKV01. The sequence goes on from CAXTKV010000216.1 coordinate 3,207, forward strand.
CTCAAAGACGCCGGACTGGTCGCGCTGCCCGGCGGTGGCGCGGAAATCTTCGCGGATCGGGTGCGCCTGCAAATCGCCAAACGCAAAGTGGACGCCGACGGCTGGCTGCGCATCCACCGCGAGGCCCACAGCCTGGGCATCCGCACCAACGCCACGATGCTCTACGGGCACATCGAAACCCTGGAAGAACGCCTGGATCACATGGACAGGCTGCGCAACCTTCAGGACGAAACGCACGGCTTCTACGGCTTCATCCCGCTCGCGTTCCAACCCGACGCGAACGCGCTGGCCTTCAACCTGGGCAAGACGGAATTCACGACCGGACTGGATGACTTGCGGAACCTGGCCGTGTCCCGGATTTACCTGGACAACTTTCAGCACGTCAAAGGCTACTGGGTCATGATCTCTTCTGATCTGGTGCAGGTGGGATTGGATTGGGGCGTGTCAGACGTGGACGGCACAATTATTGAAGAGCACATCGCGCACGCGGCTGGAGCCACGTCACCGCTCGGGCTGTCCAGGCAAAAGATGGTGGACATGATCCAGAAAGCTGGACGCATTCCCGTCGAACGCGACGCGCTCTATAACGAGTTGAAGGTGTACAGCGACGTGCCGATGGCAGCGGATTGAGCCACAGGTTCCGTCTCGAGTCGCACGATGGACGGTCTATCCTTCAGGATGGAACACGAAGAACACCGTCCAGCACACCTATCTAAACTCGCGTGCTGGACGGTGTTCTCGAGGATCAAGTCCTTGCGTATCAGCGCTGACTGAGCGCCTCCTCAAGCTTAAGGGCGCAGCCTTCGGTCAGGCTCGAGCCAGGATCGGGGTCTGGCGGCGGCCCCAGACGATGAATCCGGCCAGCAGCCCCAGGATCAGGCTGGGTGCGATCATCTGGATTTCGCCGCGCGTGATGTGAAAGACCACGGCCAGCAGCATCACGACGACCAACCCGAGCGCGGCGGTCGGAACCAGGTTGGGTTGAATGCGGGTGATGGCGGGCAGCAGCAATCCGAGCGCTCCGGCGACTTCGGCTAGACCGATCAGGCGCACCACGATTTCGGGCAGGCTGGTCGTCCAGGCCATCATGTTGGAGAGCTGGCTGATCGGCATGGTCAGCTTGCTGAATCCGCTGGCCAGGAACGCGACGAACAGCAGCACTTGAACGATCCAGAGGGCGATGTGAAGTCCGTTGTTGGTGCTGGTCTTGGTCATGGGTGGCGCTCCTTGTGCTCGAGCGTGGGTGCTTGGGTAGTTGAGATGGCTCGGTGTTTAGGTTCAGGCCTGGGTTGCGGCGTACAGCGAGATCGCGGCCAGGACGCCCAGCACGATGTTTGGCACGATCGGTTCCTTGCGGCGCGTGTGCAGGATGGCACCGCCGATCATCGTCAGGATCAAGCCGATGGCCGCCAGACTGGAAAGCCACGGCAGCACGCCGGTCAGTCGGGGCAGGATCAGTCCGATGGCGCCCAGCACCTCGAGCAATCCGATCAGGCGGATGTTGCCGGGGGTCACATCTTCGACCCATTTCATCTGCGGGGCGAGTTTTTCTTTGGGCTGAATCAGCTTCATTGCACCTGAGGCCAGAAAAACCAGGGCGGTCAGGCCGGTGATGATCCAGAGGGCGATGTTCATGCGGACTCCTTTGCGTTGAGAGGGGGCGGAGGGTCGGCGAGAAAACTGGCGATCGCCAGTTTTGTGATTGAGTGTTGCTGCATCCGGTGTTCAAACACTTTTAAGTTCAGAAAGTGGTGCTCGAGTTGTCGCCAGTTCAGTCGGGCGACAGTTCAGTCAAGTGGAGTGTGCACGAGCTTCAGCAGCCCATTCAGCGTTTCGATCTGCTCGACGCTCAGGTGCGCCAGGAAGTCGCGTTGCGCTTCAATCCGGATGGGGTCGATCTGGTCGAGCACCGCTCGGCCCCGATCGGTCAAAAAGGTGGGGACGCAGCGGCGGTCGTCGGCGTCGCGTTCGCGGCGGATCAGCCCGGAAGCTTCCATCCGATCCAGCAGACGGGTCACGTCGGACATGCGGTTGATCAGGCGTTCCCGAATTTCGTTGCGGCCCAGTCCCGCCGCACCGGCACCGCGCAGGATGCGCAGAACGTTGTACTGCACGGCGCTGATGTTGAAGGGTTTGAATACCGGGTCGAAACGATCCGCCATTCCCACGATGGCCTGAGCGAGGTTGATGGTCGTTTCCTCGTAGAGCCGTTCGAGCGATTGCTGATCCATTCTGGTCTGAACGGTGGAACCCATGCCGAGAATATAGGTGTCGCAACACCTGGTGTCAAGACCACCAATTGACGTTCCAGGATTCGGATTTCAAAAACGCCGGAAGTCGTGCGCCAAACGCGGCATCTCGAGCAATGTTTCAAGAGGCCTCGAATGCCGCTACCAGGTCTCGAGCCAGCGCGCGTCAGCGCTCAAGAACACCGTCCAGTACGCATATCTAAACTCGCGTGCTGGACGGTGTTCGTAGAAAAACCCGAATCTCGAGGAACGCGGCACGGCTCGAGCCAGCTTCAATTCGACATCGCGTAACTCAACGAGCGGTTCTTGCCCGCACCCTTAGCGCGCAACAGCGCGCAATCGGCTTGTTCCAGAATCTGCGCGATGCCCGAATCGTCCAGCACGGTGGCGATCCCGATGGTCGCGCCCAGCACGTGCTGACCGGATCTGGAATTGATCGGTCGCAGGCCGATGGCGGCGCGCACGCGCTCGGCCAGAATCATCGCTTCAGCGGCATCAAAACCTGGCATCACCAGCGCGAACTCGTCCCCGCCGATTCGTCCGACCAGATCCTGGTGGCGCACGGCGGCCTGAATGCGCTGACTGACCAAGCTCAGCACCTCGTCGCCAGCTTTGTGACCGTGACGGTCGTTGACGAACTTGAACCCGTCCAGGTCGAGCAGCGCGACCGTGACGGCTTGCCCCTGCCTGCGCGAGGTCTGAAGGAGTTTATCGGCTTGCAGCAGAAATTCAGGGCGGTTCAGCAAGCCCGTGAGTTGATCCACGGTCGCCTGACGGTGCAGCGCGTTCAAGGGTCGCGTCAGCCCGAACGCGATCGGTACGGCCAGCAGGCAGGTCAGCAACCCGATGCCGAGGACGTTCAGCACCAGCGTCCGGTCGAAGGCGTCAATCGTGCCGTTGAAATCCTCGGCGGGCGCGTGAATGCCGATCTTCCAGGTCATGTCGTCACCGATCTTGAACGGGATCAGCATGCCGTAGGTCGGGGTTCGACCGACGTTGAAGGCCAGCAGGTCGTTTTTGCCCTGAGCGGGCGCAGGTTGCTCGAGCAACGCGTGAACCTCGTCGTTGCCGAGGCTCGAGACGAGCGGTAAGGCGCTGACCTGCCCCGTCTTCTGGAGCGCCTTCTCGAGGCCAGGAACGGAAATGGCCCTGCCCTGATGATCCATGATCAAGGCCGCGCCGTGCTTGCTGATCAGCACGTGTTCCATGAACTCCGAGAGGCCGCTGATTTCGATGTCCACGCCCACCACGCCCGAGACTGAACCGTCGGGGCGTTGCACGGGCAGGGCGGTGGTGATACCGGGCGTCCTGGAGGTGAAAAAAACGTAAGGCCCCGTCCAGATCAGCTTGTGCGCCCCGAGGGCGTCCTGGTACCACGGGCGCGTGCGCGGGTCGTAACGATCGCTCGGGTCGGTGGTGCGCGAGATCAGCCTGAGCCCGGCATCCCGATTGACGAGTTCGACGCTGCGGGTTCCCCCGACCCGGATGGTTTTCGTCAGGAAACCGGCCTTCTGGCGTTTGACCATCAGGAACTGCCCGTCCGGACGCGCCAGGTAGATGCCCGCCAGTTGCGGGTTGCTCTCGAGTTGCGCCAGGAAGTACCGCTCGAGCGAAGCCGTGGTTTCAGTGGGCAACACGCCCTGGCTGATCAATTGCCGGGTGAGTTGGGCGCTTCGCTCGGCGGGCACGAGGAAGCGTCGGGTGTTGTCAATCGCGTTTTCGCCCAGGTTCTGCATCACGACGCGCGCGTGTTCGTGCATGACGGATTCCGCGTTGATCCGGGCGGAACTCAGCACGCCGATCACGGTCAGGACTTGCGCCGCGATCAGCACAGCGAACAGCGTGTATCGAATGATGGGCAGCATGGTCAGGCTCTCAGGAGTACGACTTTGTATCGCGATACACGAAATTAGCGTCCAAAAGTAACACCTGGGTAAACCCTGAACCTTAAAAATCTCATTTTGAGTGCGCTGGGTCGGTGCGCGAGCGGAAATGACCCTCGGCAATCGGCACCGCGCCAACGTTTCAATCGCGGCTCGAGTCGGCAGTCTCGAGTTACCGCCAACAAAACACGGAACACCGTCCAGCACGCCCTTTTACACGTGCGTGCTGGACGGTGTTCTCAGCTGGATGGCCTTCAGCCCACCGATTCTCGCGCAAGGAGCGGGTGCCTGAAGGTGAACGCCAATCCCAGCAAGCCCATCTGCACCAGCGTTCCCGGCGCGAGCGCGGGCGTCGCGCCCTTCAGCACGTCCCAGGCGCGTTGCAGCAAGCCCATCTGCGGGTGCAACTCCAGGGAAAACGCGATGTTGCTCTCCAGATGTTCCCACACGCCGAACGCGCCTCCGAGCATCAAGAGCGCCATTGCGACCTGAAAGGCGCGCAGCACCGCCGCGCTGCGCGCGTTGTAGGCCATCAGGCTCGAGACGATCACCAGCCCGAGCAGCACCAGCGGAATCATCTGCGGCGGGGTCTTGTCATGGCCCAGCAGCACGAGTTCCGCGATCAAACCCAACGCTTCGAACGCGAGGATGGCCAGAACGATGCGGCGCAACAGCGCCAGCGTGTTGGCGGTGGTCTGCGAGGTCTGCATCAAGGCTTGCTCCTGGGCGCTTAGGTGACGTTCGTGCCTAGACTATCTGGGTTTCTCGAGCCGAGCATATCAGGCGATGTTCAAGCCCACATCGAATGTGGCCGAGTAACCCGCCGTCGGGCTGCCCTTGAGCGCCAGCAGCATCTGGCTGCCACCGTTCTTGTAAATGCTGTCGTTGGTATTCAACGTGCCGCGCTTGCCGGATCTGGAGTTGTACGGCGCGAGCGCGTAGACCTGATCGCTCAAAGCATCGTCGAAGAACAACTGCGACGTGAACTCGCCCGTGACCTTTCCGTTGGCGACCGTGCGGAGCTTGAAATGGATGTGAACCGCCCGACCCTGATACCAGCCGGGATA
>CAXTKV010000217.1:0-8403 GCA_964244895.1 uncultured Deinococcales bacterium
CGCGGGGTGATGGCCTCGAGCGCCCGAACCAGGCCCTCGAGTACGAACGGGGTCGGCTCGAGCACGCAGCGGTAGGTGTGGCCTTGCTCAAGGATGCGCTGACCGTCTTTGGTGTGGATGATCTCGAGCCGTTCCCACGCCTCGCCGTGTCCTGGGTGAAGCTCGTAGACCAGTCCCGGCTGTGGCGCGGCTGGCGATTCGACGGGGACGGGTTCAAGGACGGTCTCGAGGAACGCGAGGGCGCTCATGCGTTCACCGTGTCCTGGTTGACTGGCTCGAGCGTGGGTTGAAGGTTGACGCGTTGCGGAGCCTGACCTAAGATCATGGCGGTTCTCCTCGACAGGGAACTAAGGCTTCAAATAGCTCGGGTGTGACTAGCACTCGAGCTATTCCTTTGGGCGGTCTACGCGTGTTCCTTTCCCTTGCTTCTGATACCCCAGTATAGACCTTAGTTATTGCTTTTGTCAACTTAAACGCATCTGAAAACACTGTCCAGCACGCACATTTTGCACTCTACAACGATTAAGATAGCATCACTATTTCTTAGATTGTATTCATTAAAAAACTAGAGTGATTGGCGCACCAATTGAATGCCTCCCTTCAAGTTTAACTTGATTGCTGCCGAAATCGATTTGTGACACCGAAAACACCATTTAATGAACAGCTTTCTTGTCTTAACGCCGTTCGTGATCTTTCGATCAGGTTTTCGTGATCGCCAACACCCTCGCGGTCCATGACGTCGGCTGAACTTTTTCTCCTCGAGTCACGCTCGAGCCTGCCAGCGGGAGCGGCTTCACACGAACCCTCAAGCGAGAGAGACCGCCAAGGCTCGAGCGTGACTCGAGGCCCTGCTGCACGACACCCCCACGACTTCAAGGGTAAGTGAGTCCTGAAGTCAATTCTCAACCCCAGGTGCTCGAGACCCCGTAAGGTTTCGGTCATCCAGCACGTGTAGGGTGAAGTACCGTGCGCGTTTCTTTTCGCAATTTCCGAACCACTGACCTGTGGCACGCGTCGCTGCTGTTCGCCACACCCATCGCCTTTTTGGCCTTCGTCGTCGGCGCGATCATCGATCCGATCAGCCCTCAGGCTGACCCGTTGGATCGCGTGGCGTACCCGCTGTTCGCCGGGATCTTGCTCGTGTTTTGTGCCCTGTTGGTGCTGCTCCCCCGCCACTACCGCCGCGTGGCCGAGCTGATCATCGCCGGGTGTGGCACATTCTTCATTGTCAAGCTCGCCTACGTGCTGTTCGTGCTCAAAACCAGCCTCGTTCAGGCGGAACTGACCGAAACCTTCTTCTGGATGCCGACCGTGTACATCGTCAGCCTGATTCCCGGCCTCTGGGGGGCGCGACTGATGCCGCGCGTCTCGCTCGGCTTGATGGTGCTCGTCTCGAGCGCCTCCCTCGTGCGCTCGTTTCTCGGTGCCTCCGGGCTGAACCTGGGCGCGGTCTTCGCCGTGATCCAACTCAACCTCGCCAACCTGACGTTGTTCGTCCTGGTGGACGCCTACGTGCGCCACCACGCCCGGCTCGCGGCCAGCAGCGCCCGGAGCGAGGTGCTCGAGGTCATGGCCCACACGGACACGGTGACGAACACCCCGAATCGCGTCGCCTTGCAGGGGAGGCTCGAGCGCAGCCTGGCCGCCGCCGACGGTGCGCCGGTGGCCGTCCTGTTCGCGGATCTCGACGGCTTCAAGACCGTCAACGACACGCTTGGTCACGAGACGGGCGACGCGGTGCTGCGCGAGGTCGCCGCCCGATGGCAAACGCACGTTCGCGCGGGCGACGCGTTCGGACGCTGGAGCGGCGACGAGTTCGTGATGGTCCTCGCCGGACTCGATGCCGGGCAGGCGCAGGCGCTCGGCGCTCGTCTGGTCAGTGCGCTCGATGCGCCGCTCGAGGTGCGCGGCCACCAGGTGCGGGTCGGGGCGAGCGTCGGCGTGGCCGTGTCCCCCGCCGATGGGGCGGACGCGGAGAGCCTGTTGAGCCGGGCCGATGCGGCGCTCTACAGCGTCAAACGCAACGGTAAGAACGCCGTGGCGCAGTTCTCGCTCGCGTTGGACACGGAACTCGAGCGCAGCTTGCGGCTCGAGCAGAACCTCCGTTCCGCCCTGGCGACCGGCGAGTTCGAGCTGTACTACCAGCCGATGCTCGACCTGCGCTCCGGCGCGGTGCGTCGCGTCGAGGCGCTGCTGCGCTGGAACCAGCCTCAGCAAGGCATGATCCCACCGAGCGTCTTCATCCCCGTGGCCGAATCGAGCGGGTTGATCGTGCCGCTCGGCACGTGGGTTTTGCGCGAAGCCTGCCGTCAGGCGCGAGGTTGGTGCGAACTCGGATTGATCGAGCGGGTGGCGGTCAACGTCTCGGGCTTGCAGCTCGCCAACCGGGGCTTCGCGTCGGTCGTCGAGGCGGCCTTGCGCGAGGCCGGGCTGCCCGCTTCGAACCTCGAACTCGAGATCACCGAGGGCGCGATCATGCGCGATCTCGGCGTGGCTGAGCAGGTCTTGGGGGAGCTGCGCCGCCTCGGGGTGAGCATCGCGATTGACGACTTCGGCACGGGCCACTCCTCCCTGGCCTACTTGCAACGCCTGCCGGTGGACGTGATCAAGATCGACCGCTCGTTCGTGCGTCAATTGGGCGCTCCGCGCCAAGGGCCGCATTTCGCGCTGGCCTTGATCGAGGCAATCGTCTCCATCGCTGGCACGTTGGAGTTGCTCGTGGTGGCTGAGGGCATCGAGTACCAGGCGGACGCCCTGACCGTCCACGGCCTCGGCTGCCACCTCGGGCAGGGGTACTATTACGCCAAGCCCGCCCCACCCCGGCAGATCGAGGCGATGCTGCTCGAGCGCGCCCGTGGGAACGCCCCCGCGCCGACGGTCCTGCGCGTCAACTGACCCGATGGTCGTGTGCGACGAATCACAGGAAAGGCCACGACGATTCGTCGTGGTCGAAGTCTGATCTGGCCTTTACCCCCGTGCGCTACAGTGCGCTTGGGAGGGTTGTGATGCTGAACGTGATGACCGGTGCGATCTCGCACCCAGAACAAGATGCTTTCCGAGAAGACTTGCTGGGCCGCATCTGCGTGCGGCCCCCGTACTTCGCCCTCGAGGGGGCCTCGTTCGCCTCTGGTCAGTTCAGTGCGAGCGCCACCGACGACGGGCCTGCCTCCCTCGAGACCGGCCCGATGACGGCGGCCAACCTCAGCCGCCACGGCGCGATTGCCGGACTGTGCGGGGCCGCGCTCGCCCAGGGCGACGACCAGCGCCGCTACTACTTGGCGCGCGAGGCGTGGTTCGAGGGCTTCGAGAGCCCCAAGCCGCGCGGCACGCCCGTGACCTTCCGGGCGAACGTGACCGCGCTCGAGAAGAGAGAGGCGCGAGCCGTGATCACCGCCGAGGCCGCCGGGGACCCGATCATGCGGCTCGAGGTGGCCTACACCGTGCTGAGCGAGGTCGTGTTCGCCCGGTTGTTCGCCGCGCGACGGGTGAACCAGTCGTTCCTCGCCGAGACGCTGCCCGAGGGGCGCGTCCACCGGGAGGGTGAGGCTTTGGTGCGCGACCTCGAGGGGGTGCCGCTCGGGGCGTGCGCCGGGCACTTCGAGGGCTACCCGGCCCTGCCGGTGGCGGTGCTGATGGGCCAGCTCGCGGACCTTGCGGGCCGGGCCTTGGGGGGGGACGCGCCGTACCGGGTGGCGCGAGGGCACGTCACGGCGCACGATTTCTGCTGGGCGCTCGAGCCGGTGCGTTTCTCGGTCGAGGCGCGGGAGCGCTCGCGGCGGCGGACGGTGTTCGATTGTCAGGCCCTGGTGGGCGGTCAAACCCGCGCGGGGATGCGGTTGACGCTCGAGACGAAGGGTTGAATCGAGGGTGGCCAAAGACCATATGGGTTAAGAACACCGTCTAGGATGGTGTCTCGCTCTCTTCCAGAGATGATCGAGACTGAAAAGCGTTCTCCAGCGAACATCACAACGGTCTTTGGGACGACCTTTCCAGTGCGTTTGACGCGATTTCTTGACGGGCGCTCCTGGCTCGACCGTGCGGGAGGTTGGGCCTCGAGTTTCACCCGGTCGGGCCCGCCGAGGGTCTCGAGAAGGTGCGCGGTCAGCGTTCGATGGAACGTCGCCGATCTTCAAGGCAGCACCTGAACGCCCCGGTCGAATCTCGCGGCTATCAAAGAACGCCGTCTCAGACGGCGTTCTTCAACCTCCCGCTCCCGCTTGAGGGCTAACCGCCCAGCCCGCCCGACGCGCCCGGTCCCGCCGCCAGCGCCAGCGTCAACCAACTCGCCCCCAACGCCAGGAGCGCGACGAACACGCGCTTGAGAGTACGATGGCTCATGACTTCACCCCTTTCCCGCCGTTCTCGACGTGCCCGGACGCTAATCAGCCGGGGGGCATAAACCGGGGTGAGCCGTGAGCCTCGACGCGCATAACCCCGTCCTGGAGCGGCTCGCCGCAGGCGACTTCGCCGCTGGCTGGGCGGCCTACACCTCGCTCGCGCAGCCCGGTCCGCAGGACGCGCTCTGGGCCGGACAGTGCCTGGTGCTGCTGGGCCGTGACCTCGAGGGCTTGGAGCTGCTGCTGGGCGCACGCCACGACGGCCTCGAGGTCGCCGGGGCCCTGGTGGCCGGAGCGCACCGCCAGGGCGGCAACCTCGAGCGGGCGCGAACCGTGCTCGATGGCCTCGACGCCTCGCGCCTGGGCGCGTTCGGGCACGCCCTGGCCGACCTCGAACGCGCCTGGCTGGCGCTGTTCGAGAACCGTCCGCGCCAAGCCCTGCCCGGCCTCGAGGCGGCCTTCGAGTTCGCGCTGGCCGACCCGCTCGGGCGGCACTTTCAGGGGTCCATCGCCGCCGCGTTGTGCGAGACGCTCGCGCGCCTCGGACGCGACGAGCGGGCGCACGCGGTGAGCGCCCACGCCCTGCGCACCGCCCACAGCCCCGCGCAGGTCGCGCGGTTGCGCCTGATTCGGGCCATCGCCGGAAGCCTGACCGGGCGCTTTGCCCAGGCCGAGCGGGACCTCAAGGCCGCCCGCGAGGGCGCGAGCGCGGCCTCCCACCGCGTGATCGCCTATTAAGCCGGGCTGCTCGAGGAGCTGCGGGACCAGCCGATGGAGGCGCTCGGCCACTACCTCGAGGCCGTCGCGCTGGCCCGCGCGGCCGGAGATGCGAACCTCGAGGGCCTCGGCGAGATCGCGGTCGCGGCCCTGGCCACGGCCCGCGACGAGACCACCCTGGGGGCCGCCCACCTGGCGCGGGCGGCGGCCCTGGCCGGGGACGCCAACGCCAGCGCGAGCCTGGCGCTCGAGCAGGGCGCACTGATGGTGCGCTCGGGCGATCCGGCGGCCATCGGTCTGCTCGAGCGGGCGCTCGAGGGCTTCACGCGGCTCGAGAACGACCGGGACATCGGGCTGGCGCACCTGCACCTGGCGGAGGCGCACCTGCGCCTCGGGAGGACGGACGCGGGCCAGTCGCACCTCGAGCGGGCGGCGGTCGCCCGGCACGCGGTCGGCAGCGGCGCGTTCCTGGCGGCCAAGCTGCGCGGCCTGCCCTACGCCCTCGACGCCCTCGACGCCCTCGCCCGGCCCGCCGCCCAGCCTGCCGCTCGGGCGCGGGCGGGCGAGGGCGCGGGCTTCGCCTCGATCCTGCTCGAGGACTGGCGCGCGCTCGAGGCGAACGGTGCGGCGCTGGTGACGCTGACGACGCTCGGCGGGTACGGGCTGGCGCTCGAGGGTCGGCCCGTGACCCTCGGCGCGGGCCTGGCCCGCACGGTCGAACTGCTGGCGTTCCTGCTCGAGCGCCCCGACGCGCCGCTCGAGCAGGTGCGCACGAGCGTCTTCGCCGACGCCTCACCCGAGCGGGCCCGCAACTACGTGCAGACGATCCGTTCGGCCCTCAAACGCGCCCTGCCGGGCTTGCGCGTCGGGTACGACGAGGCGCGTCGGGCCTACGCGGTGCGGGCCGAGGGGGTGCGGTTGCGTTACGACCGGGGGCTGGTCGAGGCGGCCTTGCGCGACGGCGGTGAGGCCGGGTTGCGACGCGCCCTGGGGTTGTACACCGGGCCGTTCCTGCCGCGCTCGGAGTCCGACTGGGCGGTGCAATCGCGCATGGACCTCGAGTTTGCGCTCTCGAGCCTCGGTTTGGAGGTCGTGCTGGACCTCGAGCGGCGCGGGCGGTGGCGGGCCTGCACGGAGCTGGCTGAGCGGTTGTTGGTGGTCAACCCGCTCGACGCGGCGGTGGCGATCGTGCTGGTGCGGGCGATGGGCGCGTGGCGGGGGCGCGTGGCGGCGCGTGGGGCGTTTGATCGGGTGGCGGCCCGCTTCCGGCTCGAGGTCGGGGACGTGCCGGAGGCGCTCGCGGCTTGGGGGCGCAGCGATCCGGCGGGGGCGAACTGATCCGGGCGGGGCGGTGGTGGGTGTGGAGACGACATCTTCGGACCACTTGGGTACCATCCGAGTCAATGAAACGCTCGACAGCTCCCACGGGGCATTTTCGAGGAACCGCTGTGTCGTGCTCGACGAGTACCGGCCTCACCTCGATCAAAACGCCATTGCGGTGTTCGAGCGGTGGTTCATTCACGGCGGTCATGTGTCTGGGGGCTGGATTGAGGTGCTGTCGGGGGATGATGAATCAGCCGCCTGCACCGCGAGCGGCGGCAACCTGACCGGGGTTGGGTATCTCGTGCGGCTTCTCGCGCAGAGCGCCCTGCTGGTGGGTTCGGGTCGTCGGAGAACGTTCGGGCGTGGCGCGGCCTGGCCGCTCTGGAGGACCCGGAAGGCTGATCGAGGCGCTGGGCGCGAAGGAGGCGGAGATGGCGTACTTTGTGCAATGATGCCAGACAGTTTCGTAAATCCCTCATTGCTCAGACAGCAGATCTCACCAACGTACTTGAACCGCACGCATAGCATAACTTCGCGATGAGCCCAAAAGTGCTCCCCCTCAAACAGAATCCTCGCGCAGCACAATAATCCAAACGGGGCAACCAACTGACAGCGAACGCGACATTTTCACTGCGTCGTCCAAAAATATGAAACAGCCCAAAAATCCAGTAGTACAAATCCGTACGCGGCCACAACACCATTGCGTCATGCGAGAACAGTACCTCGTAAAACTCGGTTTACCATATGCAAATCGTAGTTTAACAACCTGGTAGCAACAAGGCATAGATGATTTTCGCGGCAAAAATGGAAATTTGAGTGTATAGTCTCGAGATTTAAAATATTGTGATAGAAAACGACCAACAATATCCTGATAGGAAAATGCTGATGGCTATCAAGTTTAAATTAATCGCAAATAAAACACACAGTCTTATTTAAGGTTAAACACTGAATCAGCTACACAATTTGCATGACGATCCAAATTCGAACTAAATTGTGCATTAAGCGTCGAGTCTAGAGTGTTAAATTTAGACTCGACGCCCGAAAGAGAAAATTACGCAATGATCCACCAGGGTCCAACGCTTGCAGCACTATAAACTGTGTAGCTCAAAAGCATGTTCTCACCTCCTTCCCCCAACAACATCACATTAAAGCGGAGGCAACTTTAAATGCAAGATACATTTTCGACCTCGGACGAGTGGAAAGTGGCGTCGGAAACGGAACACATCAATTTACTCACGGACCCTGATCTACAACCAATGCTTTTTAAGCTAATCAGAAAGGCGCACAGTGTTTCCGATATTTCAAAAGAAATCGGGATTCCATTAAACGTAGGATACTATCGCGTTACGCGCCTTTTCAAGGCTGGGATTGTCGAAATTGTTCACGAAACCAGCCGAAATGGGCGGTCAATCAAATTTTACCAAATAACTAGTCCATGGTTCGTTCATTTTTCAGATATGAAACAAATGGACGCCGCTCAAGCACTTTACAGTCAAGTTGAGCCACGATTAAAACGCTTTATTGAAAATATAATGAAAAGCCTATATGCGTCACAACAACTTGGCTTGTTGCTAGACCTACAATATGGTGAACCTGTACTTCGTATTTGCCACGTCAATGGTAGCGACCCTTTTCGGGACTCATCTAGCTTGATTCAATGGGGAACTTTACGAATGAAACCTGAATCAGCGCGGGATTATATAGAGAAACTTAAAAAACTTCATCAAGAATTTGATGGCGATATTGGAAATACGTATACTGTTGGGATATTTTTGACCCCAGGTCATCTTGAGTAGGTTTTGCACTCAATACTAGCGGGATGTTGAAGAAACTGACTTACATATGCAATTCCTGAATCAATTTCACTACTTGCAGAGTCGAATGTTTCGTCTTTGACATAGCAATCAGGCATCACAAAGTCGGGAAACGGATTCCCATTAGGCTGAATAGATTTTGACGTGGGGATTAAAAGCGCTGAACCGTCGCTTAATGCGAATAAACTGACCATTGTATTCGCAATTCCTGC
>CAXTKV010000218.1:0-8392 GCA_964244895.1 uncultured Deinococcales bacterium
TTCAGCGTTGGGCATGTGCTGCACCTCGATCTCGCTGTCCTCGGGCGGGAAGTACAAGTCTGTCCGGCCCGGCATCACGACCGCCCTCGCGGTGATCGCCTCGAGCGCCTGCACGAAATTGCCGTTGTACGCGGGGTGCGCCCCAATGTCGGCATGCTGCCACGTCCAGAGCATCGCCAGCAGGTCGTTCGCGTCGGAGGCGTTAAAGGAATCGGCGTAAGACTCGAGCACCGCGTCTCGAGACGCCAGCCCGAGTTCACCCCAGCGTTCCTGGCGGTAGAAGGTCTGGGACAATCCCCAACCCGCCCAGACGCGTCCCACGGCGCGTTTCCCGACCGTCGGCTGCACGGTGTATCGGCCCTGGTTGAACACCGGGTCTGCGGTCAGCACCGCCCGGATGCCCTCGAGAAACACGTAGTTGTGGTGCGCGGTGCGGGCCGATCCGCAGTACGGCGCGATGCGTTCGACCATGCCGGGGTGCGCGGCGGCCCAGTGGAAGGTCTGCTGCGCGCCCATCGAGAAGCCCGCCACCAGCGGGAGTTCATTGATGCCGTAGCGTTCCGCGACCAGGCGATGCTGGGCGGTCACGTTGTCATAGACGGTCACGTTTGGGAAGTCCGCGCCGTCAGAATTGCTGGGCGACGACGACAGGCCAGCCCCGAACATGTTGGGTGAGATCACGAACCACTGGCTCGAGTCGAGCGCTTTACCTGGTTCGGTCAACCAGGCGTTGTCGGCGTGCGTGCCGCCGTAAGCGGTCGGCATCACGACGGCGTTGGAGCGCTCGGCGTTGAGCGTCCCCCAGGTTTTGTAAATCAGGAAGGCGTCCCGCAAGGTTTCCCCGCTCTGGAGCGGCAAATCCCCGAGGTCGAAGCGTTCGGTGTCGGGCGGGATGGTGCGCATACAAAAACCTAACCCAAAACGAGTTGGCAGACTCGAGAATCGCAATTTTGACGGTAGGTTCGGGGATTCTCGAGCATTGAGGAGAAAGAACACCGTCCAGGACAATGTTTTCTCGAGTCTCGAATGCTCTGTACTGGACGGTGTTTTGAAAAAACATTCGAACTTCAGTCCGCACACAACTGGATTCGGTAAGCTGAACGAAGATACGAACCCAGGAGGAACACGTATGCCGATGGACTGGCAGGACATGCGAGAAAGCAGCAACGTCGAGGATCAGCGCGGATCGCGCCCGAGTCTGGGAGGGGTCGGGCCGGGCAGGGGTTACTCGTTGGGGATCGGCGGTACGGTGCTGGTGGTGGTCGGCAGCTTGCTGTTCGGGTTGAACCCGTTGCAGGTGCTGAACTCGATCAGCGGCGTCAGCGACACCAGCGGCGGGTACGCGCCCGTGACGCAATCGAACAATTACTACCCGCAGAACGACACGGGATCGCAGTTCACCAAGAAAGTCCTGGGCGATCTCGAGGATCAGTGGACGGCCATCTTTCAGCAGGGCGGCGGGCAGTTTCAGGCGCCCAAGCTGGTGCTGTTCACGGGCGCGGTCAATTCCGGGTGCGGCCTGGCGGAAAGCGCTTCGGGGCCGTTCTACTGCCCGACCGATCAGAAAATTTACCTCGACCTGGCGTTCTTCAACGAACTCCAGACGCTCAAGGGCGCGAACAGCGAGTTCGCCAGGGCCTACGTGATCGGGCACGAGTTCGGGCATCACGTGCAGAAACTGATGGGCATTTCGGATCAGGTCGAGCAGGCGCAAGCCAGGGCCAGCAAAGCGCAGGGCAATGCGCTGTCGGTGCGCTTGGAGCTTCAAGCGGATTGTTTCGCGGGCGTCTGGGGTCACACGGCGGCGCAACGCAAGCTGATCGACACCACCGATGCCGCGCAAGCTGTGGCGACCGCGCAGCAGATCGGTGACGATTACCTGCAAAAGCAGTCCAGGGGGTACGCCACCCCGGAATCGTTCACGCACGGCACCAGCGCGCAGCGCGCGAAGTGGTTTCAGACGGGTTACACTTCCGGCGACTGGCACGCCTGCGATACGTTTAACAACCAGATCTAAAGAAAGTTACACCGTCCTGGACGCATTCTCGAGATCGCGTCCAGGACGGTGCTTTTTGACCCATTCCCTGAGCGAGAACCATCCTGCTCGAGACGGGGCAGGGCGAGTGTTACGTTCACACCGAAACCCCGGTAGACTGAGCCTGTGAGGATCTTGCACACCGCCGACTGGCACGCTGGGCGCGTCCTGCGGGGCGTGGATCGAACGCCGGAAATCGCGCAAGCGCTGGATGAAATCCTGGAGATCGCGGTCAAGGAACGCGTGGATGCGATCCTGGTGGCGGGCGACCTGTTCGACACGCCCAACCCGAGCGCGGACGCGGAAGCCGTCGTCTACGGCTTCTTTTTGAAGGCGGGTCAGTTGGGTATCCCGAGCGCGGTGATCGCGGGCAACCACGATTCACCGCAGCGCCTGGAGAGCGTGGCGGGCCTGTTGAAGATCGTGAACGTCTATCCGCTGGGCGTGGTCAGGTCGGACATCAAAGCCCTTGAGATCGAGACGAAATCGGGCTCGCTGATCGTGGCGGGTTTGCCGTTCTTGTCCGAACGCCGTCTGGTCAAGGCCGCGACCATGATCAGCGCCGGGCTGGACGTGGGCGAGTGGCGACAGAAGTACCGCGAAGGCATGGGTTTTTTCATCAACCGGCTGGCGGATGGCTTCAAGACGAACGCGGTCAACGCGATGATGCTGCACACGACCCTGGAGGGCGGCGTGCTGTCGGGGTCGGAGTTCAAGTTTTACGTCACCAACGCCTACACGATCCATCCGGATCAACTTCCGACCAGCGCGCAGTACGTGGCGTTGGGGCATCTGCACAAACCGCAACGGTTGGGCAACACGCCGCCCGTCGAGTATTCGGGCAGTCTGATTCAGCTCGATTTCGGCGAGGCGGGCGACGAAAAGCACGTGAATATTATCGAAGCCGAACCGGGGCGTCCGGCGCGGGTGCATGAAATCAAACTCTCCAGCGGCAAGCCGTTGCGGAACGCCTTCGTGACGCTGGACGGGCTGGAGCGGAAATTAGAGGAGTTCAAGGCCTGGCCGGGGTACTTGAAGGTCAACGTCAAGGTGGATTCTCCGATGCCGGGCCTGAAGGATCGCGTGCTGAGCGTGCTGCCGCAGGCGTTGGCGGTCGAGGTCAACCTGGAAGAGGGCATCGAAAAGCTGCTCGAGACGATGCCCGCCAGCCTCTCGCCGCTCGAGGCGTTCGAGCGCTACTACGCGGAGCGTCGCGGTGCGGAACTGACGGACGCGATGCGAAAAGCGTTCCTGGAATTGCATTCCGAGGTGCTGGGCGACGGCGACTCGAGCGACGATGGAAGCTCGAGCGAGATCAGGCCAGAGATCGTGCCGGACGGCCTCGAGACGATCGAGGTCGCATCGTGAACCGCGCGGGCGTCATCTCCCGTACTGCGCGAGCGAGAGAGGATTCGGGAGCGAGCGTCCTCGAGAACACCGTCCAGCACGCAAGCTTCAAAACGCGCCCAGCACGGTGTTCTCGCCGCCCGGTGAACCCGTGAGACCCGTCAGGCTCGAGGTCGCGGGCTTCACGTGCTTCAAGGAACCGCAAGCCATTTCGTTCGATGACCTGGAATTGTTCGCGATTCAGGGGCAGACGGGCGCGGGCAAGTCCAGCATTCTGGACGCGATCACCTACGCGCTCTACGGGCAGACGGCGAGGCTGGGGAAGCAGAACCTGGAGGCGCTGATCTCGCAGGGCGCGTCGGGCATGTACGTCACGCTCGAGTTCGAGGTTTCACCGGGCGAACGCTACAGAGCCAGCCGCATCTGGAGCAAGAAGGCCGCAGAACGCCAGATTCGGTTTGAAAAGTTGGACGCTGATAAGTGGGTCACGGCAGTCGAGGGCGTCAAGGTCAAGGATCTGAACGCGGCCATCGAAAAGGCCGTGGGGCTGGATTACGACGGCTTCACGCGCGCGATTCTGCTGCCGCAGGGCGAGTTCGACCGCTTCTTGCGCGGCGACGCCAGCCAGCGGCGCGAGTTGCTGAAGGGCTTGTTGAGCCTGCACCAGTTCGAGGCGATGCGCGAACGGGCGAACGCGTTGGCGCGCGATCTGAAGGCCAGCATCGAGCAAAAAAATTTCTTGCTGGACGGCGAGTACGCCAACGCCACGCCGGACGCGCTCGAGGCGGGGCGCGCGCAACTCGAGGCGATCGCGCTCAGGATCACGGCGCTCACGACCTCGCTCGAGCGGACGCGTTCGGATCTGGACGTGGCGAGAGAGACGGCGAAACTGAGCGAGCAACTTCTGTCGGCGCGCGGAAAGTTGCACGAACTCGAGCGGGAATCGGAGGCGGTCGTGCGAGCGGGAGAACGGGCGGCGCTGGGGCGGCGCGCGGCGGGCGTGATGCCCCGGCTCGAGGCGAGCGAACGGGCGCACAAAGCGGAGCGCGCGGCGCGCGGCGATCTGGAGAAGTGGACCCTGGCGCGCGAACACGCCTTGGAACGCGAGAACGCGCTGGCGGTGCAACTCGAGGCCGCGCAGGCGGAAGCGCGCGATATTCCGAAGCTCGAGCAGCAACTCGACGAGGCGCGGGCGGTACAACCGAAGATGGATCGTTTGAAGGCGCTCAAGGGTTCGATTTCGCTCGAACACGAACATCCGCTCGTCTGGAGCGAGGATGCGGCGGCGGAACTCGAGCGGATCGCGGCCAGAATCGAGGTCTTCGCGCGTTCCCGCAACGATTTGCGGGAGCTCGAAAAGACCGTTCAGGACGCGAACGAGCGCGCACTTGAATTAAGGACCGAACTGAGCGGGCGGCTCGAAGCGCAACGCGTTTGTCTCGAACAGGGCAAACAGGCGAAGGCGCAGATGGACGCGCTCGAGCGGGAACTCGAGGCCTCGAGGCGCGAGAACTTGCGGGCGGACATCACGCGCGGGCTGAAGGTCGGCGATGACTGCCCCGTGTGCGGTACGCCGCTCAAGGTCGTTCCCGATTTTGGATTGAGCCGAACGCCGCAACTCGAGGAAGCCTTGCGGATCGCCAGGGAAGAACGGGTCGAGTTGCTCGAGACGTATTCCAGTCTGACCGCGCGAATCAAAGCCGCGCAGGACGGCCTGGAACGCGCCGGGCTCGAGCAGGAAAAACTCGAGGGCTCGCGGGCTGCGCGAAAGCTCGAAGTGATCGGGTTGCGCGAATCGTTCGAGGCGGCGCTCGGCGAGTTCGACGATCCGCAGGTGGCGCTGAACGCGCATCGAACGCGCCTGCTGGCGGGATTGGCGCGGGAAATTCGTGACGTGACCAGCGGGCGCGACCCGAACGAGATCGTCAAATCGCTGACGGCGCGCCGCAAGCAACTCCAGCAATCCGAACGCGAGGCGAGGGAGGCATCCGATGCGGCGCGCACGGCTTCACTCGAGGCGAGAACCGCACAGGAAGCCGCGAAATCGCTGTCCGAGGCGCGGCAGGGCGAAGCCCGCGAGCGGGAGATTGAGCTTCAGGCCGCGCTGACCGAGGTCGGGCTCTCGAGCCCCGAGGAGGCGCGAGCAGCGGCGCTCTCCAACGCCGAAATCACGAAACTCGAACATCAGGAGCGCGAACACCGCGAGCGCCTGAACGCCGCGAGCGCCGACGAAGCCAGGTTGCTCGAGACGCTCGGCGGGCGCGTCCACGACGCGGCGCAACTGCGCGAACTCGAGGATCGCTTGAAGAACGCAGAGACACAATGGCGCGAATCGAACCGGGCGCACGGGCAACTGGAGGGCGGCCTGAGGGAACTCGAGCGGCGCATCGACCTCTCGAAGGTGCTGCGCCGGGAACTCGCGGCGCTCGGCAAGAAGTACGACGTGTACGCGCAGCTGGCGCTCGATCTGCGCGGCAGCGAATTTCAGGAATTCATGCTCTCGCAGGTGCAATCCGAACTGCTGGCTCGGGCGTCCTCGATCATGCGCGAGGTCACGCGCGAACGCTACCAACTGGCGCTCCTGGACGGCGAATACCACGTGCTGGACAACTGGAACAGCATGGAGGCGCGCAGCGTCAAAACCCTGTCCGGCGGCGAGAGTTTCATCGCGTCGCTGGCGTTGGCGCTGGCGCTCTCGGATTACCTGGCGGGACACCGCGCGCTGGGGGCGCTCTTTCTAGACGAGGGCTTCGGCACGCTGGACGCTGAAGCGCTGGACGCCGTCGCCAGCGTCCTGGAGACCATCCAGACGCAGGGTCGGATGGTCGGTGTGATCACGCACGTGCCCAGCCTGGCGGAACGCTTGCCGAACCGCCTGATCGTGGAAAAAGGCACCGGCTCGAGCCGCATGCACTGGGAGACGTAAGGAACACCGTCCAGGACGCACTTTGAAAGGTTGGGTTATTCGCGTGCTGGACGGTCAATAATCCATGGACGAGCGCAGTTTGTGAGTCCAGGGCGCGTTTTTCTCACACCGATCCGCCGATAACCCGAGTAGATTGGGGCGCATGAATCCTCGAGCGTGCATGGCGATCGTCGGTCTCGCATTCGTGCTCGGGCAAGCCTGGGCCGTACCGATGCTGGCCGCGCCGCGCGTCGGCGCGTATGCCGGGTTCACGCGAGCCGTGGTGGACGTTCCCGAGGGCGCGACCTGGACGGTGGAAGCGATGGGCGCAGCCCTGCGCGTGACGTTCTTGGGCGCGACCGCCGACAACAAAATCGTGCAGGTTCGCAAACCCGAACTGCGCGGCTGGATGCTCGAGGGCGCGCAGTTCGGCGCGGTGCTGACGATGGTCACGCCGCAGGGCGTCAGCAACCGATCGGGCTTTCGCGCAACGCGCCTCTCGCCGTCCGAAGGCAAGACGGGCTCGAGGCTTGTCGTGGATCTTTCGGGCGCGTTCGCGGACACCAGCCCACTTCCGGCGGTCGCGCCGTTGCGCTTTGTCAAAGCCGCCGACCGCGCCTTCACGGTCGTGATCGATCCCGGCCACGGCGGGCCGGACGCGGGCGCGATCGGTTTCGTGACGGAACGCACCCTGAATCTGGATGTCGGCAACCGGGTCGCGAAGCGCTTGCGCGAAGCCGGGATCAACGTCGTCATGACCCGAGAAGATTCAGGCACGATCTCTGAGGACAAACGCACCGACCTGGCGGCTCGAGCCAAACTCTCCAGCGGCGCGGACGCCTTCGTGGCCATCCACGCGAATTCGACCGTCGCCAGCCGCGTCAATTCGACCTACGGTCTCGAGGTCTACTATTACAACCCGAAACACCAAAAGCCCCTTTTCCCCGATCCGGGCGCGGAACCCGTGGCCGAACCGGTCGTCGAAACCGCGCCGAGCATCAGGGTTCTGCCCGAATCGGACGGCGCACCCGATCCGTTACCGATCGACACCGCCGACCAAACGCAATCCCAGGCCACGACAACGACGCTTTTGCCGAACGCGACGCCCGTGGCCGCGCCGACGTTCTCCGGCCCGGTCGTGCCGTGGACGGATTTTTCGGCCAACGACCCGGAACGCGCCAACCGATCCCAGAACCTCGCGGCGAGCGTCCTCTCGAGCCTTTTGGGTTCGACGGCGGGCTCGAACGGCGGCGTGCGGACGGACACCTTCGTGGTCATCAAAGAAAGCCTCTGCCCCGCGATCCTGGTCGAGATGGGTTACGTCAAGCACCCCGTCGAGGGCGCGCAGTTGCGCGATACGAACTACCTGGATCGCGTCGCCTACGGCATCGCGCGCGGCGTGTTCGAGGCGCTAGAGACCAGCCCAGACCCGCGCTGATCCGAAGCCTGATCTCGGACACTGGATCGCGGGTACTGGATCTCGGCAACGTCGTCCAAGATGGTGGGCTCGAGACTCGCTCGTTCAGACGGCGGTCTTCGCCACCCGAGGCTTTCGCGTTGTCGTTTTTGGTTGCGGACTGATCTCGATCGCGGGCGAGCCTGAAAGTTCCCACAACCGGAAACCGCCCGTGAAGGCGTTCTCGTTGCTGCCCTCGCGCACGCCCTTCGGCAGGCGCTCGAGCTTCCTGACGTTGCCGCCGCCCAGGATCACGTACTCGGGTTCCAGGGCCGCCGACAGCCTGGAAATCGTGTCCTCGACAGCCTTCTGCCATTTCTTCTTGCCCAGCCGCTGCCGACCGCGATCGCCGACGTACTCCTCGAAGGTGCGTTTCCGATACGGCAAGTGCCCGAGTTCCATCGGAGCCAGCGCACCGTCCAAAATCATGGCCGTGCCCAGACCCGTACCCAGGCCGAGGAACAGCATCCGACCGCCCTCGTAGCTGCCCAGCGCCTGCATGGCGGCGTCGTTGATGAACTTGACGGGCTTGCCGAAGGCGCGTTCGTAGTCGAACTTGACCCAACCCTTGCCGATGTTGACGGGTTCCTGGGCCGGACGGTTGCCGACCACAGGCGCGGGAAAGCCGACCGCGATCACGTCGTACTCC
>CAXTKV010000219.1:0-8345 GCA_964244895.1 uncultured Deinococcales bacterium
GGGCTGCTGCTGATCTTCGGCAGCCTGATCCTGAACGCGGGATTGTTCGTGGTGCAACCCAACGAAGCCCGCGTGCTGACCCTGTTCGGCAGGTACTTCGGCACGGTGCGCGAGGACGGCTTCTGGTGGGTCAACCCGTTCACCACCAAAAAAGGCATCAGTTTGAAAGTCAGGAACTTCCAGGCCGACAAGCTCAAAGTCAACGACAACCAGGGCAACCCGATCGAGATCGCCGCCGTGATCGTCTGGCGCGTGGTAGACAGCGCCAAGGCGCTCTTCGACGTGGAAAAATACGAGGAATTCGTCCGGATTCAGGCCGAAACCAGCATTCGCACCATCGCCACGCGCTACCCCTACGACGCGCAGGACGACACGCACAGCCTGCGCGGACACCCCGACGAGGTGGCGGACACCCTTCGCGCGGAACTGCACCACCGCCTCGAGAACGCGGGCGTCGAGGTCATGGAAACCCGAATCAGCCACCTCGCCTACGCCCCGGAGATCGCGCAAGCCATGCTGCGCCGTCAACAGGCCGCCGCCGTCATCAGCGCCCGCCAGATGATCGTGGACGGCGCGGTCGGCATGGTCGAGATCGCGCTCAAACGCCTGGAATCTGAGGGCGTCGTCAAGCTCGACGAGGAAAAGAAAGCCGCGATGGTCAACAACCTGTTGGTCGCGCTGGTCAGCGAATCGAGCGCCCAACCCGTGATCAACGCGGGAACGCTGTACTGAAACGCGGAGACTCAGGGGTCGGGAGAGAAAGCGGGTGAAACGTGCCGGACAAAAAGAAATTCCTGCTGCGGATTGATCCCGACCTGTACGGTGCGCTCGAGAAGTGGGCTTCTGACGAGTTCAGGAGCGCCAACGCGCAGATCGAGTTCTTGCTCCGCCAAGCCGCCAGGAACGCCGGGCGCTTGCAACCTGGCGCACCGGAAGAACCCGCCCCAGACGAGCCGTAACTCGAGGAACCGCACGAGAACACCGTCTGGCACGCAAGTTTCATCATGCGTGCCAGACGGTGTTCTCGGGAACAGGCTCAAAGGAGAAGACATGAACACCATCACGAAAATCGCCACGGTCACGCTTGCAGGCGTTGCGCTCTCAGGTCACGTCCTGGCCGCAGAGAACCTGACCCTGGACGTGCCAGGCGCGAAACTTTTTGGCACGCTCGAGATCCCGACCGGAACAGGGCCGTTCCCGGTCGCGCTGATCATCGCGGGTTCCGGCCCCACCGACCGCGACGGCAACAGCCCCGCGGGGATCAAAACGGACGCGTACAAACTGCTGGCGCAGGGCTTGGCGGCCAACGGCATCGCCAGCTTGCGCTACGACAAACGCCTGATCGGCCAATCCGCGTCCACCATGCGCGAGGACGACATCCGCTTCGAGACCTACGCTGAAGACGCGGTCGCGCTCTTGGCGCAACTCAGCAAGGATTCCAGGTTCAGCGCGCGCGTCATCATCGGGCACAGCGAAGGATCGCTGATCGGGATGCTGGCCGGACAACGCACGCGCACGGCGGGTTTCGTGTCCATCGCAGGCGCGGGACGCCGGATTGACGAGGTGCTGCTCGAGCAACTCAAACCGCAACTGAATGCGCAGATGCTCGCTGAATGCGCGCGCGTGCTGAACGAACTGAAAGCTGGGCGCACCCTGCCCGAAGACAAGATCGCGCTGCCCGCTCAGCTCATCACCTCTCTTTTTCGCCAGAGCGTGCAACCGTACCTGATCTCGTGGCTGAAATACGATCCCGCGGAGGAAATCTTGAAGCTGAAAACTCCCAGCCTGATCGTGCAGGGCACGACGGATATTCAGGTCAGCGTCCCGGACGCGCAACGTCTGGCGGATGCGCTGAAGACGAAACCCGAGTTGATCGAGGGCATGAACCACGTCCTCAAGCTCGCCAGTCTCGAGAATGCCGCCCAGCAGCGCGCCTACACCGATCCGACGCTGCCGCTCGCGCTGGAATTGCTCGAGGGCATCGTCCGGTTCATCAAATCCCTTTGACCGAGAGTACCGTCCAGTACGCATTTTATAAATACCGTACTGGACGGTACTCTCGAGACTGGCGCTCGGGTTGTCAAAAGGGGTTTAAGCCAAAAGTCACCAGACGGTCAGCGATTCCAAGCTTTTCGATCAATTCTCTGCGGTGGAAATAAATATATTTCGTATCCCCAAGGTATTTCTTCTGAAGGTCAGATTCATTCTCTATGTAAGTTTTCTTTTTCTGCTTAAGAATCGTTTGTTGATCATCGACATATCGCTCGAGAAAGGATGTTAACTTTGAATTCCCCCAAGAGCGAAATACCCCGCGATAGTAAGCCAACGTGCCGTTAGCTCAAAAACAGTAATAATCCTGCTGATATCCACTACTTAAGTCATGCTCAACAAAAGCCGTAACAATTTGGCGCTTTGAATACGTTATACCGACACCGACGCCGTGTCCTTCAGGCTCACCTTCATCCCAACCCCAGCCCCCATAACCGTTGTAATTGTGAAAGGTAGCAGACGGCAATCTCAGGGAATTACATCTTGTGAGGGCAGCCTGAATCTCGCGGCTCGGACTTGGGCTCGCCAACACGAAGCTCATGGCAGTAACGGTCATCAGGACAACGGCAATCGAACCGATACGTGAACGTCTAGGCATGGTGTCTCGAGGCTAGCACCTCGTCTTTAATTTGGCGCTCATCTGGATGGCGCACCAACTCTCTGGCCTTCGTCTCTCATGCTCTACCCGTATACTTTCGCCAATGTTGCGCGCCCGACGGCTTCCCATGTACCTGCTGCGCGAGTTCGTCCCGTTGTACCTGCTCGGCATCGGCACGCTCTTGGTGCTCTTGACGATCGATTTCTTCGCGACGCTGATCGCGCTGTTCCTGAACCGTCAGACCTCGCTGGCGCTGGTGTTTCAGACGTGGTTCGACCGCTTCCCGTTTTTTATTTCGTACATCCTCGCGCCCGCGCTGGCCTTCGCGATCCTGGTCGGGATGGGGCGGCTGGCGAAAGATTCGGAACTCAAGGCGGCTTTTTCTTCGGGCGTGCCGCCCCTGTTGCTGGTCGTGCCCGCCGTGGCTTTCGGCGGGCTGATCGCGGTCTTCGGGTTTTTCAACTCGAATTACTGGCAGCCGCGCGCCGACGCGCAATTCCTGGATTCGCTGTACCGGGTGGCCGGATCGCCGGGTGCGCCGCGCGTGCAGACGCTGAAATCGTTCGCCTCGCCGGATGGATCGGTGATTTACCACACGGGTTCGTTGACGCCCAGACCGGACGAACCGAGCATCGCTGACCTGTCCGGCGTCATGATCGTCAGGCCGGAGGGCGTCTGGACGGCGGTGCGCGGCACCTGGGATTCGAAGGCCAAAACCTGGATGCTCGAGAGTCCGTACTTCACGCCCACGGTCGTCTCGAACGACATCGACGTGAAATTGGAAGCTTCGCGCGTCTTCCCCTTCACCCTCGAGATCTCGCCCGATTCGCGCCCGCCGGAGCACCTGCCGTTGCCCGAGTTGATTTCCAGGGCCAACGATCCCGCGCTGACCGTGCAGGAGAGTTACGACGCGAATTTCAAACTTCAACGCCGTTTTTCTGACCCGTTGGCCGCCATCGCCTTCGCGCTGGTCGGTGCGGCCATCGGCGTCAGCGTCGCCAACCGCGCCTGGGCCTTCGCGGGCGTGATCTTGACCATCGCGTGCTACTGGGTGCTGTGGATTCTGGGTCAGAACCTGGCCGCGTCCCAGAGTGTGCCCGTGATCGTGGCGGCCTGGTTGCCGACGGCGGCCTTTACGGTGGCGGGCGTGCTGGCCTTGCGGAGGCTGACGTGATCCGGGGAACACCGTCCAGGACGCGAGTCTTGGAATGCGTCCTGGACGGTATTTTCGAGACCAGGATGCTCGAGATTGGGATGCTCGAGATTTCTTCAAGGCTCGAGATCACACCTCGAGATTCCGAGCGGAGGCTCGCGTGAAACGCGTGCCGCTCGGCCCGGAAATCCCGGCATCGCGGGCGCACGCCTCGCGCCCGTGGTGGAAACTGACCATGCTCGAGCGTTACGTCCTGACGGAAATCCTGCCGATGCTGGCGGGTGGGCTGGTGATGGTGGTGGTGCTGTGGATTTTTGGCGCGCTGTTCCAGGCGGCGGGCGCGATCATCGGCAAGGGCGCGCCGGTGCTGCTGGTCTTGCAGTACCTGGCCCTGCACCTGCCCGAAGCGTTCTCGAGAGGCTTGCCGTTGGCGCTGCTGTTTGCCGTGCTGATGAGCATGACGCGATTGACGCAGGATTCGGAATTGAAGGCCGCCATCGTGGCGGGCATCAGCCCGAACCGCCTGACCGTGCCCGTACTGACGGTCGGAGCACTCGTGGCGGTGCTGAGTTTCGTCAATTCCGAAGCGCTCGTGCCGCGCGGCGACGAGCAGGGATTGCGGGTCTTCAAGGACATCATTTTGTCCAACCCGCGCGTGCTGGTCGAATCCGGGCAGTTCTTCAAGGATTCGCAAAATCAGGTCATTTACGTGCAGCCGGGTGGCTTGCAGGACGGCGGCAAGCTCACCGGAATCACGGTCTTGCAGGCGGCCACGGGGGTCGTGCCGCTCTCCATCACGCGCGCCCCGAGGGGGCAGATCCTCAAGGACGAGGGCGCGATCGAACTGATGAACGGCACGCGCGTCACGTACCGCAACGGCGACTCGAGGCCCGTCACGACGATTCGTTTCGAGCGCGCCGTGGTGCCGATCAAGGATTTGCAGCAGGGTTCCAGCCTGGGTCAGGAACCGCGCAACCTGGCCTTACCAACATTGCTGGATCGCATCAACCAGTACAAATCTCAGGGCTTGCGCGTTTACGCCGAGGAGACCGCGCTGCACCGCAAGTTCGCCGAACCCGCCGCCGCGATCGCGTTCGCGCTCTTCGGTGTGGGCATGGCGCTCTTCACGCTGCGTTCCAACGCCAGCCTGGGGTTCGTCGGCGTGATGTTCCTGACGTTCTTCTATTACGCCACCTGGAGCGTCTTCAAGGCCGTCGGTGAGAACGGCGCGGTCTGGCCGATCATCGCGGCCTGGGGGCCGGATATCGTCTACGCGGGCGCGGGCCTGGGCTTGCTGTGGCTCGCCCGAAGGCGATGAGCGTGGGTTTTTTCGAGGATCACCTGTCCTCCGGCTCCTCTCGCGGAACGGCAGTGGAGAGAGAAGCCCTGCGGCTCGAGGATTCCGATTCCGCCATGCTGGAGAAGACCGTCCAGGACGCGGTTTTTGGTTGTTCAAGAATGCTGTCCAGGACGGTCTTCTCGGTGGTATCGGGCTCTAACGTTCGGGCTCGAGGGTCGGACGGGACGCGACGTGCGGCTCGAGGGCGAGGGTCGAGCGCGCTCCCAAACCACCTGGCTCGAGCCTTCCAGACGATCCTGGCGCTGATCGCCGTGGCGCTGTTCGCGTCCGTCGCGGAGGCCAAAACCATCACCATCGTCACGGCGGATCGCCTGGAATTCCGCAACGTCACCACGCCCGCAGGCGAAAAACAGGAATACATCCTGATCAGCGGCTCGCCCGCCATCGTCAGGATCGACAACGACGAACTCGAGGCCAACCGGATCGAGTACAACAAGACCAAACGCACCCTGACCGTCGTCGGAGAGGGCGTTTTTCGCGGCAAGACCGACACCATCGCCGGGCGGGATTTCGTGGTGGATCTGGACAAGGACACCCTGGAAGGCGGCGACGTGATCATCGTCACCAGCGAAATCGACGTGGTCGGCGTGGATGCGGCGCGCGTGCCGGGGCAACTCGAGGTCTCGCAGGGGTACTTCTCGCCGTGCGGGCGCTGCGGCAGAACCCCGAACGATTACGCCTTTCGCGCGCAGAGCCTGACGTTGTACCCCGGCGACCGTTTGATCGCGCGCAACGTGACGGTGCTGCTGGCGGACGAACCCGTGATGTTCTTGCCGATCGTGGTCTTGTTCCTGGGCGATACCGCGCGCCAGCCGCGCTTCAACCTGACCACGGGCGCGAACGGCAGCACGGACGGCACGCAAATCAGCGCGGATTTGCCGTTCGTGACCGGAGATTTCGGGGTGGGCTTCGTGTTCTTGCGCTACTTTCAGTACCGTCAGCCGTCCTTCGGGTTCGGCACGGACTACACGGCCTACAACCTTTTCGGCGGCGTCAACCGTACGCGCTTGTACCTGCTGGCCCTGCCGCCGACCAACGTGGCCGTGGACGCGACCACCAACCCAGCGACCGTCACGCCGACCGCCAACGGCGCGCTGTTGGCCTACAATTTCAGCAGCGATGGGCGCTTCGAGTTGACGCCCGGCGTCGACCCGGAGGACGCCCTGCCACCCGTGTCGTTCGCGGCCCGCATCTCGAGGCGCGACAACAACATCAACGACCCGACGCTGACGGGCGCGAGCAGCACCGGGGCGCTCAACAACGAGTGCCAGCCGACCATCTCAAGTTTCGGCACCGACCGGCGCACGGATTTCGCGGTGCGCTTCTGCGTGCGCAACCAGAATTTCAGCGGCGACCTGGAACTGAACGGCTTCATTGACAACCGCGACCGATCGGGCTTCTCGGACACGCAACTGCGCACCGACGTGCCGGGCGGCATCATCCAGTACCAACCGGAATTGCGCGTGACCCTCCTGGGTTCCACGCTGCCGAAGCTCGGCGGGTTCAGCGTGAACAGCTTCGGCATCAAGCTCGGGCGAATCACCGCACCCGTCAACACCTTCAACACCAGCGCCCGCACCCTGGCGAACGGCTCACCGTACGTCAGCGCCTTCCGGTTCGAGGAGACGCACGCGCTGGGCTGGAACCTGGAGGTCTGGCCGGGCGGAACCTTCACGGTCAGCAACACCTTTATCGGGCGCTACTACACGACCCGCAACCCCGCCGACTCGAGCGACACCGAGCGCAAGAACCCGACCGGCGAGTTCGAGCGCAACGTCAGCCTGTCTATCGGGCTCGGGTTCCGGCAGGCGCTTTTTGAAAACCGCCTGAACTTCGGCTTCGGCTACCAGTACAACCTCTCCGAGGGCGAGAGCCCGTTCTCCTTTGATAGCGTGCCCAGGCGCACCCCGACGGGCGTGGCCAGCTTCGATTTGACGGCCAGGCCGCTCGGCTGGCTGAGCCTGACGCTGGCCGAACGCTACGATTTCATCAAGGCCTGCGACACGCTCTGCGCGCAGTTCGACGGTCGGGTCGTGCGCCTCGCGCCGCTCGAGTTTGGCCTGACCCTCAACCCGGCACCGTTGAACGCCAGCTTCAATTACCGTTACGACCTGGATCGCAACCAGCCCGTCTCGTGGACGGCCCGCGTCGGCAACGCCGTCTCGAGCGGCACGACGTTCAGCATCTCGACCGGCTACCGTTTCGGCGCGATCGCGGATTTCTTGAGCACCAATTCTCGTCTGCCGCAGTACGACGACCTGAACCTCAGCCTGGGTTACCGCACGCCGGATTCGACCTTCAGCGCCAGCCTGGGTTTCACCGAAAACGTCAACCTCGGGCAGGTCAGACGCTGGACGCTCTCGAGCAACCTGCTGATCGGCCCGAGGGAAGACCAGATCAGCCTGAACCTCAACCAGACGCTGACGCCGCCGCAATACGACCTGGTGCCGTCGCAGAATTACTTCAAGCTGAACACGTCTCTCGGTGCGAACTTCTCGGGAGTGAACGCCAACCTTCAGGGCAACTTCGAGTTCCGCGATTGGGCCTTTTCCACCCAGACGCCGACGCCGCCCAACAACCTGGCGCTGACGGTTTCATCGAGCGCGCCGGGCGTGTCGTGGTCGCTCAGCCTGAACACGCTGCTGGGTCTGAACCCGATTTCCTTTTACCAGCCGCGCCTCTCGGGCAGCCTGTCGTGGGCGCAAGCCAACGCGAACTTCAACCTGAGCCTGGTTTACAACCTGCCCGGCGTCGGCCAGGATTTCGAGCTCTCGAGCCTGAACCTGACCTCGATTGACCTGGACGTGGCTCCGGGCGTCGGGCTGAAAGGCACGTTCACGTACTACCGCACCCGATCCGGCACCAGTCTGACGGAGACTTTCGGTTTGGCTCCGCTCGGGCTGACCTTCGCCTTCGCCGGGGAAGAACAGCAAAAACCCGAGGTGTATTTCAGCGTGCAACTCAACACCACCCTCAGCCTGGTCTACGACAGCACCGGGCGGACATCGCCCGATCCGTTGTTGCAGATCAAACCGAAGTTCGTGCTGATTTTCGACCGCTGCTGTTACGCCCTTCAGGTCGTGTTCGACGCGGGTGGCACGAACGGCCCGTCGGTCAGCATCTCGTTCGTGCTGCCGATCAACGGCTCGAACAGCACGCAGGACATCCTGACAGCCAACCCGACG
>CAXTKV010000220.1:0-8282 GCA_964244895.1 uncultured Deinococcales bacterium
ATCAACTTATCTTTTGGAGCTTCACTTGCCCAGAAATTGATCAGACATACATTATGTCTTTCAGATTTTGAATTGTCAGGGTAAAAAGCAATGTTAATGTAAGAATCCGTGAATTTAGTACCAGTTTCATTATAACCATATTCGGATGGATCGCCAGTCATTATGATCAAGCCAGTTTTATCATTTGAACGGAGTTCGACGTATTCTACGTTTCCAATAAGATTTACATCTTTTACAACAACTTCTCCTGATCGAATACTGATAGGGGGCTCTATAAGTGATCCGTTTATGATTGATACTGCATTTAATTTTTTATAAATTGATGAATCAATATAAGAATAAACCTCAGAGAAATCTGTCGCGCCTGGTTTTCCTTGAATGGTGAAACGCCAATTCTCTCCGGCTTTGATTGGAAGCTGTGACTTCGACTCGTCTGAAAGGGCAGCCGGAGCGCAACTGGCCATCGCAAGTAAACCGAGGATAGCGATGGGAACAAAGCTGTTTTTCATAACACCTCTACTTTTATTTTAAGGCAACGCATGTCTTTATTAGTATTTCACTAACACCGTCCCAGACGTGATTTCTCGAGTGTGTCGGGGACGGTGTCGTTTCAAATGAACTCGCCTGGGGTTCTCGAGCGCCTGGTTACTTGACGTTCAGGAACTTGAAAATCCCGTCCGCGATGCCTTGCGCAACCTGCAAACGGTAGGCGTTGGTGGCCAGGTTCTTGCCTTCGGTCGGGTTGGTGCCGAAGCCCGTCTCGACCAGGATCGCGGGGATGCGGGCGTAACGGATCACCCAGAAGTACGCCTGACTGACCCCGCGCGAGGCCGCGCCCGTGCGCCCAACGATGCTCGATTGCACCGCCTTGGCCAGACCGCTCGAGAAGCGCAGGTTTTCCTGGGTCAGTTGGCGGTTGATGACGCTGCTGGATGCCTCGCGGAGTTGCTGGGTCAGCGCCTTGCCGATGCTGCCGCCGCCGTTCTCTCGTTCGGCTTGTTTCAAGGTGCGCGATTCCAGGGGTTCGCCGAAGACGAAGGTTTCGACGCCCTGGGCTTCCGCCGCCGCCGAGTTGACGTGAATGGAGACGAAGACGTTCCGGTCCGTTGATGCCATCTGCGCTCTGGCGTCCAGGTCGCGGCGTTTTTCCTGAATTGAACCGTTCTGCTGCACGACTTTATCGCCGTAACGCGTCATCACGACCTTGACGCCTTTGGCTTGCAGGATGTCTCGGAGCTTCAGGCCGATGTCCAGGGTCACGAATTTTTCGGTGACGTAACCGATCATGCCGAAATCCACGCCGCCGTGACCGGGATCGAGCACCACCACGGGATCGGGGCGGTTCGGCGTTTTGACGGTATTGGTGGGTTTTTTGGTCGGGATCAGCGTGACCGTGGTGGGTTTGGTCGCGTCGGAGGCGATCTTCGGCCCCAGGTCGATCACGACGCGGTTGGGCGTGTCGTCCTGCTGTGGCAGGGTGAAGGCGCGGTAGCCCTGCCCGGTCTGCAGCGCGTAGGTCGTTTTGAGCGTCAACAGGCTGTCCGAGCCGTTGCTGGCGATGCTCCACGAGATCAGTTCTTTGGTGTCCACGTCGCGGCTCGCGTCGCTGAGCTTGAGTTCCGAGGGTTTGATCCCGGCCAGGCGCAAGGTCACGGCCCGTCCCACCCCACCGGAGGACAATTTGACCAGGCGCGGTGTCTCGAGCACGAAGCGGGTGTAGCCCTCAACGTACTGCGCGATGCGCGGGTTGCTGGACTGAGATTGCGATTGGCCGATCACGAAAAAAGCCGCGACGAAGGTACCGAGCGCGGCGGGGATGACACGGAGTGAAACCATCGGAGTCAGTATAGCGAAAAATCGCGTCGTGGTCTATGGTTTTTGCAGTTTCAGCGCCGGTCACGGCCTCGCGAGAGCCCTGGATTGCTTGTGTTTGTGGGTCGGTCGCGTGGCCTGAATCAGGACGGCGAAAGAAGTGGATTCGTGAAACCGAGGTTCACCGATAAACCGTCGGGGACGCTGTTCTCGCGCTCGAGAAATTCGCGTGCTGGACGGTATCCCCGATTTGAGGGTGCGCCGCCCCGAGCAATTCCGACGTGCACCCCCGAGTTCGTCGAAAGTGAGTATATCTGCGCACCGATACCGTCGGATGACCGGGCGCGCGTAGCGTCCTCTGGCGCGCGAGGCGGCATACAAACGTCCCGAGAACATCTTTGTACAATGATTCACGTATCCGCCCTGCGACTCAAATTGCCTCAAGCAGGAACCCGAAACCACGATTCGAGATCGCCCCGACCCGCAACGCCACGCCGCACGGAATTGGACAGGCGCGATACGCCGTCGCAAAACATGGTTGAATGGGCCGTCAAAACACGCTCGAGACCGGATCGACTCCCGTTGACGGCTCGAGAACCAACACTGGAAGGTGAGCTTCCAAAGGAGGAGAAGAGGTGGAGTTCTCATACACCAATGAGGTGACGGGTGCGCTCTACATCGGCCTGTTCGCGCTCATCGGCGCGGGCATCGTCTACGCCACGCTCGGCATCGCCAAGCTCGCGTTCTTTTACGCGGGCAGCAAACGCTACGGAACCTCGAAAGCCAAGGACGACGTTTACGAGTGCGGCGAGGAAACCATCGGCGACACCAACGTTCAGTTCAACCTGAACTACTACCTGTTCGCCATGCTGTTCGTGGTCTTCGACGTGGAAGCGGCGCTGTTGTTCTCCTGGACGGTCGCCTTCGACACGCTCGGCTGGAGCGGCCTGGTGACCGCCATGACCTTCATCGTGATCCTGACCGTCGGCTGGTTGTACGCATTGCGAAAGGGGGCCTTGAAGTGGGTCTACTAGGCACGCAACAACGCCCGGACAACATCATCCTGGGTTCATTGGACGACCTGATCAACCTCTCGCGCTCGAGGTCGTTGTGGCCGCTGACCTTCGGCATCGCCTGCTGCGCGATCGAAATGATGAATTCATCCGCCACGCGCTACGACATGGATCGTTTCGGCGTTTTTTACCGCAACACGCCCCGCCAGGCCGACGTGATGATCGTCTCCGGCACGGTCAACAAAAAGATGGGTAAACGCGTCCGCATCCTCTGGGAGCAGATGTCCGAACCCAAATGGGTCATCAGCATGGGCGCGTGCGCCAACCAGGGCGGCCCCTTCCGTCAGGGTTACAGCGTGGTCGAAGGTGTGGACAAGATCGTGCCGGTAGACATCTACGTGCCCGGCTGCCCGCCGCGCCCGGAGGCGCTGATGCAAGCGCTGCTCTTGCTGCGCGACAAGATCGCCGATCCGAAAGCGCGCTACGTCGAGGGCACGCACATGAGCGCCGACTTCGACCCGTTGGCGGAACCCGGTCAGGACGGGCGCGTTCACCTATGAGGTGGTCAGGAGTCAGGGATCAGAAGTCAGAGGAATACTCGGGGCTGGGGGTGGGCGAATGACTTTGGCGCACAACCCCGTCAAGATCGTGCCGCTCGAGGCGAGCGCCGTTGACCGCTTCAAGGGCAACCTGAACACCCGCGCCGAAATCGCGCTCGATGAGGTCGTGTTCACGGTCGCCCCGGAAGATTACCGCGCGCTGTGCGAGCGCTTGCACCTGGCCGGTTTTGACTTCCCGCGCTGCCTGTCGGGAACCGACATGGACTGGGGTCTGGGCGTGACGCTGCACCTCCAGAGCCTCGAGACCAAACAGAAGGTCGCGGTGCGCACCTACGTTTCCTACGATCACCCTCGAGTCGTATCGGTCAGCGATCTCTGGGGCGGCGTGGAATGGCACGAGCGCGAGGCCTACGACCTGGTTGGCATCCACTTCGAAGGGCACCCAGATCTGCGCCGCATCCTGACCGAAGACCACTGGACGATCCATCCGTTGCAGCGCAAGTACGACACGCGCGGCTACCTGATGAGCACCTGGGCCTCCAAACCCTGGCCGAGCCCCGCACCGTGGGAGGACGGCTTCACGCCGTTCGGTGTCGCGGCACCCGCAGCTCACGCCGCCCCGGCCAAGGCTGCCGCACCCGCCGCGCCGAAGCCCGAGGCTCCCAGGGCAGAAGCTCCGCGGGCCGCCGCACCCTCGAGTGAAGCACCCGCCCCGACCGCGAGCCCTGCACCCGCCGCGCCCGTCTCGAGCGAGGCTGCGTCCGGCGAGGCTGCGCCCAGCGAGGCCGCAAAACCCGCGCAGACCAAGGAACGCAAGAAGTGGGAACCGAAAGGTGGCGCGCCCGCCACGACGGAAGCCTCGAGTATACCCGCTGCACCGTCCGAGACGCCCGCAGCGAGCCCCGCAACGCCCGCGCCAGTTCCGAGCGCCCCAACAGAAAACACTGTCCCGGACGTGAAATCAGAAACACCGTCCCAGACGGTGTCCTCGAGTGCAACCGCTGCGCCAACCCAAACGCCAGATGCTCCAGCACCCGCTGCCAAAGCGCCAGAAGACAAACCCGTCAACCCGAAGATCAAACGCTGGGAGCCGAAGTCATGAACCACGACAGGATCAGGGGGGAAAGACCGTGACCGCATCGGTGATGACCAACCCGACGAGCCTCGAAAAAGTAGAGGGCCACTCGGACGAAATGCTGATCAACCTGGGGCCGCAGCATCCCGCCACGCACGGCGTGCTGAAGGTCGTGCTCGGCGTGGACGGCGAGCGCGTCACGCGCGCCATCCCGCACATCGGCTTCCTGCACCGCAACCACGAAAAGCTCGAGGAAGTCCGCACCTACCCGATGTGCATCCCGTACACGGATCGCATGGATTACGTCTCGGGCATGCAGAACGAACTGCCGCTGTGCCTGGCCGTCGAGGACATGCTGGGCATCGAGGTTCCCGAGCGCGCCAAGTACATCCGCACGATTCTGTTTGAACTCAGCCGGATCGCCAGCCACCTGGTCTGGATCGGCACGTACATGCTGGATCTGGGCGCGATCACGCCCTTCTTGTACGCCTTCCGCGACCGCGAGTACATCCTCGACATCATCGAAAAGACGGCGGGCGCGCGCCTGCTGCCGAATTACTTCACCTACGGCGGCGTGCGCCGCGACCACCACCCGCGCATGCTCGAGGACATCCAGGAGTTTCTCGATCACTTCGAGCGCAAACTCCACGAGTACGAAGCCTTGACCATCGACGCGCCCGTCTTTCAGGCGCGCACCATCGGTGTGGGCGTCCTGGACCCGCAGGTAGCCCTGAACCACGGCGTGACCGGCCCCAACCTGCGCGGCTCGGGGATTCCGTGGGATCTCCGCAAGGACGAACCCTACGATGCGTACCCCTTTGTGGACTTCGAGGTCTGCGTCGAGGTCGGCTGCGACGCCTACGCGCGCTCCAGGGCGCGGTTCCGCGAGTTCTACACCAGCATCGAGATCATCCGTCAGGCGATTGCGCAGTACCCGAAAATTGGGCCGATCCTGCCCAAACTGCCGCGCCTCAAGCCCGCGTCGGGAATGGAGCGCTACCGCGCGGTGGAAATTTCCAGGGGTCAGTTGGGCGTGTACATCGTGGCGGACGGTTCTGAAAAACCCTGGCGCAGCAAGCACCGCAGCCCGTCGTTCTGCACGCTTCAGGCCTTGCAGGACATGTTCGTCGGCTCGAAGTTCAGTGACGCCATCGCGATCCTGGGCAGCATCGACATCGTGCTCGGCGAGGTGGACAGATGAGCCGCGCACAGAAACACCGTCCAGCACGTGATCTCGAGAACGCGAGCCAGACGGTGCTCTCTCGAGATGAGCGCATCAGGCTCGAGGTGACGCGATGAGTTTCGTCGAGAACCGCGAAGCCCGGATGCCCTCCGAGCGCGTCGCCATGCCCGAAGACCGTCACTACAAGATGCGCATGAAGCACCAGATGGCGCTCAACGCCGACCCGCGCAAATCCGGTGTGATCAACGCGGTCATCGGTTACGCGGGGCTGGTCGTGGTCGCGCCGTTGTTGATTCTGGCGATCACCTACCAGGGCCTGCCCGCCTTGTTAGAGGTGCTGGGCGCACCCAGGGGTTCGTTCTGGTTCAACCTGGTCAACGGCGTGCTGGGGCCGGTGCTGGCGTTCCTGTTCGTGGCGGTCGTGGCACTGATCAACATCCTGATGCTCCGCAAATACCTGGGCAAGGTTCAGAACCGCTTCGGCCCGCTGCACAACGGGCCGTCAGGTTCGTTGCAGACCGTCTTCGACGCGCTCAAACTGGTCAGCAAGGAAGACCACACGCCCGGCATGGTCGAGGAGACGATTTTCACGCTCGCGCCGGTGCTGGTCTTCGTCAGCGCTTTCCTGCTGATGGCCGTGATTCCGTTCGCGCCGGGCTGGGTCTTCGGCAACACCGATGCTGGCGCGATCTTCATCATCGCGGCGGGCACGCTCGGGTCGTACGGCGTGCTGCTGGCGGGCTGGAGCATGAACAACAAGTTCGGTCTGCTCGGCGGCCTGCGCGCCGCCGCGCAACTCGTCAGCTACGAGGTTCCGCTGTCCATCGCGCTCCTTTCCGTGTGCGTTTACTCGGGCTCGATGAACCTGACCAGCATCGTGGACGCCCAGGCCAAAAACGGCTTTTGGAACGTCTTTCCGCTGATCATCCCGTTCGTCGTGTACCTGATTGCGGGACTGGCGGAAATCAAGATGACGCCCTTTGACTTGCCCGAAGCCGAATCGGAACTGGTGGCCGGATTCAATACCGAATACGGCGGCATGCGTTTCGGCTTTTTCTTCGTGGCCGAATTCGCGGAGTTGTACTTGTTGCCCGCCGTGCTGGCGGTCTTCTTCCTGGGCGGCTGGCACGCGCTGGTGATCCCGACCTTCGGAATTGACCTGCTGCAAAGCTGGGCGGGCAACAAGGACGCCAACGCGCTCGAGCTGATCCTGCGCGCCAACGTTCCGGCCAACGCGCCCGCCAGCGGTTTCTGGCAGACCGCGTTTGGTCCCGGCGGTTTGCTGCTGAACCTCCAGTACGCCTTCTGGTTCCTGTTGAAAGGCGCTGCGGGCGTGTACTTCTACATGTGGGTTCGAGCCACCCTGCCGCGCTTCCGCGACGATCAACTGATGGAATTGTGCTGGAAATTCCTGATCCCGTTGTCGCTCTTGGGCTTGTTCCTGGCGGCGGTCTTCAGGCTCGCGCCCGTGCTGGGACAGATTTTCGGCGTGATCGTCGGCGCAATCTTCGGGCTGTGGATGCTGTGGATCATCTTCCGTCCGTTGCTGCCGAAGGCTCGAGTTTCTGGGAGGAACGCGTGAGCTTACTCAAAGACATCTGGAGCGCGGTCTCCGGTATCGCCAAGGGAATGGAGAAGACCTACGACGAACAGTTCGATCCGGTCTTCACCGAGATGTACCCCTTCGTGCAACCGCAATTGCCGCCCGTCAGCGTGCAATCGCTGGCGCTGATCAAAAACGAGGACGGCTCTGATCGGTGCGTGTCGTGCCTGGCCTGCGAGAAAGTCTGCCCGAGCCAGGTCATCACGATCGAGCGCAAACGCAACCCGGCGGGCAAGGGTTTCGTGCTGGAGCGTTTCGACATCGACCTGGTGAACTGCATGTACTGCGCGGCCTGCGTGGAATCCTGCCCAGCCCAGGCTATCGTGACCATCCAGGATTTCGAGATGTCCACTCCAAATTTGCAGACCTTGAAGGCCGACAAGGATTTCCTGGATTTCCAGGGCTTGCGCGCCCGCCAGTGGTACAGCCCGAAGGTCGGGGTCGAGTACCGCGAGGAAGACACCGAGAACCCGGTTCACGGCAAGATCGTCAAAGCGCCCGTAGAAGAGCAGCCGGGCGGTTTGCAGGAGATGGAGAAGGCCCGTTTGGCGGCGCTCGAACCACCAAAGCCTGTGATCGAGAAGCCAACCGTCGAAGCCCCGAAAGCTGAAATAGCCGCACCCACGCCGAAGGTCGAAGCGGCTCCTGCTCCGAAGCCCGTCGCACCCATCGCGGAAGCGCCTAAAGCGGTCGTCACGAGCGAGGCTCCAAAAGCCGAGGTTCAGGCGATCGTCTCGAGCCCCCCGCCCGAAGCGCCGAAGGTCGAGGCCGCACCAGCCGTAGAAGCTCCAAAGGCCGAAGCGCCCGAGCTTAAAGCCATCGTCTCGAGCCCCGCGCCCGAAGCGATGACCGAAGCCGTACCCGTCGAGGCTCCGAAGCTGGTCGCAGAAGCCGCGAGCGAGCCTCAGGCTCCGGTCGCGAACACCGTCGTAGGCGCAAATCAAGAAACATCCTCCAGCACGGTGTCCTCGAGCGTGCCGGAAGCCCCAGTCGCCGCTCCGGTCGCCGACGAGAGCAAAGCCGACGACCTCTTAAT
>CAXTKV010000221.1:0-8107 GCA_964244895.1 uncultured Deinococcales bacterium
GAAACGCTCGGGGTGCGCCTCGCGCTCGAGGTCATCGGCCTGCGCGAGGCCACCGAACGCGGCGACCTCGATCAGATCGAGCGCGGCGAGGGCGTATTCGCCTTGGCCCGTGAAATCCTCTCGCAGGACATTCCCTGGACGCTCGAGCGCGAGGTGGGGCCGTGAGGTTCGCGGTTTCACCGGCCCTCGCCCTCTGGCTGTCGCTCGCCTCGAGCGCGATGCTGTCCGGCTGCGCCCCGGCTGCGTCGGACGCAACCCCTGCACCGCCGACCTCGAACGCGCCAGGACGCACCTGGTATCGCCCGAACACCGTCACCCCGCCAGCCGATCTGAGCACCTGGCAGGGGGCCATCGAGGCGCTCTTCGAGGCGTGCAAGAACCTGGATGGCGAGGCCCTCTCGAAACTCTGGGTCAGTCCGCCCGCCGGGGAACTCAAACTGCGCGCGTGGCGCTCGCAGCTCGAGGCGTACCGCCAGGATGCGCTCGTGGTCGAGGGCGCGAGCCTGATCCGGCACGAGACCCCGAGGCTGCAAGCGCAGACCGAGCGTGAGGTCACGGCCAGCGTGATCTTCAGCGTGCCCGAGTTGTACGCCGTCACCGCCTTAAAGTTGCCCAACCTGGCGGGCGCACCCAGGGGCCAGGAGAGTTACAACATCAGGGTGCTCAACCACGGCACGTCGTGGCGCGTCAGCGGGCCGTCTGTGGCCTTCGTGCTGACGGTCGTGCTCGAGTACCTCAAACCGAATCGGAGCGGATCGTGAAGGCCGTTCAGCAGCGGAACCCACGCGTCCTTCAGCGACGGATGGCACGCGCCCTTCGCTCGCCCTACGCCTGGCTGATCGCGGCCTTGTTGCTGGCGGGTGGGCTGGTGACGCTCGGCTCGCTGGTGTTGCTGGGCGATGTTCGGGGCGCGGTGCTGGGCCTCGCCTGCGCTTACCTGGCGGGCACGATGCGCCTGGCGGTGACGACCCGCGAGACCCAGCGAGAGCTGCTCGAGTGGGTCAAGGCGAGCGCCCTCCACTCGAGCCTCAATCCCGTAAATCACTCCGTGGATGCGGCTTCAATAGCCTCCGCCCACGATGCGCTCGCACCGCGACCGGATGCGGGCGATTCGCTGGCCCTGGAGCCGAGTGACCCACAGACGGTCTGGCTCTCCGTCGGGGATGATTGATGCCGGACGTGTTGGAAGCGATCTCGCTCGAGCCACCCGAGGACCTTCCGATGGCCCTCGGTGCAGCCGATCTCCGAGCCATCCATGCGGGCGTGGACAACCCAGAGGCGCTCCTCTCGAGGCTGCCGAACTGGATCGCCGAGGCGGCGCGTGAGAATCTCGAAACGCTCGAGGAGATCAAAATTCGTCTCGGTGAGCCGGTCGCGTTGTGCCGCTCGGGGTGCTACAGCTACACAGAGCGCACCGCCACCGCCCAGGATGTGCTCTTCACCACCCAACGCGTCAAAGGCTTCCGCGACGACGGGCGCACCGGCATCGATGGTACGGTGCATCGCATCAGCGTGGTGCGCGACCGCTACGAGGCCAGCGTCGGCATCACCGTGCGCGTCGGGCGTTTCGTGATCGGGGTGGCGGAACCCTTGAGGCCGTACCTCGAGCCGAGGGGCGTCTCGATGGTGCTGATCGGCCCGCCCGGCTCGGGCAAGAGCACCTTGTTGCGCGACCTCGTGCGGATTCTCGGCGAGCTGATCGGCCCGAAGTGCCTGGCGGTCGATACCAGCAACGAGATCGGCGGTGACGGCCAGGTCAAGCACCCCTCGATGGGCCGGGCCGACCGGATTCAAGTGCCCTCGACCGAGGTGCAGGGTGAGATCATCCGCCAGGCCGTCGCCAACCACGGCCCGGAGGTCGTCGTGGTGGATGAGATCGGCTATCACAACGACGTGGCCATCCTGCTCACGACCGCCCGTCGCGGCGTGCAAGTGATCGCCACGGCGCACGGCAGCACGCTGCTCGATCTGGTCGAGAACCCGGTGCTCGATCCCCTGCTCGGCGACCCCGATCCCGTCACGCGCCTGCCGCGCTCGAGGGGCGTCTTCCGCGTCGGCCTCGAGGTCCGCGCCAAAGGCCTGTACTGGCTGTACCCGGATCTCGAGGCGGCGCTCGCGCAGGTTCGGAACAATGAGTCTCCACGGGCGAAAGAAATTCGTCTAGACTCGAGCGCATGACCAGGTATCGGTGGCGGGTCAAGGTGCTTCCGGCGATCTTGGACGTGATCGTCAAAGTCGTTCTCTACGGCGTTCTCGGCCTCGCCGCGCTGCTGGTCGTGGCGCTCGTGGCCGCGTTGATCTTCGATGCGGCGCATCGCGCGATCCTGATTTTCGCGGTGATTGGACTCGGCGTGTTCTTCGTCGCTATTGCCTCGTGGTTCGCACCGTCAGGCCGGATTGACAAGGATGGCCGGATTTTCTTGTTCGGCCATTGGCGCAACCGCTGACCGACACGAGATCAGTGTGGATTGAAGGTTTCTCTGTTCGCTCAATCCTCCCCTTGATTCAAGCGAGATCACGGTTTCTATCGGCCTTCTCACGGCACGAACGGCTGTTAGACTATACGCAATGTCAATTCTTCTCGAGGACCTCGAAGCCTGGGGACCGGATCGCATCGACGCGCTTGAAAAACGGTTCGGCAAGGCCGAGGTCAAGAAACATTTCAAAGACGACCTGATCGAACGCGTCTCGACGGCCATCGGCGATGTGATGGTGCTGACCCCGAGCGGCTACCGGGCGCTCGGGTACAAGTACCAATGGTACAAACCCACGGAGTCCTCGATCCTGGATCGAATCAGCCTGCGTGAGGTCGTGCGCATCCTCGAGCGAGAAGGCTTTGAGGTGCTTGAGCGCGTCGTGGGGAATGACGAAAGCAAGCGGAAGAACAGTGGCATCCGGAGTATCGCTCGCCTGCGCGGCCCTGATGGACGCATCACCTTCGCGCTGGCTCGGTATTACGGGTACACCCTCCACGGTGCGAAGACGGCCCTCAGACGCCTCTGGAAGGACGTGCTCGCCGAGGATGCGCGGGTGATCGTGTACATGCTAAGACCCGAACCCCTGCTGAAAGCCTGGAAGCTCGAATATGGGGACCGGGTGCAGTTGAGGGGCATCCCGTGGGGGTTCGAAGGTGAGGGAATGAAGGTGTGATTTATCTGTCCTCGCTTCGTAGATTTGCCCTGCAAGCTATTCGTTGCGATGTTCTCGCAGTCGAATAAACAAGCAGTGATCTAAGGTCGCTGCATTCGTTCTACCTCGAGTCACGCTCGAGCCTGTTGGAGACGAGTCATACGGCACATAAGACAGGGACGCTCAAAAGTACGAAGGCTCGAGTGGGATGATGAGGCAATTCTATTGTCCGGCATGATTTGCCATGCGAGGGGGTGTTATGGACCCCGGAGCTTAAGCAATGGATCGATGTTTGTTTCTTTGGTGGGACGAATGCGATTCATTTGATGGCCGAGATCGCGGCGTCAAGTTGCGTGTCGCGGCCTTTCGAAATGATTTTTGGGTTAAGGGGTATGAGGAGATCGGGTGCAATTCGATCAGCTAGCGGTTTACCGTCGAGATCTGTGTAACGCTTGAGGCTAAATTTGAGCGTGCCCTTATTGACAAGACGTTCGAACCCGTCAGCAGCCGTTCCCAGTGCGCCCATTGTTGGCTCTCCAACAATCACAGCTCGCTTTGCTGCCTGAAGCACATTGCTCAAATCCTCGGCAGCGCTCATGGTGTACCTCGAAACGAGCACCGCGAGTGGCCCTGTCCAATAGGAAGGATTAGCGACATCGAATTCGTAGGCTTTGCCAGGTTCGTCAGCGTAAACCACTGATGTTTGCGAAGCCCCTGAACACTTGACAACATCTTGTGAGCCTTGCTTATCCGTGTAAACCCGCGTCAGGTGATCAACTAAGGCACACGCGAGACTGTAGGAAACGTATCGGATACCTCCACCGTTGTTTCGGAGATCGAGCACTAGGCGGGCGGCGCGACGTTCAGTGGCTTGCCGGACGAGGTCGTGCAAGGCTTGCATGGCCATACGCAACTTGTCGTCGCTGTAGTCGGCAATCTCGAAAGTCGGTATCGTCAGAACCGCCGTGTCGCCGATGAAACGAAGCCAGGGGCGTGCGTCGGGTGACGTCGTAGGGAGCAGGCGAACGGAACGCTTCTTGCCATCCGAACTGAGGATCTCAAGTGTGATGGGCAGCGCGTGAAGTTCACTCTCGAGGAGGTGTTTCATGATATCCGATGCTTGAATCGCCTTCGCATCGGCGCGTGTAATCTGGTCTCCAGGGCGAATCCGGGCCTTGTCCGCTGGGCCATGAGGTTGGACCATGAAAATAGCGACCGTCTTACCGTCGGTTGTCGGTGCAAATCCGAGTTGGGCATAGTTGAGGGCATTCCCTGGTCTGTTTCTACGCTCAGGCATGGTCGGGCTGGAGTAATCCAAGTGGGCGTCGCCCACGCCATCGATCATGCGCCGGATGATTGGCTCAGCCATCATGTAGGTACACGATGGCTGCGTCTTGCAGGCGCGTTCCAGGTCAACGCGGAACGACTTGAAGTACGCGGTCAGATCGAGGTTGCGAGGATTGATATAGTCCCG
Source organism: uncultured Deinococcales bacterium (assembly GCA_964244895.1). Lineage (GTDB taxonomy): Bacteria > Deinococcota > Deinococci > Deinococcales > JAAFIG01 > CAXTKV01. The sequence continues at coordinate 4,604 of CAXTKV010000221.1, forward strand.
CTTGAGTACGTCTGACACCTGGTCGAACAGTTCAAGCGCTGAACTCGATTGTGCCCGGACCAGAGTTCCAATAAGGAGCGCTGAAATGATAAGGGCATTCGCGCACATTCGAATCATGAAATCAGCATCCGGGTTTTGGTCCGCCGCCGCCACCATTTCCATCGCCCCTAGGGCCTTGCGCATCAGTGTTCGAGCTGGCTTTCGGCGTATGAGAGGCCCCGTTTGGGTCGCAGGCAGCGGGCCTTGCAAGTGCCGTAACGGGCGTCCATGAGATTGTAAGCAACATCAAGAAGAGTGCGCATGCGATTGTCTTGGTTTTCATAGGTTCCCCTTAAACGACTGCGATGTCGGCGAAACGGTTGACGTCGAGCGGGTCTGCGATTGCCTGTACAAGCACCTCCTCCAATTCCTCAAGTTCGCTGATTTCCTCCGTTTGCTGCAACTTTGGTCGGATGCCATACGTGCGGTACGCAGTGATGGCGGCCCGCTGGAACGTCTCTGCTTGAGGCATTTTGTGCGACTGGGCGTCATCCCGAGCGACCAGCATCGACGCAATCAATCGCGCCGGTGGGATCGGCTCGAACCAGACTAGGCGTTCGAAGTAGTGGTGATGCAACACCCGCCGAAGATCCCGTGACTGAGCGCCTCCCCTGGAGCACACCACCAGGTCATTGCGACCGAAGGCGGAAAGGGTGATTCTCGCGGCGTGGGTCGGGCGCAAGCCGGAGACTCCATAAACCTTGATCCGGCGCTGGCGAAAGTTGATGATCGCGTCCGATCCGAGTTCAAAGGTGTGATGGGGCGCTCGATCCCACAGCGAGGCCATCGCAAGTGCGAACGGGCAGATCAATTGCAGTTTTCGCGTCACCTGGAACTCAACCTCTGGGTTGACGCGAGCGAGTTCAGCGAGCATTTTGACCAGACCTTCGAGGGCCGGGCCGAGCAATCCGATCTGACGCGCCGTGACGAGATTGTCGCAGGCCGCTTCGATGATGATGGCATAGCCGAACGCTCGAGCCGAAATTGGCATGGACTCGATCTGTCCCAACTCTGGCAGCAGGGTCGCCTCCTGAATTTGCCCAGGAGCACGCGAACGGAGCGAAGCAAACACCTCGAGGCAACGTCCGAACGTGCCGAGCCAGCTCGTGCCGAAAGTCTGCTTGAGGGCATGAAGTTCACGACCGAGGGTTCTAAAGACTTCGTGGATACTCTCTTCATGTTCTGGGTTTTCACTTTGCGCTTTGGTCACTGCGCTCGAGAACAGCGAGAGGGCGTGCGCGAGGCCATTGTTTTTTGGGAGATCACCGGCGTTTTCAATCGTTGCCGTTCTGAACGTCAGGTGCCGCAGCCACCAATATTCCTGCTGAAGCCCGTGGTCGAGGGTGTTCAGGGCCGCGATTGCGGCAGTCTCGTTGCCTTGCCAGTATTGGCAGAGCGCCCGGTAGATCGTCGCGTTCCAAAACATGTGGCGTTGGGTCGATGGCGAATCGAGGATCTCCTCGAGCAACTCCTTCGCTTCGGTGAGGTTTCCTTGCAGATAGCGTGCATCGGCAATTTGGTACTGCGCGTTTGAAACGAGGTTATCGAGTCCCACCACCGGCGCGAGCGTCATCATCTCTGACGCGTGGTAGGTGGCTCGCTCGAACTCCTGCGACAGCAAGTACGCCTCGCTTAAGGCGTGGTGCGTCCGAACCTCAAGTTCGAGGTGGAGTTCCGTGCGCTCGGTGGTCGAAGCGAGTTCCTTGAGGATGCCACAAGCGACGTTCACTGCCCGTATGGACGTGATCCCGGAGTGAGATTCTGTAGAAAACCCAGCGCTGGCGGCGTGGTGAATCTTGACGCATTTAGCCAATAGGTACGTGACACGGCTGTTGTTCTTGCGAATCACTTGTGAAGTCAGGCTGTCTGCCCACGTTCGAGTCGATGAGGCACTCCCGAGGATCATCGCTGCTCGCACAAATCCGATATCGGTTCCGAGCGATTCGAGCAATTGCGCCAGCACGGCTTTCGGGACGCCTTTCAGTTCGAGGCATTCATCGCGCCACTTTGCGTAGGCTCGAGGGTCCTCGAGATCTGGAACCACGGGGATGTCGTACTCCAGGTAGCTCGGGAGTTCGAAGACCGCTTTGTCGTCAGAAATGTTGTCGAGCACGGTCTCTTTACCCCCTTCAAAACGATGGTTGCCAAAAGGACACGCAACTGACACGCGAACAACTTGCTGTGATCGTATCGTGCAAACCTGGAGGAATGCAAGTGGTAAACGCGAAAATGTAGAAGTAAACGAGATAATTCGACGGTTTAACCTTTTATATCACTAATTGATGTGATATTTAGCTAGGTTTTGCTGTCATAATTTTACTAAATAAGCATTGTTTGGTTCGTATAAAATTGATTCTGGTAAGAGCGGGGGACTCATGCTGGTACTCGAGACTGAACTCAGAAGCGTTAGTCCTAGCCCGAACGTCGCGTCGTCGGGCGAGTCCAGGTCAATGATGGCGCTCGAATTCAAGAGCATCGTGGATTGAACGACCCTCTCGTTTCAGCTCGCCGTCTCGACTTGATCGCTTTGGCTCCAGACGCAGCTTGTCCGAAATTCGCACGGTTTGTCCTCAAAACCACTACCGGATTCCAACACCAAAGCATCATCTGGCTTCCGGCTCGTATTCCACCCGACCAGCCCCCTGAACGCCTGGGTCAAAACGTCAAGCAATTGAAGGAGGTCGTTGTGAAGCACGTCAGGGACCTTTATCAGAAGCGCACCGACCACTTTCGTCTCCACCTCGCCTCGTACCCATCGCGAGGTTCTTGATGCTTCGGTTGGAGGTGGATTCGATGGTGGTCGGGGCCGTGACCGTCGTTGCTGTTTCCGACGGTCAAGATTCAAGGAACACTGTTTTTGACGCGACTGATCTCATGGAATCAGTGCGACGGCATCGAACGCCTAGAATTGACCTCGAGGCGATCCGGCTCGCGCTCGACTGGGCCGAGGACTGCGCCGCCCACGCGCTCGAGTTGCGCACCGGGTACTGGTCACTTGAGCGCGTGTGTTCACAGCGATATCGGGTTTCCAGGTTCCTTCGTCCCGTTCAGCTTGAATTGTGCGCCCGTCTCGCCAGACTCGAGACGTGTTCATTTGTGATTGGTCACAACACGCCCTGGGCTGAGCGAGCTTGTCGTATCGCCTACCAGCGTGCAACTGGACGCCCCCTACGGGCCAGAGCAGAACTGCCCTCAACCATGCAGATGTTGTACCTGAATCGCCTAGATCACGACCACCTCGCGAGGGCCAGTTGGATCGCGCTTGGTCGCTGTGTCGGTCACGCGCTCGAGTTGTCAGCGATTGAGGCCGAGCGCGTCTTGGTGGCGGTTCGAGGAAGCGACGGCTCGCCTTCGATGTCACACCATTCAGCGCCCATCGCGAGCAACGGCGTGGACTTTTCCAGCACCCTGATCCCTCGAAATCATGAGTCTCGTCTCGAGGCCGCACATCAGTTTACGCTGGAG
>CAXTKV010000222.1:0-3754 GCA_964244895.1 uncultured Deinococcales bacterium
CTCGACGGCGAGGCCGTAGGGACGAGCGCCTTCACGGGTGGGTTGGCGGGCAACCCGGAGATCACCTCGCGTTTGAAGCCCGCGAAGAGTTCCGGCAAGCGCGCGTCGGGTGCGAGCGCGGCGGCCTCGAGTTGCGCCTGCGTGAGCTGCCTGACCCGATCAAACAAGCCGTACCGTGCCAGCCCGAGCGCCAGCAGGGCGTTGTCGTGCGGCCAGACGGAACCGTTGTGGTAGCTGACCGGGTTGAACCTGGGCGATCCCTGCGCCAGCGTGCGCACGCCCCAGCCGGAGTACATCTCGTCAGAAAAGAGCGTCTGCGCCAGCTTCGGCGCGATCTCGTCGGGCACGATGCCCGCCCAGAGCGCGTGACCTGGGTTGCTGACGCGCACCCTGGCCGGGTTCTTGTTGGCGTCCAGCGCGTGCGCGTAAGTCTGCAAGTCCTCGAGCCAGAAGGCGGCGTGGAACTTCGTTTTCAGTTCGGCAGCCCGCACCTCGAGCCCGGACGCTTCAGCCTCGTCACCGAGCGCCCGGAAGACCCGCGCGGCGCTCAGGTAGGCGCGGTACGCGTAGGCCTGCACCTCGACCACGGCCACGTTCGAGGTGAAATCCTGACCGCTCTCGTCGAAGGTGCTGTCGCCGGAATCCTTCCAGACCTGGTTGGTGATGCCGCCCTTGTGCGGGCTGTACTCGATCAGGCCGTCCTGGTCGGGGTCGGCGTCGATTCCACCCATCCAGGCCAGGGCCGCGCGCAAGTTCGGCTCGAGTTCGCGCACGGTTTCGCGGTCGTCCGTCCAGTCCAGGTAATCGCCGATCAGACAGACCCACAACGGGGTCGCGTCGACGGTGCCGTAATAGGTTTCAAACGGCGTGCGCCCGGTCGCGCTGGCCTCGCCGGAACGCTGCTCGTGCAGGATCTTGCCGGGAGCCTCGAGGTTCCTGTGGTTGATGACCTTGCCCTGGTGGGCCGCCAGGTAACGGAGCGTGCCCTTCGCAATCTGCGGGTAGAACGGCACGGTCATCAGTGAAACGATCGCGGAATCGCGTCCGAACGGCGTGCAGAACCACGGGATGCCCGCCGCCGGGAACGCGCCCTGCGGCGTGTCGAACAACAAGGCTCGCAAGTCCTCGGCGGCCCGGTCGAAGACGCGTTGCAGCAATCTGTTGCCGACCGTGACGTGCGCCTGCCCTCGCCAATCCTGGTACGAACGCTCGAGCGCTTCGGGTTCCAGACCGCGCCCGGTCGCGCCACCGACCACGGGCGTGACCGTCAGGGTCAACTCGAAGGTGGCATCGTTCTGCAAGACCCAGCGGATCGCGCGGGCGGTGCGGCGCGGCTCGAGCGCGGCTGGCGGTGCGCCCTGACCGTGGCTGTCGGTATCGAAAGTCACCGGGTTGGCTCGCACCTGCGCGCTTTCGATCTCGATCACATCGCCCATCGGTTGTATGGTCACGCGGGTCGCGCGCAGCACGCCGTCCTGACCGAAGTACGCGTATTCCAGACCGTTCTGGACGACGTTCACGCCGACATCCTTGTTGATCATCGGCAGGCCGCGCACCTCGAACATGTCCGCGAAATCCGCGTCCAGACGCAATTCCAGGCTGCGCAAGTCCGGCTGCGTGCGCCCCCAGTGCGCGTGCGGCGCGAGGTCATCGAAGGGGCGCAAGCGCACGGTTTCCACGTAATTTGCACCGTCCAACTGGCCGCGACGGCGAAATTCCAGGCGCTGAGTCGAACCCAGGTTGGCCTCGGTCGCGTGCTGCGAAAACCGGTACGGTTCGGGCGTGTGGGTCGAAAGCACCGTTGGGTGCGCGTCTCCCACGAACCACTCGAGCCTCGAGAGCATGCGCGTGTCGCGGTCGTACAGCCCGGATTCACCGCCGGAGATCTGACCGCGTTCATCCGTGACCATGTAGAGCGTGTTTTCTTTGAGTCGCACCTCGAACACTCCTGACTGGTTTTCAAACCGCAAAGGTTTGCTGCCCGGAATCGGACGCGCGAATCTTACCTTCTCGGCTCGAGACTGCCCTGGTTCTCTCGAGACTGCCCTGGCAGCGCTCGAGCGCGAATCTCGAGCCATCGGGTCGAACATTGACAGCATGGCCTGGCGCGCTTTGGCCGTCTTCCGCGCAGGGGTCGCCCCAGAAGCCACGCGTCCCATCCCGGAACACCGTCCAGTACGCAAACAGAAATATACGTCCCAGACGGTGTTTCTCGAGGATTACGTCATTCCTTACCGCCCGTGAACGCGACACCTTCGACGAAATACCGCTGGAACACGATGAACAGCACGATCACGGGAAGCGCCGAAAAGACCGCGCCCGCCAGGATCAGGCCGTAATCTCCGGTCGAACCGTAGAAGCGGTTGAACGAATTCAGGCCGATCGGCAGCGTGTAAATGTCCTGCGGGTTGGCCAGCACCACCAGCGCCCAGAAGTACTCGTTCCACGCGCCCTGCGCGGTCGTGATCACCAGCGCACCCAACGCGGGGCCAGCCAGCGGCATGATCACGCGCCAGAAGGTCTGGGTGGTGGTCGCGCCGTCGATCTTGGCGGATTCCTCGAGTTCCTTGGGCAGCGTTTCAAAGAACTGCTTCATCAAGAAGACCGCGCCCGCGCCGACCAGACCGATCATCCACAGTCCAACGATGGAATTCAGCAACGACGGCTGACCCCACAGTTTTGAAAGACCCCAGATGCCGTCCTTGAGGACCAGGTAATTGCTGATGAACGTCACCTGTCCGGGCACGGTCATGGTGAAGATCACGAACACGAAAAACGCGTTCTTGAACGGGAAATTCAGCCGCGCCATGGCGTACCCAGCCATCGAGGCCAGGATTACGGTCGAGATGATTCGCAAGAACACCAGCAGGAACGAATTCAGCACCCAGTTGAAGAACAGGCTCTGACCCGTGGTGATGGACCGGGTTTCCTTGAAGACGCGCACGTAATTGCGGAACACGTAGCCGATCACACCGGGCGCGAGGTTATCGAACGATTGCACCCTCGAGTACGGGTACGGCCTGCTCGCGATCGGCGCGAACACGCGCTCCAAGCGCGTCGGGTCCAATGTTGACCCGATAAACACGTGATCCGCGGGGCTGTTGATGTCGATCGGCACGCGATCCATGAATGGCGCGGGCTTGCTCGGGTCGGTGACGTTCTTGGCATCCTGCGGGTAGTTGACCGTGATCTGGTAGGTCGCGCGCTGACCTGGCTTGCCGTCCGGCATGGACGCGGGCTCGAGGGCGGTCTGTTTCAGGGGTTCGAGCTTGGCGTAATCGGCGGCGTAATCGGTCGCGGCGAACGCACCCGCGCCCGCACCAGCGCGGCGCTTGGGGACGGTCACGGCGGGCGCGGTCGGCGTCGTCCCCTGGGGCACCAGGTAGGTCACGTCGAAGGTGATCTTCGCGCCGGGTTTGAAGCCGCCCAGGAAGCCGTCGCCGCCGCCAGCCACGCCCAGCCTGAAGGCGGACGCCCAGTTGGCGGGTTTGAGTTGCTCGAAGTACAAACGGGGCGGGTATTCGTCCGGGTTGGTCTTGAGGCTCGAGATCGTGCCCATCAGAAGCGGCCCGATGAACACGAACGAGAACAGGATCAGCAGGAAGTAGACCCAGCCCGCCCTGGCCCAGCGCCGCCGCGCCAGCCAGCGCGGGTCGATCTTGACCGGAGCTTTGGCCATCATGTTGCCGGTGGCTGTACTCATGTCGGCTCCCCATGTGGTGAACTGGTCATGTACCCATGTGGTGAACTGGTC
>CAXTKV010000222.1:3854-7999 GCA_964244895.1 uncultured Deinococcales bacterium
CCCATGTGGTGAACTGGTCATGTACCCATGTGGTGAACTGGTCGTGGCTCCATGTCGCGTACTGGTCATGCACCCATGTCGCGTACTGGTCATGTCAGCTCCCCGAATCGGACACGACGAAGCGTCGCTGAATCATGACCACGATGGTGGTGATCAAGGCCAGAAAGATCGCTCCGGCGGCGGCCAACCCGATCTTCGGCAGGCCGCTCGGATCGAAGGCTTTCTTGAAGACGTAGAACGCCAGCGTGACGGTTGATTCCAGTGGCGCGTTCGCGCCCTCGAAGATGGACACCTGATCGAACATCTGCAAGGTGCCGATGATGCCGACCGTCACGACGTAGAACGTCACGGGGCGCAAGGCTGGAATCGTGATGTAGCGCAGCTGCTGCGCCGGGTTCGCACCGTCGATGCTGGAGGCTTCGTACAAACTTTTCGAGACGCCCTGCAAGCCCGCCAGGAAGAACAGCATCAGCGTCGGGATGGTGGTGAAGGTGTTCTGAATCATGATCACCAGCAACGGGTACGGGATGATCCCGAGAAAGCTTTCCCGCGTCGTGATCCAGTTCAAGGGTTGCGGCACGGCATCCCCGACCTTGACCACCCCGAAAGCGTTCAGTGCGATGGTCACGACCAGCCCAATCAGCACGGACACCAGCAGAAAGGCCGGATCGAATGGCCCCGCCGGGAGCCCCCTGGAGCGGTCGTAGAGCACCTGCGCGGCTTGAAGCACGGCGGCGATCAGCACGAAGGCCAGGATCGGGCCGGAATGGTTGCCGAACCAGTTGAGCAAGAAAGAAAAAATGCCGGTCGGTCTGAACAACCAGATGAAAATCAGCGTGATCACCACGCTCGAGGTGATCGAAGGCATGTAGTACGCGGTGCGGAAAAACAATATGCCGCGCAATTTCTGGTTCAGCACGACCGCCAGCAGGAGCGCACCCAGCGTTTGCAGGGTCGTGACGACCAGCGAAAACACCAGCGTGTTGCTGAGGGCGTTCTTGAAGAGTTGTTCGGTCAGGATCGAGGTGTAGTTCGAGATGCCGACGAAGTTCGGGGCTTTGAACAAGTCGTAGTCGGTGAAGCTGTAATAGACGGTGCGCACGAAGGCGTAGCCGAAGAACACGACCAGCGTGAAAATGAACGGTGCGAGGAACAAGAGAGCAGTCAGCGATTCGCGGTTTTTTTCGTTCCAGAAGGTTCTGGGTTTGGTGCTGGATTGAGGGCTTGCCTGTGCCATCGGTCTCCCCTCTCGATCTCTCGAGCTTCCGGCCTTTCTCGAGTCCAACCTTGCTGGGTGCTCAAGCGCCTGCGATCCGGCTCGAAACGCGCTTTCTCGAGAACTTGCTTCTGCAAGGTTCGCTCGGAGCCCTCGAGCTTTCGGTGCGCGGCCTTCGGATGTTCGAGGCCGAGGCGGGTTCCCCGCCTCGGCCTGCGCCTTTTCGCATCACGCCGTAGGCGATTGCTCGAGCGGGGTTACTTGATCTGAGCGATCTTGTCGGCGGCGCGCTTGAGGGCTTCATCGCGGCTGGAGGTGCCGTCCATCACGGATTTCAGTGCCTCGTTGACGGCGTCGGTGAAGGCGGGCGGCTGATTGAAGGCCACGACGCTGCCGTTGGAGGCGCCACGGAAGACGGTGTTGTTGGCTTGCGGTTCGGCTCCGGCCTTCTTGAAGTACGCGTTGTCCTGCAAGGACTTGCGGCTGGGCAGCGCCAAGCCGTTCTCGAGCACGTACTCCTGGGCTTCCTTGGAGGTCAAGAGGTTCAGCACCTTGATGGCGGCGTCCTTGTTCTTGGTTCCGGCGTTGACCGCCCAGGCGACGCTGAACAAGAGGTTGCCGCGACGCTTGCTGGTCGGGTCGGACGGGATCAAGGCCGTGCCGTATTGCAGGTTCGGTGCGTTGTCGCGCAGGAAGCCGAGCGCCCACGCGCCCTCGAAGGCCGTAGCGACCTTGCCGGACTTCAGGCAGTCTCCGCCCCAGCCCGCCGAGATGGTCGAGGGTTGCACCGCGACCTTGGATTTGACCAGGTTGGTGTAAAAATCGAACGCCCGCACGAAGCGTTCATCGGTGACCTTGTTGGTCGGCTTCCAGCCCGTGCCGTAGGCGAAGGCTGCGAAGCGCGCGTAGTCCGCCGGGAAGCACGTGCCGTAGTAGCCCGCCCCGAGCGCCTTTTGCACCTTGGCGAGCTTGTCGGAGAAGGTGCTCCAGTCGTCCTTGTCGTTGGGGTATTCGACCTTGGCCTGATCGAACAAGTCCTTGTTGTAGTACGTGGCCAGCGTGTTGAAATCTTTGACGATGCCATAGAGCTTGCCGCCGAAGGTGTACGTCTGGTTCAGGCTCGAGATGAAGTCCGCGCTGCTGACCAGCCCATTCAACGGCAGCACCTTGCCGCTGGCCACCAGGCCCTTGGCGGTGTTGTCCGGCAGGTAGAACACGTCGGGCGCGGTGCCCGCAGAAAGCTGGTTGACGATGGCCTTGTCGTAGTCACCGATGGGCGTGTATTTGACTTCAATGTTGTCTTTACTGAGCGCGGGTTTGAGGAACTTGTTGATCAGGTCGTTGACCAGTCCCGTGTCGGTCACGCCGTCCCGACCGCCGATGACGATGGTCGTGCCGCCCTGTCCGGACACGAGCCCCGTGCCGACCGCCAGTGCCGCGCCGAGGGTGAGTGCTGCGATGCTGAGTTTCTTCATAACTGACCTCCATGCGAGAGGGCTTGAGCCGATGGCCGATGGGAACGCATCCGATTTCTTGCGTACTGGACGGTGTTTTGAGAACTTGAGGATCGCACTGGCAGTTGAGGCCAGACTGAGTTAGCCCGAATCAATACCCGACGCACCCAGCGCGGGTTTGGCGATGGCGCTCGAGGCGCGCACCAGCACGGCGCTCGAGGCGCGCACGACCAGTTGGGTCGCCAGAAGTTCAACGCGTTCGGGTTTGCCCGCAAGACGCTCGAGCAGCAGTTGCGCGGCGCACGCACCGACCTCGCGGATGGGTTGGCGCACGGTCGTCAGGGACGGGTTAATCCTGGCGCTGGCGGGCAGGTCGTCGAAACCGACCACGGACACGTCCCAGGGCACGCGCAAACTGGCGTCTTCCAGGGCGGCCATCGCGCCGAAGGCCATCTCGTCGCTGGCGGCGGCGATCGCGGTGAATTCCAAGTTCGCGTTCAGGGCGCGCCGCACCGCGCGGTACCCGCCGAGTTCGGTGAACGCACCATCCCAGATCAGGCGGCGGTCTTCGGGCAATTCAGCTTCGCGCAGGCTTTCCAGGTAACCGTCCAGGCGTTGCGTGGCGGCCTGACCGCTGGTGGCCTGCGTCAGGTGCGCAATTTTGGTGTGTCCGAGCGAGATCAGGTGGCGCACCGCCTCTTTCAGGCCGCCTTCGTTGTCGATGTCCACCCAGCTGACGCCCGCCATGGATCGTCCGACCGCGATGAACCTGGCCTCGCGCCGCTCGAGTTGCGCGGGTCTGGGGTCGCGCAGGTGCATGCCCAAGAGCACGTAACCGTCCGCTTTGCCCTGCGGCAGGCCGTCGTCGCCGGGTTCCAGGATGCGGGCCGTGTAGCCTTCGTCGAAGAAGCGTTCCTGGAGCGCGTCCAGCAAAATGGAGTAGTACGGGCTGACCAGCGTGTCGTCGTGGGATGGCGCGATCCCGATCAGGTGCCGTCCGCGCCGCGCGAGCTTGCGCGCGCCGGGGTCCGGCACGTAACCCATGCGTTTGACGGTGTTCAGCACGGATTGGCGCGTCTCGTCGTTGACCCCATCGCGGGCGTTCAGCACCCTCGAGACGGTGCCCTTGGAGACACCGGCTGCCTTTGCGACTTGTTGAATGGTGACTTTCGACATGGCGTACCGATTGCCCTTTCGGGTTGTGCGCGCTCGAGACGCGGGTGCAGTTCGAGGCATGGATGCCGTCCGAGACGCAGACGCGACGTTCGTTGCCACCGCGAGGGTGTGAAGCTTGACCTGTTTCGTAACCGGTTACGAAACACTATACGCGCCGAGCCCAAATCGTCAAGTCCCGAGGGCGCAATGATCTTTCTTGTCCTGCATCACGTTTCACAAGTAACGCTTTTCAGACGAAAGATACCGATGGTCGCGGATTCTCGAGGCTCGAACTCCAGAATCAAATCGTGACGTTCGCA
>CAXTKV010000223.1:0-7968 GCA_964244895.1 uncultured Deinococcales bacterium
CGACGGATAAGACAGGCGTCGAGATGGAAGCCCTGACCGCCGTTAGCATCGCCGCGCTGACCGTCTACGACATGCTTAAAGCTGTATCTAAAGGCATCCAGATCACCGGGATTCGCCTGCTTTCCAAGACGGGCGGCAAATCCGGCGACTGGCGCGCGGAGGAAACACAATGAATCCAGAACACGGCGTGCTGCGCGTGACTGCCACCGAAACCGTGGATGTCGAAGCCGTCCGCGCCAAATTGCACGTCCGCATCGAAGGCGAGACCTTCGTGCTGGGCAACGCCGCCCTGACGCGCTCGCGCGAGGTGGCGGAACTCGTCTCGAGGTTAAAAAGCCTGGGCTTGACGGACGATGACGCGCAGGTGTCCGGCGTGCAAGCCAAAGTCAATCAGGGCGCGCTGACCAAGGCGTCCAGGGCCGTGTTCAGGCTGGCGTTCACGGTGCGCGACCTGGGCAAGATCCCGGATTTCCTGGGGGTCATCACTGGGGCCAAACACGCTGAACTCGAGAACCTGGAGTGGGTGTTCGACGACGAGGCCGCGCGTCTGGAACTGGCGGCGCGAGCCATGAAAAAAGCCCTCGAGAAGGCCAGCGCGATGGCTGCCGCCGTCCAGCACGAAATTGCGGGTATTCGCGCGGTCAGCGATTCCAGCAAGATGCCGGAAGCGTCGGCCATGAGCTTCGGCTCGGGCGACTGGATGAACCAGGAAATCGCCCGCGCTCCCAGGGAAAGACGCGTGGATGTCGGCACGGAATTCAAAGCCTCCCGAGAGGTTTCCGCGACCGTGACCGTGGATTTCGTGATCGCCAAAACGGTCGTTTAATACAGAGACACCGTCCAGCGCGCGAATCTGAATATGCGTGCTGGACGGTGTTCTCGCGCCTGATCTATCGCAGCATCACCAGCATCTCGACGCGACCCGTCCCGGCTCCCAGCCGACCCAACGCCTTGCCGATGACCGTGCCCGCCGCAGGATTCGAGGGCGCTCTCATGGCGTGACCCGGCGTGCCGGACGCCACCAGCAGATCGCCGGGGTTGATCGCGCCGTTCTCCGCGCTGACCTTGACGGGAACGCGACCCGCCAACGCCAACGCAGGGCCGTCTTTGATCGTCTGACGTTGCTCGTTGGCGTTCATCAGCACGCCCGGTCTGGTCGTGATCACGCCAGCCACGGCGGTGCTGGAGGCCGTGCGCGACAAACGGAACTGTCCGTCCGGGCCGATCTCGACCACGTCGCTGGGCGCAATGGATTCGGAGGTGGGAACGAACTCGGCCACGTCCGCGCCAGCCCCAGAATAGGCTCCGTCGGCAAAAACGCTCCCTGCGCTGGACACGCGGAACCGCAGGTTGACATTGCTGCCATCGAACGCGGACGCCTCGAGGATGTTCGTGCCGCTCCTCGAGTAGAACTTGGCGGCGACGCCGCTGCCGTTGGTGGACACGTCGAGCGCGGGCGCGGTGTTCGTGGTCGGTGAATTGCTGAATTTGCCCGCCGTGCCGCTGTCGCCCGAAGCGTTACCGCTCACGCCGTTGCCGCTCGAGGCCGTGCCGAACACGCCGTCGCCGCCCGCGACCGCCCAACCGTAAACGCCCTGACCGCCAGCCGACTTGCCCAGCACGCCCGTTCCGGTCGTGGTGGATTCGCCGTAGATCGCGGTCGCAAGCCCACCCGTGACCAGCACTTTCAATCCCGGCCCGGCGCTGTTGCCGGACACGCTCGCGCCGAAGCTGAAGCTGCCACCGCCCACGTTGTCGGTCTGGCAGGTGACGGTTCCGTCGGTGGCGATGGCGCGGATGCTGGAACCCGCCGCGCAGGTTCCCGAAACCAGGTTCTGTTTGTTAGCCTCCAGCGCGTCCACGAAGGTTTTGAGCGCCGTGAAATTCGCGTTGACCTCGGCTGATTTGATGACCGTTCCCGCCACGAAGGTGTTCGGAATGCTGACCGCCGCCCACACGGACAAACCCGATGCCACGATGATCGCGCCGAGCGCGAAATTCCTGAGGTCACGTCCCTTGATCATGTCGTCCTCCCGTTACTGCCAGACGCTCGAATCCCACGCGCCCGAATCCCATTTGCTGTCCGCCGTCGGGGTCGGTGGGCAACTGACCAGCAGGCTGGCCAGGATGCAGGCCATCAAACCGAGCGCGATGCGTTTGAAGCGGTTCACGTTCCTGACCTCCGCGATGAATTGAGATGTGCGCTGAGCATCGTTCAGATCCGGGCGTGTTCCCGTGAGGTGCTTCACGTCGAGGGCGCGATCTGAGGTGTTCCGCGATTCTCGAGCCTCGAGATTAAATTCAGCCCCGGTAACGCGATCCTTTACGGGGGTGGCGTGTGGCGCACGAGCCCGAACTCGAGCGACGACGCCCGTTGGCGTCCTTGACAGCGTTCATTTTCGCGTTCTGCACCGCGATAGACTGAACGCGATGAACGTGCTGCGGTTGGTTCGCCCGGAATGGCGATACTTTGTGACGGGATTGCTGGCGGCGCTGATCGTCGGCGTGGCCGGGCCGTTGCTGCCGGTGCTGGTGATTCAGCCATTGTTCAACGATGTCCTGAGTGCCAGGGTGCCAAATTTTGATCTGCTGCCCCGGCTGATGCTCTACGCGGGCGGACTGGTGGCCGTGGGTGCGTTGGCGCAATTCTGTCAGGATCTGCTGTTCGGCACGGGCGCGAGCCATTTCGGGGCGCGGGTGCGGGAGCGCGTCTACGCGGCTATTTTGCGCGGCGATCCGCGCTCGAGTCCGCCGGAATCGCAGAGCGGCGGGCGGGCGGCGCGGGCGGCGCTCGATTCGCGGGAACTCGAGGCGTTCTACACCTTCGAGCTGCCCGCCATCGCCAGCCAGGGCTTGACGGTGCTGGCGGCCTTCACGTCGCTGATAATTCAGAACGCCAGCCTGACCGTCAGTTTGCTGGCCGTGATGGTGCCGTTGGCGGTCTTGTTGAACGTGCTGGGTCGGCGCATCGAGGTCGCGTTTCGGCGCACGCAGGATGCCGCCGAGAGCGCCAGCGGCGCGATGAGCGAGGGACTCTCCAAGCTCGAGGTGATCAAGGCCTTCCGGCTCGAGGATGCGGCCCTCAGACGCTTTTCCGGGCCGAACCAGTCTCAGGCGCGATCCAACGTGCGCCGGATGCGGCTCTCGTCGTTGCACGCGCCGATCTCGCAGACGATGGTCGGGGCGGGCGCGGGCGTGCTGTTGCTCTTGGGTGTCGGCGAGGTGCGCGCCGGACGCATGAACATCGGGCAGTTGACCGCGTACCTGACTACGCTGATCGTGTTGATCGCGCCGATTCAGATTTTCGCGCGCCTGTACGCGCGCCTGTCCGCCATGCGAGAACCCGCCCGAGCGATTGACGCCGTCATGAACCTGCCGCCCGAAGCCGATTCTGGCGGTCTGGAACGACCCGCCGACGCACCGTTCCGGGGTGCGCTCGAGCTGCGCGATGTCAGCGTGCGCTATCCCGGATCGGATCGGGACGCGGTTCACGGCGTGAACCTGTCCGTTCAACCCGGCGAGTCCGTGGCCCTGGTCGGGCCTTCCGGCAGCGGTAAGACGACCATCTCGAGGTTGCTGCTGCGCCTTCTCGAGCCGGAATCGGGCGCGGTTTATCTGGACGGTCACGACCTGCGCGCCTACCGCCTGCGCGTGGCTCGAGCCCAGGTGGCGCTGGTGCCGCAGAGCCCGTCGTTGTTCATCGGTTCGATCGATGAGAACCTGCGCCTGGTTGACCCCGACGCGACCGACGCGGCCATCTGGACGGCCCTGGAGGACGCTGGCCTGGCCGACGAGGTTCGCGCCATGCCTCGCGGCCTGGAGACGCTGATCGGCGAGAACAACGCGGGCATTTCCGGCGGGCAAGCGCAGCGCCTGTCCATCGCGCGGGCGTTGCTGCTCGGCGCGAGCGTGATCGTGCTGGACGAGCCGACCAGCGCCCTGGACGCGCACAGCGAGGAGCGCATCAAACGCACCTTAGAGCGCCTGCACGGGACGCGCACCGTGATCATCATCGCGCACCGCTTGACGACCGTTCAGCACGTGGATCGGGTCGTGGTGCTGGAAGACGGTCGCGTCATCGAGCAGGGTTCGCACCGCGAGTTGACGCGCTCCGGCGGCGCGTTCGCCGCGCTTCTGGAAGCCGGGCGCGGATGAAACTTGATCGCTTGAGTCTCGGGCATGAAACTCCAGAACACCGTCCCAGACGATGTTCAGTGAATCGCGTGCTGGACGGTGTTTCGTGTTTTCTCGAGGCGGGAAGTCGATGAGTTTCTGGCCGTACGAAAAGCTTGAGAAATACGGGCTGGCTCGAGACAATGGAGCCTCGATAGATGATGTTAATCGGGTTGCAAAAACCGAAGGTATTTCCGTAATTCAACGCATCTGGATTCTCAATCAACTCTTTGAACTCTCCATCGATGACTCGAAAGAGTACGTCATCACTCGGGAGGAAGGCGGCCTGGAATGGCACGTCGAGTTGATCAAATCAATTGAACTTGCAAGCGATGACCTTGCGCGTGAATCCAACTCATGAACTACGACTCGCTGGCAGCGTTATACGAGCGCCAGTACGCGAATTACCGCGACGACATCGCGTTCTACGCGCGGCTGGCGGAACGCCTGGGCGCGGGTCGGGTGCTCGAGTTGGGCGCGGGCGCTGGGCGCGTCAGCGTTCCCCTGGCGCGGCGCGGATTGGACGTGACGGCGCTGGAACTGTCCTCCGCCATGCTCGAGCGCGGGCGGGCGTTTGCGACCCGAGAGAACGTCAGCATCCAGTGGATTCAGGCCGACATGCGAGATTTCGATCTGCCAGAGCGTTTCCCGCTGGTGATCGCGCCGTTCAACGCCTTGATGCACCTCTACGCGCTGGACGATCAGGATCGCGCGCTCGAGCGGATCGCGGCGCACCTGGAACCCGGCGGGGTGTTCGCGTTCGACCTGTACCAGCCGCGCTTCGGGATGGAAAACGCGCTGCGCCACGAAGGCGAAACCTTCACCGACCCGGACGGCGGCAGGACGGACGTGCTGGTGCGCCAACGCGTTGATCGCGCAGCGCAGATGGCGTTGACCACGTACTTCGTGGATCGGATCGCGCCGGACGGAAACGTATCGCGCGAAGTTCTGGAGCTTCAGCAGCGTTACTTCACGCGCTTTGAACTCGAGCGCTGGTTCAGGCAGTTCCGGCTGGAACTGCACGGCGATTTCGATGCTTCCAGGCTGACCGACACCAGCCCGTTTTTCGTCGGGCTGGCGCGCCTGACCTGAAGACACCGTCCGGTACGCATTCCTTGAATGGCGTGCTGGACGGTGTTCATGAAGGCTCGAGCCGGGGATTGCGCTTTTCTCGAGCCTCGATTCTGCCAATGAGGGCTGGCTTTGTGCCCTCATTCCGACTTTGATACCCTCGAATTCGTGAAGACGCCGAGTCTTCATGAAGAAATCCTCAATCCAAACCAACTTGCAAATCGCCAACCGGATTCCCTGAAATGCAGCCTTGCGCGCGGATCGCGAGAACCCCAAAAATAATTTTCCATACCCTAAAATTCGCGCGTGTCAAGCAAGATTTTGGTGTGTACCAACCGTCTCTTATCTTAATCTTGGGTCGTCACAGTACAACGAGGAGGAAAATATGAACTGGAAACTGCTGTCTCTCGGTATTCCGCTGGTCGCTGCGCTGGTGGCCTGCCCCGCACCCGTCACGCCGAGCTACACCCTCGAAGCGCTCAGCCCGGCCAGCCTGACGTTCACCAAACCCACCACCGGCAACTCCGCCCCGCAGATCGTCAACCTGACCATCACGCCCAAAGACGGCTTCTCGAGCGACCTGACCGCCGAACTCGTCGGCCCGACCGGCGTCAGCGCGACCGCCAAAACGATCCCGGCTGGAACGACCAGCGCCCAACTCAGCGTGGTCGTCGCCAACACCGCGACCGTCGGTGCGGATCAGGCCTACACCGTGCGCACCTCCGGCGGCGGCGTAGACCCGCAAACCCAGGCGCTCAAAGTCACCGTCAACGCTGGCACCACGCCGCCCCCGCCACCCGCTCCGAACTTCACGATTTCCGCGAGCGCCCCAGCCGCCGTGACCAAACCCTCGAGCGGCACGGTCGCGACCACATCCACCATCACCGTCACGCCCTCGAACGGCTTCACGGGTAACGTCGTCGTGACGGCAGCCCCGACCATCACGGGCGTGACCTTCAGCTCGCTGACGATCGCGATCCCATCCGGCGGCACCGCCGCCGTGACCGGTACGCTGACCGCGACCGTCGGAACCACCGCCAGCGTCGCGACCACCGCCGTGACCGTCACCGGCACCGGCACGATCTCGGGCGCTTCGGCTGCGCGCACCGCGACGCCGGTCAACCTGACCGTCAACGCGACCCCGCCGCCCGCGCTCGACCACATCACCGTGACCGGCACGGCCAACCTGAACCTGAACACGCCCACCCAGTTCACCGCCGTCGGATACGACGCCAGCAACGTGCCGCTGCCGACCCAGCCGACCTTCACCTGGACATCAGCCGACACGTCGAAAGCGACCGTCGACAGTACGGGCAAAGTCACTGCCATCAAGTCCATCACGGCTCCGGTGACGATCACGGCGACTTCCGGCGCGAAATCTGGCACCTTCAACGCGACCAGCAGCTACGGCATGGAAGTTTCAGTCGGAACCTACAACCAGGACGGAACGATCGTCGGCACGGCCTTCCTCGTGCGCCTCCGTGATTCCGGCGGTGCGATCGTGGCGGGTCAGAGTGGCGCGCAGAGTTACAACATCGCAGGACCGGCCACCTGGAACAACGATGTGGCTGCGACCGCCACCGGTAACAGCGGCGATTTCGTCTGGGGACTCTCAGATGCTTTCGGTATTCTCCGCACCCCGCCTGGTTCAAGTGCGACGGTTTCCACTCCGGTCAATGGTACCTACACGTTCTCGAGCATCTTCGGTGCGGTGACCTACACGGGTAAAGCCCAACTCGCTGACAAAACAATCTCGCTTCCGGCTCCGGTTGTCACGGCCACGCGCACGACCACGACTGTGAATTCGTCCTGGACGGCGGACGCCAGCGCCAAATCGTTCCGCGTGCAGTTGTTCAAGAAGAACGGCGCGACCACGACGCTGCTTCAAACCGACAACCAGACCGCGTTGACCCGCGATTACACAGGCTTGACGGTCGTGAGCGGCGATCAGTTCTTCGTTCGCGTGATCGCGTACCCGGTGATCATCAACGCCGCAGATGTGACGCCGTTGCCCACGCCGTTTAACATCTCGAGCAAGGACAGCACCCCGACCACACCGGAACCCTGAACCTTCACCACTTAGAATCTCGAGCGAGGAATGCCTCGCTCGAGATTTTCTTTGCTCAAAACACCGTCCGGCACGCGTTTTCTCGAGATCGAATTTTTGCGTGCTGGACGGTGTTCATGCTGGAATCTTGGCGCAGCCAAGTTCTGGCTTCTGAGATAGCGTTTAGCCCTTGAAGGTCTCGATCACGATCTGACCGCCCTCGAGCCGCGCGAGTTCGGCGACCTCGCTGCCCTTGGTGCGCATGGCGCTCAGGCTGGAACCCTCGGGTGCGCGGGCCGTCACGCCCGCGATCCGAATCTGCGGGGCGTTGATCGGGCGCGCCCAGACGATCACGTCCTCGCGCCCGTTGACGCCCGCGTGAGCCAGGCCGCGCAGTGCGCCCAGCACGATCACGTCGCCACCCGCGATCAGTTCCACGCCGGGGTTGACATCGCCCAGCACGATCACGCTGCCGCCGACTTCGATGCGCGCGCCGCTTCGCAGCGTCCTGGCGATGATCTCGGTGCGGGCGGTCGGTGGTGGGTCGTTGCCCGCGCGGGCCGCGCGGATGCCCGCGATGGTTCCGCCCGCGCGTTTGACGGTGTCCAGCACGAGTTCCAGCACGTCCGGCGCGATCGAGCCCGCGATTTCGATGGTGACGCTTCCGGCCAGCAACC
>CAXTKV010000224.1:0-7877 GCA_964244895.1 uncultured Deinococcales bacterium
AAAAGCCAGATCGGGCACGGTTCGCGCGCCCGAATGCCGTATTCTCAGGGATGCACCCGAACAGCCTGCTCGAGAACCCGTACCCGTCCAGCCGCGCCAGCGTGACGGGTTCGCGCGGTGCGGTCGCGACCTCTCAACCCCTGGCGGCTCAGGCCGGATTGAGCATGCTGCAGCAGGGCGGCAACGCCGTGGACGCCGCCATCGCCACCGGGATCGCCTTGACGGTGCTCGAACCGACCAGCAACGGCATCGGCGGTGACGCGTTCGCGCTCGTCTGGGACGGCAAAAAATTGCACGGATTGAACGCCTCCGGGCGCGCCCCGGCTGGATTGTCAATGGCGCAATTCGAGCGCCACTCCAGCGTTCCCAACCACGGCTGGTTGCCCGTGACGGTTCCCGGCGCGGTCGGTGCGTGGCGCGACCTGCACGCGAAATTCGGCGAGCTGCCCTTTGAAACGCTGTTCGAGCCCGCGATTTATTACGCCGAGCACGGGTTTCCAGTTTCCCCGGTGATCGCCAAGTTCTGGAGCCGCGCGGTCGGGGTCTACGGCAGGCTCGAAGGGGCAGCCTTCAAGCACTGGCTCGAGACTTTCGCGCCGGACGGTCGAGGTCCGCAACCCGCCGAGATCGTGCGTTTGCCCGATCACGCAAAAACGTTGCGCCTGATCGCGCAGACGCATGGCGCAGCCTTTTACGACGGGGAATTGGCGCAACGCATCGAGGACTTCGCGGCCACCACCGGCGGGTTCATCACGAAAGCCGACCTGCGCGCCCACACCGGCACGTGGGTCGAACCGATCAGCACCAACTATCGGGGCTTTGATGTCCACGAGATTCCACCGAACGCTCAGGGCATCGCGGCCTTGGCGGCGCTCAACATCCTCGAAGGTTTCGATCTCTCGCGTTACCCGCGCGAATCGCTCGAGGCCTACCACCTCCAGATCGAAGCCATGAAGCTCGCGTTCGCGGATGCAAAAGCCTACGTGGCCGACCCGGACAAATCCGACGTGCCCGTGCGCGGCCTGCTCGATAAGGATTACGCTGCCACCCGCCGAGGGTTGATCACCGACACCGCCCTCGAGCCCGCGCCCGGACGACCCCCGCGCGGCGGCACCGTCTACCTGTGCGCCGCAGATGGCGACGGCATGATGGTCAGCTACATCCAGTCGAACTACGCGGGCTTCGGCAGCGGACTGGTCGTGCCCGGCACGGGTATCGCGCTCCACAATCGCGGCGCGAATTTTTCGCTCGAGGTGGGCCACCCGAACCAGCTCGAGCCCGGAAAACGCCCGTACCATACGATCATCCCCGGCTTTCTGACCCGCGATGGGCAAGCCGTCGGGCCGTTCGGCGTGATGGGCGGATTCATGCAACCCCAGGGCCACGCGCAGGTGATCGTCAACACCGTCGATTACGGCATGAACCCGCAGGCCGCGCTGGACGCCCCGCGCTGGCAGTGGCTCGAGGGCAAACGCGTGGACATCGAAGCCAGCCCCGCCAGCCACACCACCCTCGAGATCAGTGAGGGATTGCGCCGTCGCGGTCACGATGCCCAGTTGAGCCTCGAGCGAGCGCACTTCGGGCGCGGACAGATCATCTGGCGCGTCGGGGATGCGCTGGTGGCCGCATCCGAACCACGGGCGGACGGTCAGGCCGTGGCGTTTTAATTTTTTGCGGTGAGCGGGAAAAAATGTAGAAGAATCATGGAATCTGGATTTAGCCTAGATTCTGGAAATTCATCATGCTTTACATGAAATCCTCAGTTTTATCCGTTAGGTTTGCACTGGACAAAATCCTTTGAAGAATCAACCCCAAAGGAAGAATGCCTGTCTGGAGAATCCAGTGAAAAGATTTGTTAAATGCTTTTTTGTGACGGCGCTCGCTTTGATGTTCGGCGCTTGTTCACAACCCGCCACCCCACAGCAACCCCCGACGGACAACCCCTTCGTCACTCCCGTCGCACCCGCCGCCGTTCCGGGAGTGGCCTTCTTGAACGTCACGCAGGGCAGCGTGCTGTCCGGCGTGGTCGCCCGTTCACCGGGAATCACCGTGGTCGGCGGCAGCGCCTCGAGTCTGAAGCTCGAGTTCCTGCGCGGGGACGGATCGGTCGCCTGGGCGGCGATCGGAACGACCACCGCCTGCGTGACCAGCGTTTCCGGTTCGGACTGCGGCCCGTGGGACACCACCAAGCTGCCCGATGGGCGCTACGCCCTGCGCGTCGCAGCCACGTTGAGCGATGGCACGACCAGAACTGGACGGGTCGGTTTCCTGATCGACAACGCTTCAGCGGCTTTCGTTCGCATCGCCGGTCTGGACGACACCGTCTCTGGGGTGCTCGACCCGACCCCATACCTCGAGGTCAAGGGATTGACCCTCACCAAATCCAAATTTCAGATCTTCCGCCCCGACGGTTCCTTGTGGTGGGAATACTTCGAGTCCGGCGCCCCGTACTGCTTCAACGGGCACGGCAGCGACCCGGCCAACTGCAACACCTGGACGACCACCCGGATCGCCGATGCGAGCTACGTGATCAAAGCGACCGCGTCCCTGTCGGATGGAACCGAACGCGTGGTGGAAAAATCCTTCAACGTCAAGAACACGGGGGTCACGCCTCCGGCCTCACCACCGCCCGCCTCACCGCCGCCCACTTCACCACCGCCATCAGCGCCCAGCTTGGCGTTTATCAACGTGACCGAAGGCCAATCCTTGAGTGGCTACCCGCAATCGCCCGGCGTCAACGTTCAGAACGCCACCGGCACTCGAGCTGTGGTTTCGTTCCGCAAGAGCGATGGCACGGGCGGTTGGGACAACACCGCGACCAGCTTCCCGGCTTGTCTGATCGGTGCCTGCAAGACCTGGGACACGACCAAAGTTCCGAACGGCGATTACTTCATGCAGGCCAACGTCACACTTTCCACGGGCGGTCAGTTGACGGGCAAGGTCAACTTCAAGATCGCGAACGGCCCGACCAGCCCGCCCCCGACGCCACCCGCGCCCCCAACTCCCCCATCACCTCCAACCCCTCCATCACCTCCAACCTCACCACCACCTCCTGCACCGCCGTCTTCAACCGTGCCGCCCGCCGCCAGCGTGCGCGTCAAGCTCGAGGTTCCAGCCGCCATGCGCTACGGCGAGCTGGCGACGGATCGCTACCTGACGATCCCGCCAGGCTTCGGCGTCGAAGTCATCGCTCGCGCCGAACGCCCCAGGTTCATGGCGCTCGCACCGGGCGGCGACGTGATCGTTTCCGAACCCTTCGTCGGCAAGCTCTTGCTGCTGCGCCGCAGCGGAACGACCTACGAAACCAGGGAATTCGCGGCTGGCCTGAAAAAACCGCACGACCTGGTGTTCGCGACCCTGAACGGCACGACCTACCTGTACGTCTCCGAGAGCAACCAAGTGACCCGCTCCGTCTACGCGGCGGGCGACACCACCCGGCAGGCCGCGCAAACCATCGTCGGCAACCTGCCGGATGGCAACTCCTCGAGCGCCCTGCAGGGCCAGTACGGTCACGAACTCAAAAACATGGCGATTTCCCAGGACGGCACCTTGTACGTCGCCATCGCGTCCTCCACGAACGCCGACCCGGTGGATCTACAACAGAACCCCAAACAGGGCGCGATCTACGCCTACGACGCCCGCGTTTACACCGACGCGCGCTCCGGCGGGCGGTTGGTTACGCAGGGCGTCCGCAACGTCGAAGGGCTGGCCTTCAGGCCCGGCACGAACGAGCTCTGGGCGCTGATGGTCAACCGCGACGACATCCTGTATCCGTTCAACAACGACATCACCGGCGATGGCGTCAGCGACCTCGGGCAGCGCGTGCAATCTTACGTGGACAACAACCCGCCGGAACTCTTGTTGCGCGTCAAGGACGGCGGAAACTACGGCTGGCCGTACTGCAACGCAGACGGCAGCAGCTCGAGCGGCCTGTTCAACCCGCCATACATCCCGGATTTCGTGAACAACCGCGACGGCAGCGTCTTCGATTGCTCCAAAGCGGATCGGGCCGTTTGGGGCATGCAGGCCCACTCGACCCCGCTGGGAATTTCGTTCCTGCAATCCTCGAACTTCCCGGCGGCTTACCGCAGCGGCGCGGTGGTGGCTCTGCGAGCCTGCTGGAACTGCTCGAGGTACTTCGGCAGCAAGCTGATTTTCTTCACCTGGGATGCGAACAACGCGCCGCTCGCACCGATCGACCTGGTGACGGGTTGGGTGGAAGACCCGGTCGCCAAGATCCGTTGGGGATCGCCGGTGGACGCCATTCCCGACGCCTTGGGCAACCTGCTGATCACCGACGACGGCAGCGGCACGATTTACAGGCTATTCCCCAAGTGAACCCCGCGCGGCTCGAGCGTGAACGACTGGTGCTTGAGCCGCACCAGCTGGTGCTCGAGGGCGAAAAAACACCGTCCAGCGCGCGTTTTTAGATATGCGTGCTGGACGGTGTTCTCGAGCTGGCCTAGATGCTGAGTTGCGTGTTGTACAGGTTCGCGTAGGTTCCACCCGCTGCGATTAACTCATCGTGCGTTCCCTGCTCGGTGATCCCACCATCCGTCAAAACCAGTATTCGCTGCGCGTTCCTGACGGTGGACAAACGGTGCGCGATCACCAACGTCGTGCGGTTGTCGCTCAAGCGCTCGAGCGAATCCTGCACGGCCCTCTCGCTCTCGTTGTCGAGGGCGCTGGTGGCCTCGTCGAAGATGATCACGGGCGGATTTTTCAAGAACACCCGCGCGATGCTGAGGCGCTGCTTCTGCCCGCCCGAGAGCTTCACGCCGCGCTGACCGACATCCGTGGCGTACCCGTTCGGCAGCGCCGCGATGAACTCGTGGGCGTTGGCTTTCTTGGCCGCCGCGACGACCTCGGCATCCGTCGCCCCGAGTTTTCCGTACCGGATGTTGTCCGCGACCGTGCCAGCAAAAAGGTACACGTCCTGCTGGACGACACCGACGTGTTCTCGCAACGAATTCAGGCTGATGCGCCTGATGTCCTGACCATCGAGCAGAATCTGGCCTTCGGTCACGTCGTAAAAACGCGGAATCAAGGCGCACAGCGTGGTCTTACCGACGCCGGAAGGCCCGACCAGCGCCACGAACTCGCCAGCCTCGATGTCCAACGAGAGCTTCTCGAGCACGAAGCTGGAATCCTCCGCGTACTTGAAGGCCACATCCCTGAACTCCACCCGGCCTCGAGCCTCAGTCAACTCCACCGCGTCGGGTTCATCCTGGATTTCGGGTTCGATCTCCATGATCTCCGCGAAGCGCTCGAAGCCCGTGCTGCCCTCCTGGTAGAGCCTGGCAAAGTTGACGAAGCGTTGAATAGGGTCAACCATGATCCCGATGCAGAGCAGGTACGTCACCAGATCGGACAGGCCCAGCCAGCCGCCCGCAATCGCCGCGCCGCCGAAGACCGCCACCGCCACGGTCAGAAGTTGAGTGAAGGCCGTCATTCCACTCGAGAAAAACATCTCGGCCCAGTGGCTTTGGCGCATGCTCGAAACGAAGCGGCGGTTCTGAGCATCGAACTGCTGTTGCTCATGGACTTGATTGCTGAACGATTGAACCACCCGAATCCCCGCCAGGGTGTCCTCGACCTGGGCGTTGACCTCGCCGATGCGCTGGCGCATGAGCCGCAACGCCCGGCGCATGCGGTAGCCCCAGAAGAGCGCGAACCCCAGCATGGGCGGCAGGAACAAGAAAACGATCAGCGTCAACTCGAGGTTGATCCGCACCAGAATCGCGAAAACCCCGGCGGCTTTCACCACCGCGATGGCCAGGTCTTCGGGTGCGTGGTGCGCCAATTCACCGATGTTGTAGAGGTCGTTGGTCAGACGGGACATCAGTTGGCCCGTGCGCGCCGAATCGTAAAAGCCAAAAGAAAGCTTCTGGTAGTGCGCGAACAAATCGCGGCGCATGTCGGCTTCCATCAGGCTGCCCATCAGGTGCCCCTGAAAGTCCACGAAGAAATTGCAGACGGCGTAGAGCACCACCAACCCAATCATCAACGCGCCCACCGCGTAGATTTGAGTGATCTTATCGGGATGATTCCCGCTCAGAACGTCCTTGGTGATGTAGCTGACGCACAATGGGAGCGCCAGGGTGATGGCCGAAACCGCGAAGGCGCAGATCAGATCCAGGATCAGCGTGCGCGAGTACGGTCTGTAATACGAGAAGAACTTCCTGACTCGAGACTGCTTAGGGACGAACCAACCAACGGTGGTGCGCGCGTGTGACAAGATACTGGCTCCTCATCGGCTCGAGGGCGGATCGCTCGGGGCTGTCAGGGAAGATACCAGTGCTTTTCATGCGCATCACCTCCTGTGGCGTGTCTACTGCGCGAGCCTACATCCGACGCGTCCCATTCGGCATGAGCGAAATAGCGGATGCCTCGAGTACGAACCAGAAAACACCGTCCAGTACACATCCACAAGATTGCGTGTGGGACGGTGTTTTTGAATTACACCGCCCGGTGTTGGCGAATGACGGAGGGGTCACGCGTCACGAACACCGACCCTCCGTTATCCGCATCAAAAAGACTGATGCTCGAGCCACCTCCCCCGTTTTTAGAGCGGGGAGAACGAAAACAGGAACACCGTCCAGCACGCGTTCTTAAATCTGCGTGCTGGACGGTGTTCCCGTTATGCCGGTACGACGGCACGAACGTTCTCGAGATCACGCGACTTTTTCGGGGTTCAGCGCCCCCAGCGTCTTCCAGGCCGCGGCCACGCCCGAGCCTCGGGTGATGCGCGCATCGCAATCCAGGAGCGCGTCCTCGAGCAAGCCCGCGAAGGCCAGCGCGTCGTAGCGGTCGAAGTGACCCATGAAAGAAATCCGGCAGATGGCGTCCTTGATCGCGTCCTGCCCGCCCTGGGCTCGAGCGCCGCGCGCCAGGAGCGCTTTCACCAGATCCTTGCCCGTGATGCCCGACGGTGGCACGAGCGTCACGCAGGCGGGGGAGACACGCTCGGCGTAGCTGCTGCAACCCAATGCGAGCGCGGCGTTCAGAAGCGCGTCGTTCATGGTTTTCTTTTCGGCCCACCACGCTTCCAGACCGTGTGCATCAATGCCCTGAACGATCGGCTCGAGGCTGGCGTTCAAGGCCTGAATCAGGTTGATGGCAGGTGTGCTGGCGGTTTCGCCGTTCGGCTGGGATTTCAACTCGCGCCGAAGATCGAAGTAGTAGGGGCGAACCCTGTGTTCGCCCTCGCCCACCAGCCTGAGCGCCCTGGGTGACAGGGCCAGGAACCCCAGTCCGGGCGGCCCCGCGACGGCCTTCTGCGATCCCGAAATGACCGCGTCCAGTTCCCATTCGGATGGGCACAACTCGCTCACGCCCAGGCTGGTGATGGCGTCCACGATCAAGACCATGTCCGGCCTGACGGCTCGGGCTTCCTCGACGATGCTTTCCAGGTCGTGCAGCACGCCCGTCGAGGTTTCAGAATGCGTGATCAGTAACGCTTTCGCATTCGGGTTCGCCTGAAGGAGTTCCGCCGCCCACGACGCGGGAATGGTTTTGCCCCACGCTTGACGGCGCTCGTGAACCGTGTAGCCGAGCGCCCTGGCCATCTCGCCCCAGCGTTCCCCGAATTTGCCCGCGCTGACGTTCACGACCTCCGCACCCGCTGGCACGAGGTTGAGAAGCGCCGCCTCGAACGCGCCCGTGCCGCTCGAGGTCAGGATCAACGGCGCTTCCCACGCCTCAGGAAGGCCGTAGACGCGAGGCCCACACCGCTTCGACGTCGTGATCGACACCGGCGGGCGGCGCTGGACCATTCATCAGACGCTCGCCGATCCCGCAGGCTTCGACGAGTGGCAGCTGACGTTCGAGTTCGACCTCGACGCCTACCGGCCGCTCGGCGATCCGACGCGATTCCT
>CAXTKV010000225.1:0-7819 GCA_964244895.1 uncultured Deinococcales bacterium
GGATCGGATGCCGGTGTGAAAGCCGTTAGCCACACTTCGCTTGACACGCCCGAACCCTCTCAAAAAACTGTAAACTAGAGTGATTCAAACCACTGAAATATACAAACGATGCATACTCGAAAAATGCGATTCCCATCAGTTTCGCTACTACACGTTTAATTGATTCCTGACACGTACCATCCAGACCAGCCGAAGTGCTCGCGCTCGAGCCCGCACCGACGGTACCGACGGCTGAAGCGGCACCCGCCAATCCTCCAACGGGCGAGAAAGCACCGGACAAATCTGGCAGAAAATCTCCCACGAAACCCGCGAACAAGCCGAAGGCCGCAGCCTCGAGCGCGAGCAAACCCGCTCCAGGTGGGAAATTACTGTTCGAGTTACCGAACCCTCCACCACCGGCAGCAATCGCACCACCGGTTGCCCCTGCGGTCTCGAGCCCATCGAACGCGACCGCCAAACCCGCCTCCGGCGCTGCATCCTCGACGGGTTGGGGATTCAGCATGAATACGGCATCTTCGACCAACGCGCCTTCGACCAACGCGTCCTCGATCAATCCCGCCTCGAGCGCACCGCAACCCGACCCAACCGCGATCTTGGCGCGCGGCGTGAACGTCAACACCGCTTCCGAACCCGAACTCGAGGCGCTCCCCGGCATCGGCCCGGCGCTGGCGGCGCGGATCATCGAATCGAGGCCTTACGCCAACACCGCCGACCTCGATAAGGTCAAGGGTATCGGCCCGAAGATGCTCGAGAAAATCGGGCCGTACATCCGGTTCTGAGTCGGCATCCTCAACGCGATCTTCTACCTGCAGCGCATCGGCTGCCAATGGCGCTCCCTACCCAATTCTTTCCCGCCAACGGTACGCCTGGGTGACAACGCGAATGCCTTCAAGGGTGGCTTCGCGCTCCGGGCGAGTCAGCCCAAAACTTCAGGCTCGAGGCCGAAGAGACCCGCCCAGAATTCAGGAACACCGTCCAGGACACGAGTCTCGTGATCTACAAGAACACTGTCCTGGACGGTGTTCGTATCTCGTCATTCCTCGAAAATGTCGTGCGGGAGAATGTCGTGTGGCCCAAGCTTTCAGATCGGTTAACCTCGAGTCACAACAGGAGGCAACAACGTGAACATCGGCTACGACAAACCGCTCTACATTCTGCCGTTCGATCACAGGGGTTCGTTCCAGACGGGCATGTTCGGCTGGACGGGCGCGCTCAGCGCAGATCAGACCGCCCAGATCGCCGCCGCCAAAGGGATCGTTTACGACGGCTTCAAGGCCGCGCTCGAGGGCGGGGTTCCAGTCACCAAAGCGGGCATCCTGGTGGACGAGCAATTCGGCGCGGCGATCTTGAAAGACGCGAACCAGCGCGGCTACACCACGGCTTGCCCCGCAGAAAAAAGCGGTCAGGACGAGTTCGACTTCGAGTACGGCGAGGAGTTCGCAGCCCACATCGAGGCCGTCAACCCGACCTTCTGTAAGGTTCTGGTGCGCTATAACCCCGAAGGCGATGCCGCCCTGAACGCCGCGCAGACCGAACGCCTGAAACACCTCTCTGATTATTTGCACGGCAGCGGGCGGCTGTTCATGTTCGAGCTGCTCGTACCACCCGAGAAAGCGCAACTCGAGCGCGTCGGAAGCGATAAGAAGCGCTACGACCAGGAGTTGCGCCCAACCCTGATGGTGCAGACGATTCAGGCGTTTCAGGGCGCGGGCGTCGAGGCGGACATCTGGAAGATCGAGGGTCTGGATCGGCGCGAGGACTGCCAGCGCATCGTCGAGGTGGCGCGGCAGGGCGGGCGCGATCGCGTCGGCTGCATCATCCTCGGGCGCGGCGAGGACGACGCGAAAGTCCACCAGTGGCTGGGGATCGCCGCGAGCGTGCCGGGCTTCATGGGCTTCGCGGTCGGGCGCACGACCTTCTGGGAGCCGCTTGTGGCCTGGCGGGACCAGCGCAGCTCGAGAGACGAGGCCGTCGCCGAGATCGCGCGGCGCTACCGATCCTGGGTGGACGCGTTCGAGTCCGTCCGCTCCAACCGATGAGCCTTGAGCGGGGTTCTCGAGGCCGCTTCATCAAGGCGTCATCCGGGCTGGACAGACTCGGGCCGGAGGATTCCATCGTGCCCGTAGATCGCCTTGATCCAGCTTCACCCAAAACACCCGGTGGTGCGCCGCTCGAGACCTCCGCCCTCTCGAGGCGAACCGTCATCCTGGGCGCAGCAATGGTCGTGGCGACCGCCGCGCTCGAGGCTTGCGCCCGACCGCGCGACAAGCAGCAAACATCCACTCCGGCCCAGACGCAGAGCGACCCCGCCGGGGCGACGGTGAACCTCGGCAGCCCCGAGGCGTTCGCGCTCGGCAGCGTCACCGACCGCACGCAGGACGCCAAGACGTTCATCGTGCACACCAGCGATGGCCTGATCGCGCTCGTCCCGGTCTGCACCCATCAGGGTTGTCAGCCGAGATACACCGGGGTCGATAGCGGTTTCTTCTGTCCGTGCCACGGCGCGGCCTTCGCAGCGGATGGCGCGGTCACGCGCGGCCCGGCCCGCACGCCGCTGGCCCGGTTCGCACTGAGCGTTAGCGACGGACATCTGGTGGTGGACACCTCCAAGATCATCTCGCGCCAAAATGTCTCGCCGGACGACTTCCTCAAGATTTGAGGCGCGCCAGCGGTGAATCTCGAGGCCTCGACCGAAGCCTCGAGCGCGCATCACCGTGGCGCGGCCCGGCGGGAAGGCAGCCTGAGATCCTCGCCCGCCGCTCGCGTCGAACACCGTTCAGCACGCATCACTTGATTCGCGCGCCGGACAGTGTCGCTGATCTATCCACTGAACCTCACGCAGCTCGCCAGCTTCGGCGCACCACCGATCAGGCTCAAGAAAAATCAGCCCTCGAGAAGCCCCGACCAGCACGGGCAGTCCCCGGCGACTCGAGCGTTCACGGTCGAACCTCGTGCCAGGCGAACCAGCGCACCTTCCCCGCTTCGATCACCGCGCCAGACGATAAGCTCGAGCCGCCAAAGCTGAAGTGCGCGCCGTTGTCGTCGTCCCAGTCGTCAGTCTGACGCAAGCCCGCGACGCTCGATACGGCGCTCGAGGCGCTCGTCTCGACGCGCCCGATCTCGAGGGCGGTTTTGACGCACAGCCAGCGCGGATCGGCTTCCACGTCGCCCCGGCACGCGACCGGAACGCCACCGATGGCCTGCGCGAACGCCCTCACAGCCTCGCGCCCTCGAGGGCTGATGCCGTCCGGATCGACTGCGAGGGCAGTCAGGTTCCAGATCAGCACAACGATCACGGTGGCGGGCGCTCTCACGTGAGGATGTTCACCGCCCGGCTCGCCACCAGCGCCACCGTCAACAAGGACGTGCCCGCCTGCACCATCATCAAGACCTTCGCCCAACCCGAGAGCGGCAGCGTGTCCGTCGGGCTGAAGGCCGTGGCATTGGTAAAGGACACGAACAGGTAATCCACGAAGCCCGGCCTCCAACTGGGCCTGGCGAACTGCGGGCTGGTCATCTGCGCGAACAAAAAATCCGGCGGCTCGCAACCGGGTTGTCCGCGCTCGTGCGGGCCGCCCTGGTCGAGTTCCCAGTACCACAGCGCAAAGATGATCGTGTTCGTGAACCAGATGTTCAAGGCGTCCAGCAGCAAGGTCGTGCCGCCCGCCTTGCTGCCGTGCAGCATCGAGTTGACCAGGAACACCAACGAAATCACGTTCGAGGCGTTGACCACCGCGATCAGCGCGATGGCGCCGATGCGGGTCGAGCGGTGCTTGCCGATGGTGTGATCCTGTGGGGCGAAGGCGAGTGGGATCAGCATGGCCAGCTCGAGCGCGGGCAGCAACCAGTTTGGGCCGAGGGTCAGGCGGTCGCTGAGTGCGATTTGCAGCGCGATGATCACGATGATGGCTGTTCTGGCGGGCCAGAGCGGTTCGAGCCAGTCGGGTTGCGTTTTCGGGGCTTGCGCCGCGGGTGGCGCGGGTACGGGTTCCGTGTTGAGCATCTGGTGTGGCCTCCGATGGGCGAAATTGGATTCGTCCGAGTGCCGGTCTCGAGTCCCGATCCGATCTCAGGACTTCAGCCCGCTTGAGTGCGCCTTGCTGCTCGGGGTAGCTCGGGTAGCTCGGGCTGCTGGACTCGCTTCGGCGCGCTGCGAGGGGCCGATTTCCAGGCCACCCAGTCCTCCAGGGTGGCTTTCGCCATCGCGTGCGAGGCCACCTCGAGCCAGCCTTTTTCTCGCGTCTCGAGGTCGCGCCGCACGGCCTTGATCGCCTTCGGGCCGCCGAGATGAACGTTGGCTGTCTCCCAGCCCATCGCGTAGAGCAGTTTGGCCTCGTGGCGCTCCTTGGGCAGCGCGATCATTTCGATGCGGCCCGAATCCGGCGCGAGGCGGCGCACGATCCAGCCGCCCTGCACGCGCATGGCGGGGTCAAGGCAGCGCACGGCGCGCTCGAGGATCCTGGCGTATTCGGTCTCGCTCGATTTCAGATCGCCTCTGGCCCACAGGCGCGCGGAAGGCGCGAGCGCTTTGGCCTCGCGCGCGAGCTTGCCGCCGCGCCAGTCCGCGATGGCCACGAGGCGCTGGCGACCCAGGCTGCCCAGCCCGGCCACCCGGTGGATCAGTCGGTGTTCGAGGTCGGGCGCGGGCAGGCTGCGCCGCAGGGCGCGCCCTGCGGCCTCGGATCGCTGCTTGGGTTTCAGGTCGGGGAGCGCGTCGAGCTTGCTCCAGAAGGCGACTGGATCGGTCAGCGCCGCCAGCGCCAGGTCGCGCAGCCAAGCGTGGCGCTCCTCCAAGACGAACGGCGCGCCACCCGCCTTGACCGCGTCTTCGTAGCCCGAGAGGACGCTCTGGCAGGCGAGCTTCGGCGCGATCGAGAGGTGATTTTCCTGGATGGCGAGTTCTGCGCTGGCGCACAGGCGAACCAGGTCGAGCGTGTACGGCAGGCTGGACGCCTCGTCGAAGTCGTTGATGCCCCACACCAGACGGCCTTCAGCGTCGCGCCAGGTGCCGAAGTTCTCGAGGTGCAAATCGCCCACGGACAGCACGCTCGGGGCCTCGTTCGGTTTTGGGCAGACGCTGGGCCAGCGTTGCACGAAGCGGTAGAACGTGGCGCGCAAGAATATGAAGGCGCTTTCGTTCATGCGCTGGTGTTTCCTCTCGAGGTCGGCCCGCACGAGTTCCAGGTGCTTGCCGAGCCAGCGCTCGTACTCGAGCGTGGACTGGTGAATGTCCATCATCGGAGGTAATTTCTGAGGGGCGTTCATGACGAAAGCTTCAACCCATTGAATGGAGACCCCGTGAAAACTCAGGTTCTCAACCGGAACAGATTCGAGGAACACCGTGCTGGACGGTGTTTTCGTCAGTCATGCTCACCAAAAGCACCGTTCGCACCTCGAAACTCGAGGTGCGAACGGTCGTCGGAAATCTTCAGCGTGGCCTTACTTGTACAAGAAGCACGGGCTGAACTTGACGATGTTCTTGTTGCCGATGCCCTTGACGCGCTTGACCAGATCGGCCTGATCCTTGAACGGTTGCGCTTTGACGATCGCGTCGGCCAGCTTTGCGTTGATGCCGGGGATCTTCTGGAAGTCCGCCGATTTGGCAGTGTTGACGTTCACGGGCGTCACTGCGCAGCTCGCGGCGGCCATCGTGGCGGCGGGTGGGGTCGCGGCGGGCGGCGTGGTGGTCTTCTGGGCGAACGAGACGCCGATCAAACCGAGGGCGAGGACGGAACCGATCAATGCTCTGCTCAAATTCATGTGAACCTCCTGTAGGGTCTCGAGGCGATCTTGCTCCCGGAGCCAAGTGGCATTTTGCGTGCGTCAAGTGGAGTGA
This sequence comes from uncultured Deinococcales bacterium, assembly GCA_964244895.1. Lineage (GTDB taxonomy): Bacteria > Deinococcota > Deinococci > Deinococcales > JAAFIG01 > CAXTKV01. Next base: position 5,837 of record CAXTKV010000225.1, read on the forward strand.
AGATGAAGCCTGAAAGCTGTACCAGACGATGATTTTCGTGCATCTAGAATGAGCATAAGGTGTACTGGTCTGACCCCGTTCGAGTCCTTCGCTCGAGCGAACACCGCCTGGGACGCGATTTAATTCGTGCTGGACGACGAAAATAGCCTGAACGAAAAGCGGGTAGGCTCGAATTTCCGATGCGAACCTACCCAACTAATCTTACCGAACATCAAATCGCTCTCCTCGAATCGCTCCTGCCCAAACTCGAGCCGCACCCGCGTCGCCACTGGAATTACCTAATCATCTTCAACGCGATTTTCTACGTGCTCGACAACGGCATCAAATGGCGAGCCATGCCCGTCAACTTTCCACCCTGGGAACCGTTTATGGATACTGGCGAGCTTGGGTCAAAAAGGAGCTTTGGGAACGCTTGAACACGGCCCTGCGCGAGCAGATCCGCTTGGCTGAATGCTGGGAAGCACAACCGAGCGCCTGCATCACGGATTCGCAAAGTCTCAAAACCAGCGAGTCTGCGCTCGAGCGAGGATTTGACGGGGCCAAGAAAATCAATGGTCGTAAACGGTTCATTCTGACGGACACGCTGGGTTTGGTCTTGAAAGCTCATCTGACTCCAGCCAACGTGAAAGAAACGGATGGTGGTCGGGATTTACTCGAGCGTTTGCAGGGTGAATTTCGGGGGATGAAGCGTGTATGGGTGGATCAAGGCTTCAGGTTTTGGGAGTTTGGCTGTTGGGTGCTGGGTGCGTTGAACTGGACGGTGGAAGTCGCGGGGGGAAGTGCTGGGCGTCCAGGCAGTTCCGGGTTTGAGGTCGTCCCTCGGCGGTGGGTGGTTGAGCGAACGTTTGCGTGTATGACGAGGCTGATGCTGCGACGACTGGCGTGAAACGTGTGCTACACGAATTCAAACAGGCTCTAGGGTGAGGGTTTGAGGAAGGCGAGGAAAAGCTTGACGCCTGCTCGGGGGAAAAGCGCATAATTCGGGGGTCGCGTCGCTCCGATGGCAGGCTGATTTGCGTGAACGGGTCGCTGCTTTCGAGTGAAAACGCTCGCCACAATCACTGAAATCCGCACGCTCGAGCCTCGTCAATGTTGAGTGTCTTTCCAAAGCGCAAACTGACCTTCCCAGATTGATGGGAACACCGTCCAGGACGCAAATCGAAAGGTGCGTCCTGGACGGTGTTCCCGTGAACTGCACAGCCCTCAGCTCGGAGGGCAGACGATGCGAACCTCGCTCGAGGCGGTGAACGGTGCGAACGCGTTGCCGAGGCTGTCGGTCACGGTCAGCTCGATGCGAACCCGCTGTCCGGTTCCCGATACGCAAGCGTTGCTGGCGTCCTCGAGCAGGAACGCGCGGGTCGCCGGGCCAGAGAGCACCCACGACGGCGAGATGTCAGTCCCGAGGGCCAGCGGTGCTCCCTGATCGCTCCCCGTCGAGGACAGCTTGCGCGCTTGCCAGCGGTAGGAGAGCGGGAGGTTGCCTTCCGGGTCGCTCGCCGAGGCGCTGAGCCGGAGCGTGTCGGCGAGCCCGTTCTGGTCGAAGACGTAGTACGCCTTGGCGGGTGACACCGCGATGCTCGCATTCGGCGGAAGGTTGGCGGGTGGGTCGGTCACGTTCACGGTCACGCTCGCCGTGGCCGAGACCGCGCCCTGCGGGTCGGTCACGTTCAGGGTGAGCGTGCGCGGGCCGGAAGTGGCGAAGCTGGCGCTCCCGGTGCAGCTCGACGGGAGGGTGTCACCATCGTTCGTGCCCGACCAGCGGCAGCCGATCTCGAGCCGACCGTCCTCCGGCCCCGGCCCTTCGTTCCGGTCGAGGCCGTAGCCTCTGAGCGCCACGGACTGCCCTCGGAATATCGTGGTGCCGCTCGTCGGGCTCGCGATGAAGGCCGTAGGGGTGCTGTTGACCACGTCAACTTCGGTGAAGGCGGTCACGCCCGATTCCATGCTGTCCGTGGTGGTCGCTTCGATGCGTTGCCGCCCAGG
>CAXTKV010000226.1:0-7748 GCA_964244895.1 uncultured Deinococcales bacterium
GTCTTTGTGATCAGCAAGTTAACTTGCAAGATCGGAATCGTATTGTCAAGAACCCAGCCCCGTCGTTTGCCTCTGACCGCGAGGCCTCAAACGAGGCGAACGAAAGTGTACATCGGGCTAATGGTGATGTCAACTGCCACGGTGAGAGTGCAAAATTTGCCGTTCCAGACGAAAGATTTCGCGGATTCCCTCGAAATCTTTATTTTGAACTCGAGGACGAACCCGGAGATCGTTGAAGGGTTCGATCGTGGATCGGGCTCGAGGACATCTCAGCGGACTGACAAAATGGGCTTACGTTCTGCCTTCGATGGCCTGGTAAATCAGGAGGGCAGCCGCGACGGAGGCATTGAGCGACTGCACTCTTCCTTTCGTTGGAATCGCGGCGAGCGCATCGCATTTTTCGCGAACCAGACGGCGCAGGCCATCGCCTTCGGAACCGATCACGAGCGCGAGGGGGCGGTCGCAATCGAGGTTTCGGAGCGTGTTTTCGGATTCGCCTGCCGCACCGTAAACCCAGACACCGCGCTCTTTGAGTTCGTCGATCAATCGCGGCAGGTTCTTGACTTGCGCGATCGGCAAATATGAGGTGGCTCCGGCGGCAGTTTTGACGACGGTCGGTGAAAGGGGTGCGCTGCGGCGTTCCTCGACGGCGACGCCGTGGGCTCCGAGCACCTCGGCGGAACGGATGATCGCGCCGAAATTGTGGGGGTCGGTGATGCCGTCCAAAAGCACCAGCAGGAGTTGCTCACCGCGCGATTCCGCGAGCGCGAACGCATCTTCGAGATCGCTCCAGTCGGCATCCGGGATTTCTGCGACGACACCTTGATGATGGGTGGTTTCCACGACCTGATCCATCTCGATGCGGGCAACCCACTCGAGTTCGAGTCCAGCTTGTGCGGCTTGTTCCTCGAGTTCGCGGGCAAAACGCGGTTCGATACCGCGCGCTGCGAACAGGCGTTCCACCTGTCCTCCGCGAATGGCTTCGAGTACCGGGTTTCGACCGTAGATCAGCACGCGACCACTGTACACCGGCCACAAGGCATCACTTGAAGATCGACGATCGTGGAGGGGTTAAATCATTGACGCAAAAAACACCGTCCAGCACGCCAATTTTAACACCATCAACGACACCGTCTAGCACGGTGTGCTCGAGCCGGGCCGCCCTGCGAGAACCGGGTTCTGTTTTGCCAGCCACGATCTGGAGTCACGAACGCGCAGCTGCCGAGGTATCGCGCGAGGGTATGATTCGCCGTCATGACGCAGAACGCCTCGGAACACGATTACGCTGGCAAGATTGAATTGATCGCATCGACAATCCGCGCCCACGGCGGGCCGATCTACATCGCGGCGCACGTCGATCCCGACGGTGACGCCATCGGTTCGGTGCTGGGGCTCGCGCGGGGCCTGCAACAACTCGGTCTGGACGCGAGGCCGGTCGGCACTTCACCGCGTTATTTGTCCTTCCTGACGCTCGAGAACGAGTTGTTGAACCACCAGTCCAGCCTGCCGGACGGCGCGCTGCTGATCGCGCTCGATTCCGGCGATGAAGCCAGGGTCGAGGGCGTCCCGATGAACCAAGAGGGCATCCCGATCATCAACATCGACCACCACGGCAGCAATCCGCGTTACGGGCAAATAGCGCTGGTCGAACCCGGCAAGGCCGCGACCGCGATGATCGTCAAGGATTTGCTCGAGGCCATGAATACTGTCTGGGACGAATCCGTGGCCACGCCGATCCTGACAGGCATCATCACCGATACGGGATCGTTCAGGTTTTCCAACACGAACGGCAACGTGCTGCGCGACGCCGCGACCCTGATCGAACGAGGCGGAAAACTGGCAGAAATCAACGAACAACTGGCGACGCAACCGCGCAACTTCTTCCGCCTGCAGGCCGAGGTGCTGGCCACGATTGACTTCCCGTTGAACGGCTCGATGGTCACGGCCTTCGTCAACCAAGCCATGCTGGATCGGATCGGCGCGAGCTGGGAAGAAGTCGAATCGCTGGTCGGCATCATCCGCACAGCCGAGGGCACGCAACTCGCGGCCTTGATGAAAGATTACGGCGACCGCACCAAGGTTTCATTGCGTTCCCGAGGAACCGTCTCCGCTCAAAACATCGCGCTCGCGCTCGGCGGTGGCGGGCACGTCGCGGCAGCCGGGGCGACGGTCATGCTGCCTTTCGCTGCGGCGCTCCAGAAGGTGCTCGAGGTGTCCCGGATCGAGTTTCAACGCGTCGGTTTGAGCGACTAAGTTGGAACCCTCGGGTCTCCGGGCGTTCAGGTTCGAGACTCCGATGGGTGCTTGCTGCACGAGAGCAAGCGAGAGAACACCGTCCAGCACGTACTCTTGGGACACCGCGCTGGACGGTGTTCCTGGCGATCGTGGCGGGTACACCCGAGCCATTCGCGCACGACCGGTATGCACAGGAAATCGTCTTTGACTTGCGCGGCTTCGCCGCTTCAGTCGCAGACGATTTCATTCGCATTCTCCGCACCACAGCGCAGTTTTGATTTGACCAAAATACAGATCAAACCAAAGCGGATTCGAGATCACGCGCTCGTCTCTCGAGATTTCGGGAGCGAACCCTCGAGAAACGGCGCTTCGATGTGCTTGTACGACAGGCTGGCCGCGCCGTACGCGAGCGCCAACGCGAGACCAGAAATCAGCGAGTGCTGGTTCAAGCTCGAAATGCCGAAGTAGTGAAAATCCGGAATCACGGTCAACCGGATCAGTTCCAGGATCAGGTAATGCCAGATGTACAACCCGAACGATAACCTGGCGGTGTACCGCGCGAAGGGATTATCGAAGATCCTGCCCAGCATCCTCGAGAACGGCAGCGCGACCAGCAAGACCGCCACCAGAAGCGGGAAGCTCGGGAAGAAGTACGGCTGAGCGCCGATGCTGAAGGCGAAATCGGGCGCGTATCGGAGCTGCCACAACAACGCGATCAGACCGATCAGCGCGACCAGCGCGACCAGATCGAACCACCAGTTCGAGGCTCGGGACACCGATTTCAGTTTCACGATCGCACCCGCCGCCAGCACCCCGAGGATGTAATGCGCGAACATCCCGACGGCGTTGTAGTTCGGCATCCAGTATTTCGCGCCGCCGACGATACCGTGATCCCAGCCCCGATCCAGGCTGTCAGGCACGAGGTTCACCAGAATCAACTGGTGCGCGATCATCGTCACGATCAACACGCCGAGCCAGAAGATCGAGCCGGTGCGAATCGAGGCTCGAGCGCCCGTCCGGGCGTACAGCGCGAACATGGCGGCCATCCCGAGCGGCATGACGGCGTAACACAGCACCTCGAAACCGATGCTCCAGAGCGGACCGTTCAGATCCGCCGGAAAGAGCGTCACGTAATGGAGCGCCGAGGTGAACGTCAATCCCGACACGAGGCGCAGCACCACGGCCTGCGCGTCAGGCACGAAGAACGCGGTCAGCAGCGCGCTCAGGCACAGGCTGGCGTAAAACCCCGGCACGATCCTGACGGCGCGGCGGCGAGCGAACTCGAGCAGGTTGGGGAAGGGTTTGCCGGACTGGAAGGCGCGCCAGAACGGGATGGACAAGAGCATCCCAGAAAGCACGAAGAAAGCGCTGACGCCGACCGCGCCCGTCATGACGAAGGCTTGCGCTTCCTGCACGAATCGCGTCTGCTCGGGCCGGTTCAGGCGCTGCGAGAGGTGGTGAAACACGACCATCAAGCAGGCCACCGCCCGCACCCCGTCCGCCCCGAGGATCGCGTTCGGGTTGGCGGGAGGGCTCGAGAATCGGGGCAGAGCGTTCCCGAGGTTGAACCCGATCGGGCTCGAGATGTTCATGCCGCGAGCGATCTGGCTGGCGCAAATTGCGAACAGCACCAGGGCTGGAACGCTGGCGATGGCGATACCGACCGCGACCGACGAGCCCGCATTCGAGATCGTGCTGAGCGCCTGCGTGAGCATCTGCACGTCCGGGTTCTTGAGGATCGCGAGGGCCGCACCGGCGTTGTTCCAGACCGTCACGAAAGTCAACAACCCCAGCGTCGCCAGCACCGGGCGAGCCAAAGGCAGAACGATCGTCGCAAAAATACTCAGTTCGCTCGCGCCGTCCACGCGGGCGGCCTCGAGCAATTCCCTGGGCACGGCGGCCACAAGGTACTGACGGGTCAAAAAGACGCCGAAGGCGCTCACCACCGCCGGAACCCAGATGGCCCTGGCCTGATCGAGCCACCCGATCACGGCCATCACCAGCACGGTCGGAATCAGGTTCAGCAACGACGGGAAGAGCATCACGCCCAGCACCAGCGCGTAGAGCGGTGTCCGTCCCCGGAACTCGAGGAACGAGAACGCGTAAGCCGCCAGGCTCGAGGTCACGACCGCCCCGAAGGCCGCCAGCGTGCAGATGTAGACGCTGTTCCAGAGGTTGCCCCAAAAATGCGGCAGGGCTTGCAGCAGCACCGTCAGGTTCGCGCCCAGCGCATCACCGATGCTCAGGTCGATGTCACCCGACGAGAACGCGCGCGTGGCGTTGACCAGCACCAGTACGACAGGCAGGATGGAAGCGACCAACGCCACGAGCAGCGTCAACTTCAGCGCGACCCTCGAGGCGGGTGAGAAGCGCACGGGCGATTGATGGCTCTCGGTGTGGGCGCTCGAGGCGACGCTCGAGAAATTGCGCCCGATCAGCCCGTACACGACCAGCACGATGGCGACCATACCCAGAAAAAACACGACCGTCATCTCGCTGGCCAATCCCATGTCGAAATCCCAGAATCCGGTTCGGATGATGTACGTCGGCAAATCCGTCACCCGAGGATCGAAGCGGGCCGAATACCAGTCGTTGCTGGCGCTCTGAATGCCGCGCAGGAAGCTCATGGTGAAGGCCACGAAAATCATCGGGCGCAAGAGCGGCAGGGTCACGTGCCGGAACATCCGCCAGAAGCCCGCGCCGTCGATCTGGGCGGCTTCATACAGGCTGCGCGGGATCGTGTTCAAGACCATCAAGTACAGCAGCACGTTCCAGCCGACCGTCGTCCAGAGCTGCACGAAAGCCGCGTAGCCTTCGGTGCGGTACGCGTACAGGTTCGGGATCAACCCGCCGATCACGGGCACGCCCGAAAGCTGCGATACGACCCAATCCAGAATGCCCCAGGTAAACGAGAAGAACGAGACGAGCACGCTGCCTGCCGCGATACTCGAGGTCATGTATGGCAAAAAGAAAATTGTGCCGATCAATCCCTGCAATCGTTTGAACGCCATGTGAAGCACGAACGCCAGCGGAATCGCGATCAGGTGCTGCGGCACGGCGGAAAAAACCGCCGTGCGCAGGGTGCGCGCCAGCGCGTTCCAGAAGTACGGGTCGTTCAACGTGAAGTTGTACGCCCACAAGCCCGACCATTTCATGAAACCGACGCCGCTGGTCGGGTTCCAATCGTTGAACGAAACCCACAACGAAAACACCAGCGGCGCGATGCCGAAAGTCAAGAGCAGCACGAAAAACGGCGCGATGAAGGCGTACCCGACCCAGCCCGAGCGCTGCCGAATTCGGGTCAGGCGGGAGGGGACGGTTTTGAGGGCGGTGCTCAAGGCTGGCGCGCTCCAGATCGCCTTGCGATCCTCAACGAAGAACGGATGACTGGCATTCGAGAAGAGAACGTATCACTCGCGGTATCGGGGAAGCTATTTTAGGGACACCGTCTAGCACACGAATATTGAGCATCGAGAAAACGCGTGCTGGACGGTGTTGCTGCAAAAGCGCATCGGCTTCGGCCCGAGGGACGCGGGCGGGCACTGAACGGGTCATCCCTCGAGTTCGCGGTACTCGAAGAAGTCGAAATCGGCGTGATGGCGCGTCCCCGCCAGGTCTTGCGCCGAGAGTGTGATGAAGGTTCCGGTGAAGGCCAGGCCGTTGCAATAATCGTCGGAGAGCCTGTGGGATTCAAACTTTGGCCCGATCTCGAGCCACGTTTCGCCGTCGCTCGAGTACGAGAACTGGAACGTGGAACGATCAAACCGGACGCGCAGGTACACGCGAGCCCAGCCGTCAATCGAAACCTCGCGCTCGAGCGGTTCGCTGGGCATGTTGCGATCGCAGACCAGCAGGTTCAAGGTCTTGCCGAGGGTTTCGTCCCTGGAGACGCGCAAGTACACCCAGTGCCGGGAATCGTAGTACGCCGAGAGGCCAGCCATCTGCTGGAAGTGCTCGGGCTCGAACTCGAGGCAGGTCGTGGCCTCGGCGCGAAAGGTTTGCAACCGGCGACCGACGAGCGATTGGCGGTGCAGGGAGTTCGGTGACTCGAGGCCGCGAAGGCGCAGGAATCCGGGGCGTTCCGTCAGCGACAGCCAACTCGGATCGGCGGGTTCGCGCAGGGTCTGCCAGTCAACGCCCAGTTCGGGAGCCTCGAAGTCGTCGCGCGGGGGTTCCGCGGGCCACGGGTGCGGACTGAGTTTTGGCGCGGGAACGCTCGTCAGGGGCGCATTCCCGCCGCCGATCACGCGCGGCCAGCCATCGTTTCCCCAGGTAATCCTTTGCAGGGCCGTCTCCCGCCCGAGGTTGCAAAATCCGCGCTCCTCGCCTGGCTCTAACGGCCTGCCGCACAGGTGCGCCATGTACCACTCGCCCGTCTGCGTCTCGACCAAGCTGGCGTGACCCGCCTTCTGAAGTTCCAGCTGCGGCCTGCCCCAGGCGGTCAGCAAGGGATTCTGCGGGTGGACTTCGTAGGGCCCGTTGAGCCTTCTCGAGCGGGCGATGGTGGCGGCGTGCTCATAACCCGTGCCTCCCTCTGCGGTCAGCAGGTAATACCAGCCGTCGCGCTGGTAGACGTGCGGCCCTTCGGTGACCATCAGGGGCGTGCCGCGAAAAATGTTTTCTACGGTTCCGGTGAGCTTGCGCGTGACCGGATTGAACTCCTGCAACAGAATCCCGCCGAATTGATTCTTGCCCTGGCGGTGATCCCAGAGCATGTTCAGGAACCACTTGCGCCCGTCGGCGTCGTGAAACAGGCTCGGGTCGAAACCGCTCGAGTTGAGATAGGTGGGTTCCGACCACGGCCCCATGATGTCCGTGGCGGTCACCAGGTAGTTGTGCGTGTCCTTGAAGGCCGCCGTCATGCTGAACGCCTTGACATCGGTGTAAATCAGGTAGTACACGCCATCCGAGTACGTCAGGCACGGAGCCCAGATGCCGCCCGAATCGCCGTCGCCGCGCATCGCAAGCTGAGAGCGGCGCGTCAACGGGTGGGTCAGCAAGCGCCAGTTGACCAGGTCTCTCGAGTGGTGAATCTGCACGCCGGGGAACCATTCGAAGGTGCTGGTGGCGATGTAGTAATCCTCACCGACGCGCAGGATGCTCGGGTCGGGGTTGAAGCCGCGCAGGATCGGGTTTTGAATGGCGTGCAGGGCTTCTGCTCGGGTGATGGTGCTTTCGGCCTGTGTCATGCTCGAATCTCCGACGGGTGAGTGGCAGGCGATTGGATATTAGCGGGTCGCCAGAAAGTCCCGGAACCATTCACCGGATCGTTTCAGACGCCGTTCCTGGGTTTCAAAATTGACGCGCGTCAACCCGAAGCGTTTCTCGTAGCCTTCGGCCCACTCGAAGTTGTCCATCAGCGACCAGGCGAAGTAACCTTTCAGGTTCGCGCCCTGAGCGGTGGCCTCGCGGCACGCCTTGAAGTGCCGCTCGAAGTACCGTTGGCGCGGCGCATCGTCGATTGCCCCGTCCGGGTCGGGCTCGTCCCGAAAGGCCGCGCCGTTCTCGGTGAC
>CAXTKV010000227.1:0-7700 GCA_964244895.1 uncultured Deinococcales bacterium
GCGATTCACGCGGCGGTGGCCGCCGGCGCTTACCGGGACATTTACGCGGCAGCCGCCAGCATGGGCAGATCTTTCAAGGGTGCGTACAAGCCGAAGCTCGAGCATCAGCGCGTCTACGACGAGCTGTACGCGGAGTACCGACGCCTTCACGATTACTTCGGACGCGGCGAAAACGATGTCATGAAGCGCCTGAAAGCCATCCGCAACCGATCGCTGCGCGAGACGGTGGCCTGACCCGGACGGCGTTCTCGAGCCAGATGCCGTACCCGAGGGCGCGTCGGGCGACCCGCCCAGGAAGGAAACGCGAGTGATGCTCCAAGAACTGCGGCAGGACGTGGCGCGATTGCACCTGGAATTGCCGAAAAACAACCTGGTGACCTGGACGAGCGGCAACATCAGCGCCCGAGACGGCGAGGCGATGGTCATCAAACCCTCGGGGTTGTTATTCGAGGAACTGACCCCGGAAAACATGGTCGTGACCGATCTGGACGCGAAGCCGCTCGAGGGCGGGCTCAAGCCATCGTCCGACACGGCCACGCACGCGTACATCTACCGGCACATGCCGCAGGTGGGCGGCATCGTTCACACCCACAGCCCCTACGCGACCGCCTGGGCCGCCAACGCCAGGGAAATCCCGTGCGTGCTGACCGCCATGGCCGACGAGTTCGGCGGGCCGATCCCGTGCGGCGGTTTCGCGCTGATCGGCGGCGAGGAAATCGGACAGGAGGTCGTGCGCGTCCTGACCGGACACCGCAGCCCAGCGATCATCCTGCAGAACCACGGCGTCTTCGCCATCGGCAAGACGCCCAGGGATGCGGTCAAGGCCGCCGTGATGTGCGAGGACGCGGCCCGCACGGTCTTCCTGGCCTTTCAACTGGGCGATGTCAAACCGATTTCTCAGGCCGACATCGACAAGCTGCACCACCGATACACCAACGTCTATGGCCAGCGTTGAGCGCGTCTCGAGCCTGACGGGTCACGAATGCTCGAGGCGACAGCACTCGTCCACCCGAGATTTCCCAGGCAAACGCCGCCTCGAATTGACGCGGAACGGGGAACATCGTTCTTGCTCATGGAACAGCACCTGACGGGCTATTCGCGCTCCAGCACGCAGCGTTAAAACGCTGTCCACGACGGTGTTCTCGGGAGCCAAGCGCAAAAGGAGATCATGCAAAACCTCGCCACGCCAGAAATCTGGTTCGTCTGCGGCTCGCAGCACCTCTACGGCCCCGGCCCGCTCGAGCAGGTCGCCAGCAACGCCAGGGGCATCGCGGCAGCACTGAACGACGCGCCCGCGATCCCGCTCGAGGTCAAGTTCAAGGCGCTCCTGACGACCCCCGAAGAGATTCGCGCATTGATGCTGACCGCCAACAGCGACCCGAACTGCGCCGGGTTGATCCTCTGGATGCACACGTTTTCCCCGTCCAAGATGTGGATCGGCGGGCTTTCGGGCTTGCAAAAACCGTTCTGCCACCTGCACACGCAGTGGAACCGGGATCTGCCGTGGGACAGCATCGACATGGATTTCATGAACCTCAACCAGGCCGCGCACGGCGACCGCGAGGCGGGCTTCTTGCACACGCGCATGCGGCTGGGTCGCAAGGTCGTGGTCGGGCACTGGTCGGATGCGGAAGTTCAGGATCGAATCGGCGCGTGGACGAGGGCGGCGCGCGCCTGGCACGACTTGCAGGGCGCTCGCTTCGCGCGTTTCGGCGACAACATGCGCTTTGTGGCCGTGACGGAGGGCGATAAGGTTTCCTTCGAGATGCGCTTCGGTGCGGCCATCGACGGCTACGGCGTAGGCGATCTGGTGGCGCGGGTCAACGCCGTTACCGAGAAAGCTGTGGATGACCTCTGCGCGGAATACGGGGATCGATACGAACTCGCCCCGGAACTCCGCGCGGGTGCGCCGCGCCACGAATCTCTGCGGGACGGCGCGAGGATCGAACTCGGGCTGCGCGATTTTCTCGAGCGGGGCGGCTTCAAGGGCTTCACCACCAGCTTCGAGGATCTGCACGGACTCAGGCAACTGCCCGGCCTGGGGGTGCAACGCCTGATGGCCGACGGTTACGGCTTCGGCGGCGAGGGCGACTGGAAGACCGCGATCCTGGTGCGCGCCATGAAAGTCATGGCGCACGGACTGCCCGGCGGCACGAGCTTCATGGAGGATTACACCTACCACCTCGAGCCGGGAAAGCATCAGGTGTTGGGCTCGCACATGCTCGAGGTCTGCCCGAGCATCGCGGCGGCCAAACCCAGACTGGAAGTTCACCCGTTGGGCATCGGCGGCAAGGAAGACCCGGTGCGGTTGGTGTTCGACGCGCAGCCCGGCGCGGCCATCAACGCCAGCCTGGTCGACATGGGCAACCGATTCCGTTTGATCGTCAACCAGGTCAGCGCCGTGGCGCACCCGGCCTTGCCGAAACTTCCGGTGGCTCGAGCCGTCTGGGAGTGCGAGCCCGATTTCAAGACCGCCTGCGCCGCCTGGATTTACGCCGGGGGCGCGCACCACACGGGCTACAGTTACGCCGTCACGACCGAGATGATCGAGGATTTTGCGGCGATCGCGGGCGTGGAACTGGTCGTGATCGACGCGGACACGCGCTTGCGGACATTCAAGAACGAGTTGCGCCAGAACGACCTGTATTACGCCCTCGCGCAGGGATTACGAGCCTAGATTCACCGAAACACCGTCCTGGACACGAATTTTATATCTCGAGAAAATACGTCCCAGACGGTCTTCCCAAGAACGAGGTACCTCATGACGAACACCAGCGACCCTCTGGCTCGAGGGCGAACCTCGAGCATCGGCACGTTCAAAGCGACCCTGGTCGGTCTGGCGCTGGTTCTCGGGGTTGGGCTGGGCAACGCGGCGAACCCCGGACTGACCGAACCGACCGGGGACATCCACGCGCACGACCCGAGCATGATCAAAGCTGGAAAGACCTGGTACGTCTTCGCCACCGGCGACGAGGGCGGCCTGAACGACGGCAGCCTTCAGATTCGCCAATCTTCAGGCATGCGCGAGTGGACGTTCGCCGGAACCGTCTTTGAAACCACGCCAGCCTGGATCACCACACAAATCGGGAAGGTGCCCAACCTCTGGGCTCCGGACATCTCTTACGCCGACGGTAAGTACTGGCTGTACTACGCGGCGTCACACTTCGGCACGAACGAATCGGTGATCGGGCTGGCGACCAATACCACGCTGGACGCGAAAAACCCGAAGTACAGATGGATTGATAAAGGCATGGTGATCCGATCCAGAGGCGGCACGGACGACTGGAACGCGATCGATCCGAACCGAACCGTGGACGCCAACGGACAACCGTGGCTGGCGTTCGGATCGTATTGGGACGGCATCAAATTGCGTCGGCTGGATTCAAAAACGGGCAAGCTCTCGAGCCGAGATTCAACCCTGTACCCGCTCGCCTCGCGCCACGGCGGAGCCGTAGAAGCCCCGAGCCTGATCTACCGAAACGGGTTTTACTACCTGTTCACGTCCTTCGACGCCTGCTGTCGCGGCGCGGAAAGCACGTACAACATCAGGGTTGGGCGATCCAGAAAGATCACCGGGCCATACGTGGACGAAAAAAACGTTCCCCTGTCCAACGGCGGCGGCAGCCTGCTGCTGGGGGGGCACGACCGCGTGCGCGGCCCCGGCGGGCAGACGGTCAGGAACGATCGCGGCACGTTTCGGATGGTGTATCACTACTACGACGGCGATGTGTTCGGGGAAATCAAATTCCTGATTCAGACGCTGAAGTGGACGGCGGACGGATGGCCTCGCGTTCAGTGAACCTCGGGCGGTACAGAAGAACAGCGAATTCTCGAGAAAGCACGGTGACTGGATCGTCGTAACCGGATTCGAGTCCTGAGAACGGGCAAGCTCAAATTTATCCCGACAGAAAGCGCGTCTCACAGGTCGAAATCGAGCGCACGGCCTGACCTGAAATGTTCACGGGATCTGCTCGAGGTTCAGTCATTGCGAGACACCGTCCAGCACGCAAATATAAGACTGCGTGCTGGACGGTGCCGACGGCTCAGTGCCCCGCAATCGGGTGCGGCACGTACAGTTCCTCGAGCCGCGCGATTTCGTCGGCTGAAAGTTTCAATTCGACCGAAGAAATCGCGTCCTCGAGGTGCTGCATTTTGCTGGCACCGATGATCGGTGCGGTCACGAAGGCCTTCTGGAGCATCCAGGCCAGCGCCACCTGCGCGTTCGAGGCGCCTCTGGCCTGGGCCATTTCGGTCACGCGATCAACGATATCGAAATCCGTCGGGTGCGAGTAGAGCTTGTCGGCGAAACCGTCCGTCTCGGCGCGGGCGGTCAGTTTTTCGCCGCTGCGCTTGCGGTTGCCGGTCAGCACGCCGCGCGCCAGCGGGCTCCACGGGATCACGCCGACGCCGGTGGCATGGCACAACGGCATCATCTCGCGCTCTTCCTCGCGGTAGAGCAGGTTGTAGTGGTTCTGCATGCTGACGAACTTCGTCCAGCCGTGCGTCTGGGCGGCGTGCTGCATCTCTGCGAACTGCCAGGCGTACATGCTGGAGGCTCCGATGTAGCGCACCCGACCGGATTTGACCACGTCGTGCAGGGCTTCCATGGTTTCTTCGATCGGGGTTTCGGGATCGAAGCGGTGAATCTGGTAGAGGTCGATGTAATCCGTGTTCAGGCGCTTCAGGCTCGCGTCCACGGCGGAAAAAATGTGCTTGCGCGACAGGCCCTGCTGGTTCGGGCCGCTCGCACCGACCGAGAAAAAGACCTTGCTGGCGATCACGACTTCATCGCGCCGCGCGTGCTTGCCCAAGAGCGCACCCGTGATTTCCTCGCTGCGACCAGCGGAATACGTGTTGGCGGTGTCGAAGAAGTTGATGCCCGCTTCCAGGGCGCGCACCACGAAGGGTTCCGATTCGGGTTGCTCGAGCGACCAGGGGCGGAGTTTGGGATCTCCGTAGGTCATCATGCCCAGGCAGATTCTTGAAACCTTCAGGCCGGTCGTTCCGAGTCGGATGTAGTCCATAGAGCGTGAGCCTACGCTGGCGGGCTCGCGGGTGGCTGTCGTGCACCGAACATCGAGCGCAGCCGACACCGTCCAGCACGCATACCTAAATCTGCGTGCCGGACGGTATTCTCGAGATTGACTGGTGCATTGATGCCGATCGGCGCCGTGAAAAATTCCGAACGCGCCGCAGCGCATCGAGCGTATCTTCACGCCATGACCAACGCACCGCGCAACGCCATTTCGTTTTTCTCGAGAAACGCGATCCGAGGTCTGATCGCGCTGGCCGTATGCGCGTTGATCGGCTGCAACGCCGTCAGCCCAAACACGACCCCACCGCCCGCCCCTCCGAGCGCGACGCCGCCTTCGCCACCCAGCCCACCGACGACACCGCCGACAACGCCAACCCCGACGACCTGGGTGTTCTGCGCCAAGGAGTACAGCGGGGGCAGTTTCAGCGGCCTGCGCGACGTACGATTCGTGCTGGACGGCAAAGCGACCATCAAGAGTTTTTATGGCGGCCTCGATTACTGCAAGGACTACAACTTTGACCTGCCCGGCGGCGGCTCGGGCGCAGCCGTGTGCGAATACGCCAGCGCCTACAAAACCCAGACCGTTCAGAACCCGATGCCGGGCATGGGTGGCCTGGGCGCGACCGTGACCATTCCGCTCGGGCATCCGGGCTACGACGGGCCGCGTGTCCAGGCCACCGACGATCGCGGCGTCGCCAGTGACATCGGGGCGTTCCGAGAACCGTGCGATGTATCGCACTTCGCCTTCGACGATCCGATCGTCTCACCGGGCAAGCCGGGCGCCTCGCACTTGCACATGTTCTTCGGGAATTCGGGCACGGACGCGTCCTCGAGCGCCGATTCGATCGCCAAGTCGGGCCGTTCGACCTGCGCGGGCGGAACGTTGAACCGCACGGCCTACTGGGTTCCGGCCTTGATTGACGGTTCGGGCAACGTGGTGCTGCCGGACAGCGCCATTTTTTACTACAAGACGGGCTACCTGGGGATCAAACCCGCCGATGTCAAACCCATGCCGGAGGGACTGCGCATGATCTCCGGCGACAAGAACCTGAGCAGCGCGCAGGGTCAGGGGCATTGGGGCTGCGTGGAAGTCTACATCGGGCACAAGGATTCGATTCAGGACGTGCTGAACGATCCGCAGTGCGGCCCCGGCAAGCACGTGAACCTCGGCATCGACTTCCCGCAGTGCTGGGACGGCGTGAACCTCGATTCCGCCGATCACAAGAGCCACATGGCCAACCCGGTCAGCGGCGCGTGCCCCTCGAGCCATCCCGTACCGATCCCCGAGATCAGCTTCAACGTGCGCTTCCCGATTCCCGCGGGCGGCGCGAAAGGCTGGCACATCTCGTCCGACATGTACGATTACGCCAAGCTTGGCGGCGGGTTCTCGGCGCACGGCGACTGGTGGAACGGCTGGGACGTGAACACCAAAAAAACCTGGATCGAGAACTGCGACAACCCCTCCAAAGATTGCCACGCCTACCTGCTGGGCGACGGTCGGACATTGTACTGATCTCTAGGATTGAATTCACCGATCCGATCCACCTCGAGCGCACGCCATCAATCTCGAGAACACCGTCCAGCACCCACACTTGAATATGCGTGCTGGACGGTGTTCCGATCTCGAGCGCACGCCGAACCCCGCGATCCGGGCTTCGAGGAGTGCCTCGAGTAAACCGCGAGGCGTGCCTCGAGTAAACCGCGTGGGAAAGTCAGTCTCAAAAATGTTTCGACGCGAGGGCAACCATCAAGGTTGCCCCTACAGGACAGGGTTTGTCGGGGTGGGTCTGTGATCCGCCCTGCCCTCGAGACGTTTCCGACCGCTTTCGCAGGAGGTCGAGTGAAGCAACCGCACCAGCGTTCGCGATCCAGAACACCTCGAAAACACGTGCTGAACGGTTTCCCGACCCCAAGCGCGGCGAGCCATGTCCGAGAGTCCAGCCTTCGAAAGATTCCTTGCGAAGCGTTCCTCGAGTGAAGCAACCGCACCGTCCACAGCGAGATTTTTGACAACGGCAAGCGCAGAACCTCGCTAGGGTGAGGCGATGAAAGCGACCCCGATCCTCTCGCTGTGCCTCGGGCTGGCGCTGATCGCCTGCCAGGGCGCGAACCCGAACCCGAACCCGAACAACCCACCGCCCAGCCCTCCCCCGCCCGGCCCGAGCACCCCGGCCATCACCTGGAGCAACCCGAGCACCTGGCCGAGCGGCAAGCTTCCGGTGGCGGGCGAGGCGGTCACGATTCCGGCCAAACAGCGCGTCACGCTGGACGTGAACACGCCCAACCTGAAAAGCCTGACCGTGCTGGGCGCGCTCGAGTTCGCGGACGAGGATCTGGAATTGCAGGCCGGGTACATCATGCTGCACGGCGCATTGCGCGTCGGCAGCGCCAGCAAGCCCTTCACCCACAAAGCTGCAATCACGCTGACCGCGACCGACACCACCGAAAACATCATGGGCATGGGGACGCGCGGCATCCTGTTGATGGGCGGCAACCTGGAGCTGTACGGTCAGCGCCCCGCCGTGGCCTGGACGCGCATCGACGGCGACGCGCCAGTCAACGCCGCGTCCGTCAAGCTCGAGAAAACCGTGGGCTGGAAGTCGCGCGATACCGTGATCGTCACGCCGACCGAGTTCTACCCGACCTTCGCCTGGAACGACGACGC
>CAXTKV010000228.1:0-7694 GCA_964244895.1 uncultured Deinococcales bacterium
GAGTGCGCCGAAACGGCGAACGTCGCGCCGGGCAGAATCTCGCGGTCGCCGTAGCCCCCGGCGCGCTCCTGAGTGCCCGCGAGCGCTTCCATCTGTGTGGCGGTCGTCAGGTCTCGGATGGTGTAGTCCATGCGCCACAGGATACTTGCCGCAGGTTCCACACGAGAAATCTGGTCGCCTTTACCTCGAGAACACCGTCGTGGACACGCTTTTTGAAACACGCACCGGATGGCGCTGCTGAATTCCAGGTCCGGGCGTCAGATCTAGGCATCATTGAGGATTTCATCAAGGCGCGCGGCACGTACAATGCGCGGCGTGTTGGTCAGCGCCCACGACATCCGCCACGCCTACGGCGACCGCGTCACCCTGGACGGCGCGTCTTTCGAGCTGGGCGCGCGTTCCAGGGTGGCCCTGACCGGACGCAACGGCGCGGGCAAGACGACGCTTTTGCGCGTGATCCTGGGCCAACTCCGACCGGACACCGGAGAGCTGGAGTTCGCGGCGGGCTTGCGCGTCGGTTCGCTCGAGCAGGACCCGATCTACGCGCCCAATCTGAGCGTGTCGGACGTGGTTCGCGCCTCGCTCGGGCACGTGCGCGATCTCGAGGTGCGGCTGAGAAGGCTGGAACGGGAACTCGAGGCGAATCCCGACGCGGCTGGCGAGTACGCCGAGACGCTCGAAGCGTTCGAGCGGGCGGGTGGGTACAGCGCCGAATCGAGGGCCGGGCGCGTGCTGGCGGCGCTGCGCTTGACGGAATTCCTGGATCGGGAAGCCGTCACGCTTTCGGGCGGCGAGCGCACGCGCCTGTCCCTGGCCTGCGCGCTCTGCGACCAACCCGATTTGCTGGTGCTGGACGAACCCACCAATCACCTGGACATCGGCATGCGCGAGTGGCTGGAAGCCAACCTGCGCGAGTATCCGGGCGCGGTGCTGGTCGTGTCGCACGATCGGGCGCTCCTGGACGCGGTCGCCAACGAAACCTGGCATCTGGAGCGCGGCAAGCTGACGCGCTATCGCGGTGGGTATTCCAGGGCGCGCGCGCAGCGCCTCGAGGAGCGCCGCGTGCGCCAGCGCCAGAACAGGTTGGGTACGTCAGAGGTGCGAAGGCTGGAAGGCGCATCCAAGCGAGTGGCGACCTGGGGGCAGAGCAACGCCAAGTTGGCGAAACGCGCCAAAGCCATCGAGAAGCGCGCCGAGCGCGCCAGGGACACGCTGATCGAAGCCCCGACGCGAGAGCGCCGGATCGCGATGTCGCTCGAGTCCGGCAACGCGCGCGCGCGCGTGATCGTGCGCGCCGAGCATCTTTTCAAGTCCTACGGTTCCAGACGGATCCTTCAGGACGCCAACCTGCGCGTGCGCGCCGGGGATCGGATCGCGCTGATCGCGCCGAACGGGGCGGGCAAGACGACGCTGCTGCGGATTCTGCTGGGCGATCTCGCGCCGGATGACCAAAAGACCGTTCAGGACGGTCTTCTCGAGACGAGCGGCGTCCTCGAGCCGGTCGTGCGATTTTCGGACGGCGTCCAACCCGCGTACTTCGACCAGACGTACCACGGCCTGAAACCGGGCGCGGTCGTGTTCGGGCAACTCGCGGCGCGCGTCGGGGACGCCGGGGCGAAAGCCTTGCTGGGACGCTACGGTTTTCGCGTGGACGATTGGCCCAAAACCCCGCGCGAACTCTCCGGAGGCGAACGCGCCCGCGCCGGACTGGCGCTGATCGCCGCCACGCGCGCCGACCTGCTGGTGCTGGACGAACCGACCAACCACCTGGATGTCGAAGCCCTCGAGAGCATCGAGGAAGCGCTCTACGCGTACCCCGGCAGCGTGCTGTTCGTGACGCACGACCGCGCCTTCGCCCGCGCCGTGGCGACCCGCGTGCTGAGCATCCACGACGGGCAGCTGCTGGAATTCGCGGACGGCTTCGAGGGCTACGAGCGCTTCCGTCGCGGCGACCAGCGCGAGTCCTCGGGAACCCTCGACCCCGGACGGTTGTTCGAGGACGAGATCGAAGCGCCCGCGCCGCCACCGCCCGACCCGAAGGTGCTGATGGCCCGGCTCGAGGAGCGGTTGAACGAACTGGACGCGATTTTTTTGCGCGGCGGCCTGACCAACCGTGAGTACGACCGCCTGAAACTCGAGGAAAGCCGATCCCTGTCGCGCCTGTACGAACTCTACGGTGCGCGCTGGTCGGCGCTGCACGAGTACGACTACGCCGTTCGATCCGGCGCGGTGCAGATTCACGCCAACCGCATGGGTGACGCCTGGCACTTCGCGGCTGGCGGTGCGGACGGCTGCCCAGCGCTGGTCGGCAAGCTCGACGGCGGTACGTTTTACCTCGCGTGGCTGGAATCCGACGACGCGCTCGACTGGTTCCGCTCGGGGTTGCTGCTCGGCGCGACCCGCGTGGCGATCGAGCACCTGGGCGCCAAAACCGTCATCGCGCCACCCGGCGCGGAACGCGGCTTGCGCACCTGGACAACCCTGGAGCACGGGTTTCGCAAACGCACGAGCGCCGATTACGCCCTCGAACTCGGGCTGATTCGACCCTGGAGAACGCACAAAAAGAAGCTTCGGTTCCACCCGAATTTTAGCGATTGGGCTCGCGCCCGCCGCCTGCGTCAGCGCAGAACGGAGTCCGTCTGAACTTCGGGATCGAAGGATTCGCGCGGCGCGTTACCGCCAGCGGCGTTCTAACAGGTTTCACTCGGTGGGTCTCGACGCGAAAAAAGACCATTCGATATCGAACACGGTGAACTCGCCGGATGGCAAGGAAACGTTCCAGACCCTGCCGGATGAGGTGCCGCCGAGGCCATCCCAGAGGAGCGTCTCGGGGGCGACATCGGCGCTTCCGCGACCTGGGAACCGTTCGCGACGAACACCACCAAAAAGGCCGTCAGCACGAAACCGGTCATGCCGATTTGCTGTGCCGCGAGCGCGCCCACGATGCAGCCCACCGCAAATCCGAACAGACGCGAGATGTCGCGGTGCAGGGCCTTGCTGACCTCGGGATTGTCTCGGGGTTTGGGCAGGTTGATGATGACCTGGACGATGTTATTTGACATGACGGTGGTCAAACCGCAATCTTGTGGGTAGAGACGCCCCGCGTAGGTCTGGATGGCCATCCCGATCACGGCGCACGCCATCACGCCGACCTCGGAGCCCGCGTTGGGGTGTAGACGGGCAACCATGCCGAACAATCCTGCCAGCATCAACAGATTCGCCTCGAGATACAACCACTGGGCGAACACAAATCTGGTCTTGAAGCTTCCAGCGGCGGTGGCTGTCGCCGCGAACAACGGTAAAGACACGAGCTTGAACGCGTCCTGGCTGTGCCAACCCTGCCCGAGCGAGGCTGCGAGCAACACCAGGCTTCCGGTCACGTGCGCCGAGAACAGCCCGCCCAATCCCAGAAAGGTGGTCGTATCCGAGAAACCCGCCACAAAGCTCAGCAGCCATAACCGAAGAGGCGCGGTCATGGCTGGTGCGAACTCGGATGCAAAACGCGTGTTTGATTCGGCGATCGGCACGGTGCGGTTTGGATCGGGGGTTGCGCCAGCCTCGGATCCAGAACCATCGTCTCGCATCACCGTGTAGAGCTTTGCCTATGCGTGTCATTGTTGCGTCAGACACGAATCGGATGCGCACACCGGAAATTCTGGCCGCCTGGAGTCACCTCGGATTTTCTGAAGTCTCGCGCTTGGACTGCCAGCCGGCGTCCACGTCAGAAAGCCGCGTGCTTCAGTGCCTGAAGGCGGCGCGCACGCCGGGGACACCGTTGTAAAAGCTCGGCGTAAAAAAGGCAGCGCACGGTCGGATTGCCGCAAAACAGCCCTGCGCGGTCTGGAGGGCGGACTGAAGAATCTCTGGCAGGTGCTCCAGGTCGCGCTCGAGCTTCGGGTGCATGCGCGCCAAAAAGGTCGTGATTCGGGCAACGCCCTCCCGCGCGAGATTCTTAAAATGGCGTGCTGGACGGTGTTTATGGTCTGAACTTCTCCATCCAACGATCCGGCGCGTTCAGGGCTGTGAACCCGAACTGCGCGTACAGGCCGTGCGCGTCTCGCGTGGCCAGCATGAAACGCCGCAGGTGCGCCAGGTCGGGGTGCGCCGTCACGGTGGACATCAACCACTTGCTCAACCCTCGACCCCGGTAGGCTTCCAGGACGAACACGTCGCAGAGGTACGCGAAGGTCGCGCAATCGGTGATGATCCGGGCCAGCCCGATTTGCGATTCGTTATCGTAAAGCCCGAAGTTCAACGAGTGCCCGAGGGAGCGCTCGATCAGATCGCGCCCTCGATTGCTGGCCCAGTACGCGCCGCGAAGAAATTCGACGATCACCTCGATCTGCAACCTCGAGTTGTCCGTGCTGATCGTGAAAGAACCGTTCGTGACATCCATCGTTCAACCTCCTCTGAAGCGCCTGGAAAGCGCGATGCTGACGATCACGAAAGCTGCCGCAAGGATGGCGATGGGTTCGATCCGTTCACCGAGCAGCAGCGCCGACCACCCGATCCCCAACAGCGGTTGCGCGAGTTGAACCTGGCTCAACCGCGCCACGTTGCCCAGGCTCAGGCCACGGTAGAGCGCGAAAAACCCGAGGAATTGACTGAAGACGCTGACGTACCCGAAACCCAACCACGCGCCCAGCGACGCGTGCGGGCTCTGCCGCGCGATCTCGAGACCGATCAGGATCAGCAGCGCGGGCAGGCACAGCACCAGCACGTAACAGATCACGCGCCAGCCCTGCAGATCCTTTGAGAGCCGAGCGCCCTGGGCGTAACCCAACCCGCCCAGCACGGAAGCGCCCAGCAGGAGCGCGTCGGCGGCTTGCGGACGGCCCGCGCCCTGGGCCGCGCCGAAGGCCAGCACCGCGATCACGCCCAGCCCGACCGCCAGCCAGAACGCCAGGGGCGGGCGCTCGCGCGTGAAGCGCATCGACCAGATTGCGGTCATGGCGGGCAATATTCCGACCACCACCAGGCCGTGAATCGCGGGCACGGACTTCAGGGCGATGGATGTCAGCAACGGGAATCCGATTACCACCCCGAGCGCCGTGACGGCCAATCCCGACCAGTATCGGCGTTCGGGCAGCAGCGCCTCGCCTCGGGCTTTCAGAAGTACCACCGCCAGCATCCCGGCGACCACCGCGCGACCGATCCCGACGAACGTCGAACCGAGTTCCGGCACGGCGGCGCGCGTGGCGGGCAGGGACAAACTGAAGGTCAGCGTGGCCAGCGCCACCAGCAGCGTGGCCTCGAGATCGCGCGGAGGCGTTACTGCGTTCGACTGGGTAACGTTACTGTGCGTCTTCACGTATTAGAGTAACACTGTGATCAACCGAGCGGAAGCCCCCGGAGCCCAGGATGATCGGAGTCGATCATTCGAACGCGTGCTGCACGATATCAAGACCAATGTCCTGGATGGTGTCCGACCCGGCGACCGGATTCCCAGCGTCCGAGAGCTGAGTGTCCGTTACCGCGCCAGCCCCGTGACCGTCCAGCGCGCCCTGCGACAACTGACGCTCGAGGGCCGCGTGGTGGCCCGACCCGGCCACGGCACGTTCGTGGCGCAGACCGAACGGACGACGGGTGGTTCCGGCCCGGACCTGGCCTGGCAGAGCGTCAGCCTGGGCGGTCGCGCCAGCCTGAGCGACGACGCGATGCTGATGTTCCAACCCGCTCAACCCGACGCGATTCCGTTGGGAACCGGCTATCTGGACGAGCAACTGCAACCCCTGGAGGCGCTCCAACGCGCCATGACCCGTGCCGCCCGACGACCCGGCCTGTGGTCGCGCGCGGGCGTCGCGGGGCTCGAGCCGTTGCGCGCCTGGTTTGCGCAAGAAATCGGCGGCGGCACGCTGGCGCGGGACGTGACGATCGTGTCGGGCGGTCAGGCGGCGATCTCGACGATCTTCAGGGCGCTGGTGCAACCCGGCGCGGCGCTCCTGGTGGAATCGCCCACGTACTTCGGGGCGCTGGCGATCGCGCAATCGGCGGGCATCCGCGCCGTGCCCGTCCCGACGGACGCGGATGGCTTGCGACCCGAACTGCTCGAGGCGGCCTTCCGCGCGACCGGAGCGCGCGCGGTCTACGTCCAGCCCCTCTACGCCAACCCGACCGGTTCGGTGCTGTCGGATGCGCGCCGCGCGGCCCTGCTGGACATTGCGGCTCGGGCCGGAGCTTTCGTGATCGAGGACGATTACGCCCGAGATTTCGCGCTGGATGGGACGCCCACCCCGCCGGTGTTTCTCGGGGGTGAGGGCCGCGTCGTGTACGTGCGTTCGTTGACCAAACCGACCGCGCCCGGATTGCGCGTGACCGCCATCGCCGCGCTCGGCCCGGTCATGGCGAGCCTGCGGGCGGCGCGGGCGGTGGACGACTTTTTTCTCTCGAGCGCATTGCAGGAAGTCGCGCTGGAATTGGTCACGAATAGCGCGTGGCCCCGACACCTGCGCGCCCTGCGCCTGGCGTTGCGTTCCAGGCGCGATGCGGCCCTCGGTGCGCTCGCGCAGCACGCCCCGTCAGCCCGCCCGCAGTGCGTACCGAAAGGCGGATTCAACCTCTGGCTGGAACTGCCGGATGGAACGGACGAGTCTGCGCTCGTGCTCGAGGTGGGGCGCGCTGGCGTGCAAATCACGGGCGGTCGCGGGTTCTTTCCGGCGGAACCCAGCGGTTCGTTCTTGCGCCTGTCCTACGCTTCCTCGGATGAATCCGCGATCCGGGAGGGCGTGCGCCGTCTCGGGGTGATACTGGAAGCTCGGGTGCGTCAGGTCTAACCCTCGAGACGTAACCCACCAGACCGTGCAGGAAAGAGTCGCGCCATCGCTTCTTGGGCCACTCAGGATCAGCTGATCGCGGACAACTCCGTTCGGCACGCAAGTTCTTGATCTCAAAAAGTGCTGTCCAGGACGGTCTTTTCGTGGAACGCGCCGCGTCGAAGGCCGCACCGCACGGAATCCGGGAACCCCACAGCGCCGCTGGAGCATCCAAACCGCGTGACCCTGAAGGCTCGAGGCGTGCGCTTTGACGCACGGTTCTCACCGTTGCGAATAAGCTCAAAGGGATTGACTGAGTTTGCTGCGCACCTGCGTTTGCTCGGCCCGCCGATGGTTTTCGTGAACGGGCAAGAGCTGTCGTTGCCGACGCGAAAATCGCTGGCGCTGGTGGCGTACATCGCGCTCGAGGGTGCGCAGACCAGATCGTTCCTGGCGGACTTGCTGTGGGGCGATCTGGACGACGAGGGCGCGCGCAAGAACCTGCGCAAGGAACTCTTCCGGTTGCGGGACACGCCGCTTCGGGCGCACCTCGAGACGGACGGTGATCGGGTCGGCCCGATCGGATTGGAATCCGACGCGGCGCGTTTCGTGGCGCTGACCGAAATCGAGCCCGAACAGGCCCTGAGTCAGTACGGCGGGAGGCTGCTGGCCGGGCTGGAGCTGGCGGGCGCGGAACGCTTTCAGGACTGGCTCGAGGCCAAACGGGAGCGCCTGGAGGGCCTCTACCGTCGCGCGCTCGAACGGCGATCCCGTTCCCGCGAGGACGCGGGCGACCTGCGCGGCGCGATGGATGACTTTGAAACCCTGATCGCGCTCGATGCCCTCCAGGAGGTCTACCACCGCGACCTGATGCGCCTGCGCTGGCGGCTGGGAGACCGCGCCGGGGCGCTGGAACGCTACGCGCGGCTGGTCGGGCTGCTC
>CAXTKV010000229.1:0-4067 GCA_964244895.1 uncultured Deinococcales bacterium
GGTTGTTCAAGGGCTTTCAAGCCACCATCACTGGCATCCTCGCCAGTGGAACAACCAGGGTTCGTCAGATCGCCAGAACCGATAGAGGGAGCACCGTCTTGGACGCACATTTAAGCATGCGTCCAGGACGGTGCTCTCGAGAAACGCGCTAGTTGATCCAGGTGCGGCGCAGGCTGATGTAACTCGTGTTCGGGAAGTGCTCGAAGCCGCGCACCTTGGTGGTCAAGCCCACGAACTGCGTGCTGTGGAACAGGTAGACCATCGGGGAAAGCTCCAAAAGACGGTTCTGAATCTGCGCGTAAATCTTGTCGCGCGCGGATGCGCCGCTGGTGCTGCGACCCTGCTCGAGCAGGGTGTCCACCGTGGCATCGGAGAAATTGTCCAGGTTGGAATTCGAGCCCGTCTTGAACGCGGCGTAGAGGTAATCGTCGGGATCGACCGCGCCGGAAGAGCCCAGAATCGTGACATCGTATTGCTTGTTCAGCACCTTGGGCAGGTAGACGCTCCATTCCTCGGCGGTGATCTTGACGCGCACGCCGATCTTGGCGAGTTGCGCCTGGATGATCTCGGCGGGTGTGCGCAAGAAATCGTAGGTGCTGGTGACGTACAGGTTCATGTCCAGCCCGTTCGGGAACCCAGCCTGCGAAAGGAGCTGCTTGGCCTTCTCGATGTTCGGCGCGCTGTACGGCCCGGTCACGCTGTAGGCGGTCTTGGGCGGGATGTTCGCACCAGTCGCAGCCACACCACCCACACCGAAGAGCGCGACATCCACGATTTCCTTGCGGTCAATCGCGTAGGCGATGGCCTGACGCACCAACGGGTTATCGAAGGGCTTGTTGGAAACGTTGAAATAAAGCGCGCGGTAGTTGGTGCTGAGGCCGCCCACGACGCGCAGGTTGGGTTCCTTGCGCAGCGTGTTCACGTCGGAGCTGGGCACGTACTCGATCCAGTCCACAGAGCCGGAGCGGAGTGCCGTGGTGCGCGCGGTCGCGTCCGGAATGTAGGAATAAACCATGCCGTCCAGGTACGGCAACTGGCGGTTCTGACCGTCGCGACCCCAGAAGTTCGGGTTCTTTTTCAAGACCATCCGCACCTGCGGGATGTATTCGACGAACTCGAACGGGCCGGTGCCGACGGGTTTGGAGTTGATGGTCGCCACGGCTTCCTTGGCCACGATCACGTTCTGCGAGTTGGCGAGCTTGGAAAGAAGGGGCGCATACGGGCGGTTGAGCTTGAACAGCACCGTGTCCTTGTCGCCAGCGGTGACGGCGGTGACGGCATCGAAATCGCTGGCTCGAGGCGATTTGATGTTGGGATCCTTGATGCGGTTGATGCTGTAGGCCACGTCGTCGGCGGTGAACTCGCGCCCGTTGTGGAATTTCACGCCGGAGCGCAACTCGAATTTCCAGGTCAAGCCGTCCTTGCTGGTCGTCCACGATTTGGCCAGGCTCGAGACGATGCGTCCTGAGGAATCCACCGCCACCAGCGTGTCGTAGACGTTCTCGAGCTGGTTGCGGGTGGATGTCGCGTTCGAGGTGTGCGGATCCAGACCGACCGGATCGGTCTGCATCCCGAGCCTGAGCGTACCGCCGTATTTCTGGGCTCCGGCAGCACCTCCCAGTGCGACCATTCCCAACAGCGCGAGTGCGAGCAGTACCTTCACGGATTTCCTCATGTGCCTCCTCCTTCTCGAGCGCGACTCGAGGTGAAACGGACGAATGCCGAAGGGCGGGAAAGATCAAGCGGGACACGAAAAAAATAATGTCGTCTGGGACGGTATTCTCGAGCCGCAAGAGGCTCGAGCAGTCGTAGGGGCGCGATACATTGCGCCCTCGCAGGCATCCAGATTGCGCCGCGCCATCAGCGCCGCCTCAATCGCGGGTCGAGGATGTCGCGCAGCCCATCCCCGAGCAGGTTGAAACCCAGCACGGTGATCATGATCGCCAACCCAGGCCCGATGCTGGCCCACGGGGAGGTCTCGAGAATCCTGCGCCCATCCGCGATCATCTGGCCCCAGGCGGGCGCGGGCGGTTGCGTACCCAATCCCAGGTACGACAGGGAAGCTTCGGACAGGATCGCGTAGGCCAGGCGCAAGGTGACTTCCACGATCAACGGCGCGGCGGCGTTCGGAATGACGTGCGCCCACAAGACCCGCGCGTTAAATGCGCCCAGCGCCCTGGACGCCTCGACGAAGGCCGTCTCGCGCACGGTGATGACGGACGCCCGAGCCACGCGCGCGAACGGCGCGATGTAGACGATGGCGATGGCCAGCGTCAAATTCCAGAAGCCCGCGCCCAGGAAGGCCAAGAGCGCGATGGCCAGCAGAATCGCCGGAAAGGCCAGCATCACGTCCGTCACGCGCATGATCGCGCTGTCGAACCAGCCCAGGTAAAAACCCGAGAGCGCCCCGAGCGTGCCACCGATCAATAACGCGATGCTGACGGACAGCACCGACACCGACAGCGAGACTCGAGACCCGTAAATCACGCGCGACAACGTGTCGCGCCCGTACAGGTCGGTGCCCAACGGGTGCGCCCACGACGGCCCCTGCAAGCGGTCGGCGGGCATGTACGCGACCGGATCGTAACCCGCCACCACGCCCGCAAGGAGGGCAGCCAGCACCACGATCAGCACCAGCATCGCGCCCGTCACCGCGCTCGGGGAACGCAGGAAAGCGCGCACCAGCGAGGGCCTGGAGGATCGGCTCGAGCTCGCAGCCGCTGGCTCGAGCGCAGCCTGACTCACGGTTGTCCCCCGAGAACTCGAGCGCCACGGGTGCTGTAAAGAACACCGACCCCTCCGGCATCAGTCAAGGGCGGGCTGATGCCACCTCCCCCACCTTCGGCAGGGGAGGACGAGGGTGCTGCGGACATGCTGGGGCGCGAGGCTCGAGATTGCACGAGGACACCATCCTGGACGCGAGTCCAAAAATGCGTACCAGACGGTGTTCTCGGGGTATACGCGGCGGGCATCAGTCGTACCTCACGCGGGGATCGATGGTCGCGTAAAGCAGATCGACCGCCAGGTTGACGAACACGAACGCCGCCGACACCACCAGCACCGCGCCCTGCACGACCGGGTAATCGCGCAGGTTGATGCCTTCCAGCGCGAATCGTCCCACGCCGGGCAGCCCGAAGATTTCTTCGATGATGACCGCACCGCCCAAGAGCGCGCCGACCTGCAAACCCACGACCGTCACGACGGGAATCAGCGCGTTGCGCATGGCGTGGCGGTAGATCACGACGCGTTCCGAGACGCCTTTGGCGCGGGCGGTGCGGACGTAATCGAGCCCGAGCACCTCGAGCAAGGTGCTTCGCGTGATGCGGGCGGTCGCGGCGGCCAGGGACAACCCCAGCGCGGCGGACGGCAGGATCATGTGGCGCAGGTTGTCCAACGGGTTTTCAGAGAAAATCACGAAGCCCGTCGGCGGCAGCACGCGAAGTTGCAGCGAGAAGAACAGGATCAGCAAAATCGCCAGCCAGAAGTTCGGCGCGGCCAGTCCGATCAGCGCGAACAACGACGCCAGATAATCCCAGACCGTGCCGCGCCGCGTGGCCGCCACCACGCCGAGCGGGACGGCGATCAGGAGCGCGATCAGCAGCGCCAGCACGCTCAGTTCCAGCGTCACCGGAAAGCGCAAGGCGATATCGGTGGCGATGGGCCGACCGCTGCGCAGGCTCGAGCCCAGGTCGCCGGTCAGCAGCGCGCCGAACCACTGGGCGAATTGCACGTGGATCGGTAAGTCCAGCCCAAACAAGCGCCGCAGTTCCACCATGCGTTCCTTGGTGACGTTGCCCTCGATGCCCACCAGGTTCGTGACGACATCGCCGGGCACGAGCCTGACCATCACGAACACCAGCACGATCACGCCGAAGAGCGCCAGGAAGGCCAGCAGCGTGCGGCGCGCCAGGTACGGGATCACACGAGCCTCAGCGTCTCGAAGCTCGAGGATACCGTTCTTGCTCGTTGATGCGCACCTAGCGGGCTACTCGCGCTTCTTGCTCGTAAGACAGCACCTAGCGGGCTACTCGCGCTTCTTGCTCGTAAGACAGCACCTAGCGGGCTAC
>CAXTKV010000229.1:4167-7667 GCA_964244895.1 uncultured Deinococcales bacterium
TCGCGCTCCGGGACGCCGCATCGAAACACCGTGCTGGACGGTGTTCTCGAGAAGTCATCCTGAGAATCTGGGCGCGGATCATGCGGGAATCGTCAAGCTCTCGAGATCGCGCGGGTAGTAGGTCAGCATCTCGATCCCATGTTCCGTCACGGCGACCGTGTCGCTGTGCCTGAAACCGCCGATGTTCGGGGCGTAAATGCCGGGTTCGACCGTGAAGACCATGCCGGGCTGAATCACCGTCTCGTCGCCCGCGTCCAGGAACGGCCCCTCGTGGTAGCGCAATCCGATGCAGTGGCCCGTGTGGTGACGCCAGTTGGCTTCCAGATCGTTCTCGAGGTAGAAGGCGTAGACGGCCTGATCGACGCTGGCGCAGGTGCTGCCCGGTTTGATCGCCTCGAAGGCGACTTCCTGGGCGCGTTTCATCAGTTCAAAGAACCGCGCCTGCTCGTCGGTCGGATCGCCCAGGAACATCGTGCGCTCGAGTTCGGTCATGTACGTCCAGACGGGGGCGGTCGCGCCCGTCACCAGCACGTCTCCCCTTCTGAATTCCGCGTTCATGGCGAGCGCGTGCGGCACGCTCGAGTTGCGCCCGATCTGACCGCGGTAGTTGGCGCTCGCGCCCGAGATCCAGGCGTGCTGGGGTCGGTAGGTCGCGCCCAACGCGTCCGCCATCGCCAGGGTGGCTTCGGTGCTGGCCCGCAAGGACACTTCCGTTTCGGTCGCGCCGACCCGCGTGTAGCGTTGCAGCAGCACGTGCGCCAGGTTTGCCCACTGGCTGGAGACGCGGATCAGGTCAATTTCGGCTTTCGATTTGACGGCCAGCGCCGCGTTCAGCCAGACCGTCAGGTTCGTGACGCTCGAGCCGGAGATTTCCGTCAGGCTCGGCCCCGTGTACCCGAGCATCCAGGGGTAACCGTCCGTATCCGCCCCGAGCGGCTTTCCGACCAGCCCGAGCTTCTCGAGCACGCCGCCCAGAGCGCGCATCGGGTGCACGTCTCGCGGGTATTCCTGGTAGTGGTGAACCTCGTCCACCAGCGACATCGCGCGGGCGTGCTCGACCTCGAGGCGCGGCACGAACAAGTGGCGTTCGCCCGTGACCGTGACGATCAGACCGATGGGCCTCTCGGTCGGGATGAACGCGAAATTCGTGTAGTACAGGGCGTGAATGTTGTCGAACAGCACCGCACCGGCCAGGTTGGAGGCTTGCAGGTGCGCCACGAACCTCTCGAGTCTGGCATTGACTTCGGCGTCGGTGATCTTGAGGGATGGTGTCTGCATAAAAATGCCTCCTCATCGGTAGCGTACCGTTTCTAAGCAATCACATTCAATCGGCGATCCACTCATGCAAGTGGTCTGGTCGCTCAAAGAATAGACCGTCCAGGGCGGTGTTTCTCAGGATTTCAGGAATGCCGTCTGGGACGGAATATCTCTGGCGGATCACCACTTGAAAAGTATGCAAATACTCAATTCCTGATGGCGCCCGAGCCCTCCGCTGCGCGAACCCGAATCGAATTCAGCCCGGAGTATGCTTTGGCGCGTGAAATACGACGCATTGATCGTCGGCGGAGGCCACAACGCGCTCACCACCGCCGCGTACATGACCCGAGCCGGATACAAGGTCGCGCTCTTCGAGCGCCGCCACGTCATCGGCGGAGCCGTCTGCACCGAAGACGACATCATCCCCGGCTACAAGGTCGACGTGGGCAGCGGCGTCCACATCATGATTCACCTCACGCCCGTCGTGCGCGACCTGGAGCTGGAATCTCACGGCTTGCAGTACCTCGAGATGGATCCGATCGCGTGGCAACCCACACCCGGCGAGAAGGTTTCCGGTTTCGGCCTGTACCGCGACCTGGAGCGCACCTGCGAGAGCATCTCGCAGATCAGCCCGCGCGACGCCGTGGCCTACCGGGAATTCGTCAAATCCTGGGACGGTTTCGCGGACAAGCTGTTTCACGCCTTCCAGAAAGCGCCCACGCCCGCCAACCTGTTCGGCAGCTTCGCAGGCGCGCAAGCCCCCAGCCTCGAGACCGTCCAGGGCTTGCTGGCCAGCTACGGGCAGTTCATCAAGACAAAATTCGAGCATCCCGCCGTGCGGAGCGCCCTGGCGTGGCTGGCCGCGCAATCCGGCCCTCCCCCCGGCGAAATTGGCGCGGGTGGATTCCTGATGTGGCACGCGGTCTTGCACAAGCACGGCGCGAAACGCGCGGTCGGCGGTTCTGGCGCGCTCACCAGAGCCCTGAAAAACTAC
Organism: uncultured Deinococcales bacterium; assembly: GCA_964244895.1. Classification (GTDB taxonomy): domain Bacteria; phylum Deinococcota; class Deinococci; order Deinococcales; family JAAFIG01; genus CAXTKV01. The sequence goes on from CAXTKV010000229.1 coordinate 6,419, forward strand.
CTGGAGGCGCACGGCGCGGACGTGTTCCTGAACGCCCCAGTTGCACGGATTGAACTGGACAATGGCCGCGCCAAACGCGTGGTGCTCGAGGATGGGCGCAGCTTCGAGGGCAAAGTCATCGTGTCCGGTGCGCACGTGCAAACGACCTTGCTCGATCTGGTCGGCAAGGACCACCTGCCCGGCAACCTGGACGTGCGCGTCAAGAACATCCGCGTGGGCAACGGCTTCGGATTGATTCACCGCATCGCCACCAGTGCGCTTCCCGATTACGGCCACCCGGACGCGACCAACGGCATGCAGCTTTTGTGCCCCAGCCTCGAGTACCTGGAAACCGCCTTCCGCGACTACGACGGCGGATTGCCCAGCAAGAACCCGTGCGCACTGGGCATGACCTTCACCAAACTGGATCCCAGCCTCGCGCCAGCCGGGAAGCACCTGGTGTACTTGTGGGGCCAGTATTACCCTTACGACCGCAGTGATGGACGCGTCTGGGACGCTGACGCGGAACTCGAGGAAGGCGCGAAGCTCGAGGAGATCCTGTTCAAGTACGCGCCCAACATGCGCGGCACGATTGAGCAGCGCTTCACCCAGACGCCCTTGGATCTCGAGAAGCGCATCGGTTTGCGGCGCGGCAACGTCATGCACGTCGAGATGAGCCTCGATCAGATGTTCACGCTGCGCCCACTACCGGAACTCAGTTCTTACCGCACGCCCATTCCGGGGTTGTACATCTGCGGAGCCAGCACGCACCCCGGCGGTGGTGTATTCGCCGCGAGCGGGCGCAGCGCCGCGATGGTCGCCATGTTCGACCTGGAGGGCGGGTACGCGGGTAAGGCCAGGAAAATGGTGGAGCGGGTGTTTGGACAATCAGGGCGCTGAACTGGGTTTATCGGGTTGAGATACGTCCTGATCGAACAAACGGATTTGTAGAATGGATACCATATGAACAAAATCCTTCTCTTATTGATGCTCGCTCTCGCATCTTGTGCCCCAGCCGTGATAAACCGTGCTGCCGAACGGGAGTTGAGCTATTACGGGTACGTGGTTGCAAGATCTATGATTGCCGCTGCTGTCGAGTTCGACCCGATTCCCTTCGAACAACTCGTCAGCGAAATCTCTGGCGATTGCTTGAAGAACGAGGCCATTCGCATGTATTCATGGGGATCAGCACCACAGGGAACAAAGAGTTGCACAGTAGAGCCTGTTTGAATTCGTGCTGAACGACGAAAACAGCCCGAACGCAAAGCGG
>CAXTKV010000230.1:0-7615 GCA_964244895.1 uncultured Deinococcales bacterium
TCAGGCTCGAGATGTACTCGAGCGTGGGTTTGCGCGGCGGGAGTTCTTTCGTGCCCAGGTATTCGCCATCGTGTTGCAGCACGCAAAACCAGAGGAAATCGAGATCATGCATCCGCGTCTCCAATAATTGATCCACCACTGTCCTTACTGAACCTTCTGCCAAGTCCCACATCGGCTGGCTCTAAACCCTTTATCTGTCGATTGGATTTCAATAACCGCCGAGCCAGAGGCGATATTGTTAGTAATTACGTCTTCAAGTTCACCGCTAAATCCACCCAAACGCTCCCAATAACATCCTTGACTTCCTTGTGTTCTCCATATCCCCGGAGCGATATCGATACCAACAACATAGGTTCCATCTTGAAAATTTGATGTTCTATCTTTAGTAATCGGCAGCAGATCGGATGTCCAGTCGCCGCATCTTTGTGACTCAAATCCTTTGTCAGTTAACTTAATTGTTACAACTGCCGGACCGCTTTCAATGTTATTAGCTATTGTATCATCAAGAGAACCGCTAAAGCCTTTTAGTCGTGCCCAATAGCAACCTGATTTTGCCCCTGGAGCACGATAAGTTCCCGGTTCCATATCTACACCAACAATTTTTGTCCCCTGATTAAAAGATCCACCAAGCGCTACACAGTAAAAAACACTTACGAGAAATACAATCATCCAACTATTGCCATTTTTCACTATTGACCTCCTCGAATAGAATTAGCTACCTGGATTCAGATCACGCATTCACATCCGCACTCGAGCTTCACGTTGACCGGCGACATATACCGTTGAACGCCGTCCTTGCGGTGATGCCACACGACCAGCGTGCGCGGGTCGAGGATCAGCACATCCTTGACACCGTGACACAGGTAAAAGGCTGGCCCGAGCTTCAAGTCCTTGTCCTCGTAGCCCTCGCTGATGACCTCGACGACGGCTTCGGGGACGAGGGTGATGGGCGTGAAGAACTCGGATGGGTCGGGCGTGCGGCACAGCACGGCCACGTCGGGGCGCTTGAACGAACCGTCGGGAAACTTGATGTAAATGTCTGCGACGTGGTGGCAGGCGCAATCGGAATCGGCAATGGGCTTGATGCTCGAGCGGATGCGGTCCACCTGAACCTGGTGCATGTAGACGGGAGGGGCTTCCCAGGTGGGCAATCCGCCGACGATCTCGAGCCGGATGCCCGCCTCGTCTGCGCGGATCAGCAGTTCCTCGAGTGGCACGGGTGAAGTCATGGTTCGAGTGTAGTCCATTCGTTATCCCTTGACGGAACCTGCCGTCAGACCACCAATAATCCTGCGCTGAAACACGATGATCAAAATCACCACGGGCACAATCGTGATGACGATGGCGGCAGAAATGAGCGGCCACGGGAAGCTGAACTCGCCCTGGTAGTTGATCACGCCGACGGGAACCGTCCACTTCTCGCGGCTGGAATTGAAGGTCAGCGCGAGCAGGAATTCGTTCCAGGAGTTCACGAACGTCAGGATGCCCGCCGTGACCACGCCGGGCGCGGCCAGCGGCACGATGATGCGCCACAGCGCGCCGAGTCTTGAGCAGCCGTCCACCATCGCGGCGGCTTCCAGGTCTTCGGGGATGCTTTGAAAGAACGCGGTCAGCGTCAGGATGGCGATGGGCAACGACAGGGCAGCGTAGGGGATGATCAATCCGGGGTACGTGTTCAGCAAGCCCAACCCGCGCATGGTTTGAAAAAGCGGCACGATCAGGCTGACCACGGGAAACATAGAACAGATGGTCACCAGGATCGTGTAGGTGCGCCGCCCGCGAAGGCGCAACCGCGCCAGCCCGTAGGCCGCGAGCGCGGCGACGAACACGCACAGCGCGGTGGATACGCCTGCGACGATGATCGAGTTGAGGAAGTACGTTCCAAACGGTTGAGCGCGGAAGACCTCGATGTAATTCTGGAAGCTCAGCGTTTTGGGCAGGTATTGCAGGGGTTTGGTGGTCAGCTCGAGTTCGCTTTTGAAGCTGGTCAAGAGTATCCAGACCATCGGGTAGATGCCGTTGACGATTAGCGCGAACAACCCGACGCCGATCAGCACGCGCTGCCAGAGCGCCGCGTCTCGGGCGGGACGGCTCGAGGCGGTCTCACCGCGCGTTCCGGGGACAATCACGATGCACCTCGAGCGAGAACACCGTCTGGGATGCGGTTTTTTGAATCTCGAGAACACCGTCTGGAACGGTGTTTGGGTAGGGGCGAAGCCTGTGTTCGCCCTCGAGCGCCACAATCATTCTCGAGCCTCGGCCCGCTTTTTGGGTCGAGGGCGCTCACGATTCCTCCGGGCGGATGAACCGCAGGTAGAACACGGTGATCACGATACTGACCGCGAATAACCCCAGAGACAAGACCGCGCCGTAGCCGGGCTCGAGGAATTCCACCAGCGTCTTCTGGATGTACACGCCCAGCGTCTCGCCAGCGCCGCCCGCGCCGTCACCGATCAGGGCGTAGGGGATGTCGAAAACCTGAATGGCGGAAAGCGTGCGGAAGATCAGCGCGACCGCAATCGCAGGGCGCAATAAAGGCAGCGTGATGCGCCAGAACGCCTGCCAGCCGTTTGCGCCGTCCACGCGGGCGGCCTCGGTCAGTTCAAACGGAATGGATTGCAGGCCGCCCAGCAGGATCAGCGCCACGAAACTCGAGGTCTTCCAGATCACAGTCACGACGATGGCGGTGATCGCGTAGGGCGGAATGGACAACCACAACGGCGGGGATATTCCAACCCGGCTGATCAGATCGTTGAACAGCCCGTAATCGAAGTTGAACAACCAGCGGAACATCAGTCCGGTGATCACCTGCGGCATCGCCCAGGGCAGCAGCAGCGCGACCCGCACGAGCCATTTCAACGGCGATTCGACGTTCGCCAACAGCGCCAGCGGCAGGCCGATCAGGAACGAGCCGCCGACGGTCAGCACGCCGTAACCGAGCGTCCGCAGGAGCGCCCTGCCGAAGCGGTCGTCGTGAAGCATTCGCTGAAAATTCTCGATCCCGACGGTGCTTTTGATGGGGTCGGAGGCGTCTTGAACGTTGAAGCTCGAGAACACGACCTGAACGGTCGGGTACAAGAAAATGCCCGCCAGCAGTAGGAACGCTGGCGCGAACAGGATCACGGCGAACTCGCGATCCGAGAGGTTTCCGGCCCAGAGCCGATTCCAGAACGGCACGCTCCGCGCGGGGCGGAGCGTGCCGGGAGGTGAAGCCTGAGACAAGGGCGCGCCTTCCTTTTACTTGACGACTTTCTCGAGGTCGGCCTGCATGTCTTTCAAACCCTGATCGACCGTTTTGGCCCCGGCGACCATCGCGTTCAGGTTGGTGCGGATGATCTCTGAGACTTTCGCGTAGTTCGCGCTGACGGGCCTGGAGCGCGCCTTGACGATCACCGGGTAGAGGTCTGCAAAGTGCGGGTTGGCTTTCAGCACGGCGGTGTTGTTGTACAGGCTCTTGCGGACGGGCGCGTTCCCGGCCTTGATGGCCAGTTCAGCTTGCGCATCCGGGCCAGCCATGTACTTGATCAGTTTGAAGGCGGCTTCCTTCTGCTTGCCGTAAGCGGAGAGCGCCCATTGCCAGCCGCCGACGCAGTTGGTGCGGGTTTCCGAGGAACCCGCAAACGTCGGGACTCGAGCCACACCGATGTTGCCTTTGACTTTGGTCGGGTCGGGGCTGTTGCCCTGGAAGTGCGCCCAGGCGTAGGACCAGTTCAGGCCGAAGACGACCTGCCCGGCCTGCATCTGCTTGCGGGAATCGTCCGTCTTGACCTCGGCCATGCTCTTGGGGGTGATGCCCAGTTTGTTGATCGAGTCCACCAGGAAGTTCATGCTCTTGCGGGCGGCGGGCGTGTCCACGCTGATTTTCCCGTTCGTGCTGTACTGACCGCCCGCGCCCCACAGGGGTTGCAGGAAGGTGCAAACCGCACCTTCGATCGGTGCGCCCTGAAAGTTGAAGCCCTGAAGGTTCAGGTCGTTCTCGCCTTTCAGGATGGTCTGGGCGGATTGGGTCATCTCTTCCCAGGTCTTGGGGACTTTCAGGTTGTACTTGGCCAGCAAATCCTTGCGGTAGTACAAGAATTGCGAGTCCGTGAAGGCCGGCAGCGCCATCAGTTTGCCGTCCACGGTGTCGGCCTCGATCGGGCCGGGCAGGAAGCCGTCCAGGAATTCCTTGGATTTTCCACCAGCACCGAAGTACGCATCCAGCGGTTCGATCCAGCCCTGGGCCTGGTATTGGGCTGGTCGGATGATGTCGATCAGGAACACGTCCAGGCTCGGGTCTTTGGCGGTCAGCACGGTTGAAAGGTACTGGTTCTGCAGTTCGCTGGTCGCGCCGCCCGTCTCGATCTGGACGGAAACGTCGGGGTTGGCCTGCTCGAAGCGTTTGAAGATCGCGCCGATCACGTCCGGGCGCAGTTGCGAACCGAAAAATACCTTGAGGGTCGTTTTCTGTTGGGCTTGCACGCCCGTCACGATGGCCGCGCCGACGGCCAGACCGAGTGCGCCGATTGCGAGTTTCTTGTTCATGATTTCCCTCCGTGACGCGCCAGTCCTCGCTCGAGGACGCGGGTCGTTGCTCGCGCTGCGAGGCTGGTGCGCTGGGTGTTTGGCTCGCGGAGTCTAGCACGCACGCGAGATTCTATTCATGCGATTGATATCGGCGCGTATTCGGACATACCACTCGGGAAGACCGTCCCAGACGCATTATTTTGGTTCATCAAGAAACCGTGCTGGACGGTGTTTCCAGCCAAGGCGTTCACGATTCTCGAGCGCCGAGGCGCAGTTTGACGTTGCGTACGGTCGCATCCAGCGCGTCGTAGAGCCACAACCTGCCCTTCAAGGTCTCGAGTCCGACGAGGTGCTTGAGCGCCTCTCCGGCCATGACGCCGCCCGTGACGGACAACAGCGGCCCGAACACGCCGAGCGCGTCGCAATCATCCGTCGTCGCTGGCGGGTCGGGGAAGGCGTCGCGCAAGCTGAGCGTCGCGTCGAAGACCGAAACCATGCCCTCCCAGCGCACCGCCGCGCCCCAGACCCAGGTTTTTTGCAGCGCCACGCACGCGTCGTTGACCAGGTAACGGGTTGCGAAGTTATCGGTCGCGTCCACCACCAGGTCGTACCCACGGAGCGTTTCAGTCGCGGTCTGTGGATCGAGCTGGCCGTGCGGCACAAAGCTCACGCCGGGATTCAAGCCGCGCAACCGCTCGAGCGCGGCCTCGAGCTTCGGGCGTCCGACATCGGCGCTCTGGTAGAGCGTCTGGCGCTGCAGGTTGTGCGGCTCGAGCGTGTCGAACTCGCACAAGCCCAAGCGTCCGACGCCCGCACCCGCCAGGTAGAGCGCGACCGGGGAACCCAACCCGCCCAGCCCGACGATCAAGACGCTCGAGGCGCGAAGCTTTTCCTGACCCGAGAGCGCGATTTCCGGCAGCAGAATCTGTCTCGAGTACCGGCGCAGTTCGTCTCTGTCCACGGCCCGAGTCTACCCTCGTTGGCGCACCCCCTTTCGAGCGTGTGGTTCAGGAAGTACCGTCTGGAACGACATCTACTGAACCGCAAGAGCACCGTTCAGCGCGTGCGTCTCCAGATCGGGCGGCTACAAATCGGCTCTGCACGCAACCATCGGAGGCCCGAGCGCGTATTCTGAGCCATGATGCAGTTCTTTTTGCTCGAGTTCCTGGTGGCGATCATCGCGTTCGGCCTGGCCTGGCTGGTGCGCCGAATCCTGGGGCGTTTGATCGGCGGGCCGCCCGTGGTCGTCTGGGGCGTGATCGTGGGTCTGATCGGCGTGATCCTGAGCGGCGTGGTGTTTGCTGCGCTGGGCACGGATTTTGGGTTCATCAATTTCGACGGGAACCTCCTCGATGGCGCGAAGGTCTTCTTGTTGCGCTTCTGGGAACTGGGCATCATCGGCGGCGGCCTGGGCGCGGTGGTCGCGTCGTTGATGATGATCAGGCGTAAACCGCCCGCGCCGCCCGCGTAAACACCCGACAGGCCGCCTCGATCGTCGGGTCGGGAGATGTGCTCGAGGTTCAGCGGCGACGGTATTCGATGCTGCGGAGCATGACTTCTAAAGCGTTCTCGAGACCGTCGGGTTTTGAGCCCGATCCCTGCGCGGTGTCGGCCTTGCCACCGCCGCGACCTTCGATTTCGGGTAGGCCAATCTTCAAGAGTTCCCCGGCGTGTTCGTTCGCGTCCGGGCCGCTGGCGACGGCGATCATGGCGCGTGCGCCGTCCAGGGCACCCAGAATGGCGACCGTGTTGCGTTTTTGCGCGAAAGCTTTGAGCAATTCGGGCAGCAGGCTCGCATCTTCGAGCAGGTGAGCGACGTAATTCACGCCGCCCAGTCGTTCTTGTGGAATCAGGTTTGCGGCGATTGACGCAGCGTATTTAGCGCGCATGGTGGCCAGATCGCGCTTGATCTGCGCGAGTTCCTCGAGCGCCGCGTCCGTGCGGACTGGCAGGTTCTCGAGCGCGGTCGAGAAGCGCAAACCCAACTGCGATATGAACGCGTGTTTCCATCGGTAATCCTGCAGGGCGCGCGCACCGCAGTTGAAGTAGACGCGTGTGCCGCCCTTGACGCGTTCCAGTCGGTAGATCTTGATGATTCCGACCTCTGCGGAATTGCGCAGGTGCGTGCCGCCGCAGGCGCTGTAATCGTAGTCCCCGATTTGCACGACGCGAATCAATCCCGATACCTTCGGCGCGCGCCGCAAGGAGATGCTCGAGACTTCAGTCTCGGGGACATCGTAGGTGGTGATCGGGTGCGCGTTCCAGACGGCTTCGTTGGCGATGGTTTCGGCGCTGAGCGCGAGGTCATCGGTCACGGATTCCGCCAGGTCGATGGTGCAGACATCGCCTTCCATGTTGACCGCGATCACGTGCGCCGAAAGCCTGTAAAACGCCTGCCCGAGGATGTGTTCGCCCGTGTGCTGCTGCATCAAATCGAATCGGTGCGACCAGTCGATCCGGCCCGTCACTCGAGAACCGACCTCGGGTTCGCCTGAGCCTTCCAGCGCGTGCGTCAGGACGGATTCACCCTTGGCTTCGCGCACGTCCACCACGCGCCAGACCAGAGCGTCCGCCTCGAGCGTCCCCGTGTCGTGCGGTTGACCGCCCGCCGTCGGGTAGAACCCCGTCTGGTCGAGGCGCACCCCCAGATTCGCGCCGTTCCGGTTGACCTCGAGAACCTTCGCCTCGAAGCTCTGGGCGTAACTGTCCGTTCGGTAGAGCTTCCGGGTCGGTTGAAATTCGGGGAAATTCGCGTTCGTCATGGCAGGCAAAGTATACGGCGCTCGAGCGTCGGGCCCGACGCTTCCAGGCCCGACGCTCGAGCATCGGCTGACGGAACCAATACCAGAGTGATATCATATTGATACTCGGAGGTAACCGTATGACCATGCTCCCAACGCAAGCCCCTCTGATGAACCGCACCGTGGAACGAAACGCCAGCCGCGTCCCCGGATACGGCCCGCTCTTCATCGGTCTCGCTGGGCTGTTCGGCGGTCTGTACACGCTCTTCTGGCTCGGCATCGGCAAGGAAAATGGCAATCTGGTGCTGGTCGGCCTGCTGCTGATCTTCGGCAGCCTGATCCTGAACGCGGGATTGTTCGTGGTGCAA
>CAXTKV010000231.1:0-7605 GCA_964244895.1 uncultured Deinococcales bacterium
GGGCAGGTGACTTGAACCTTAAACCGGGCGGCCAGTTCTTTTCGCAAGAGATCGGTCGTGATCAGCGCGCGCTCGGGGAGTTCGTCGATCAGCGCTTCGATGGTCGCGCGGGATGGTTTCAGCATCTTTCCCGAACACCCGAAGAAGCGTTCCAGGTTCTTCGAAATCTCCACGATCGCGTCCTCTTGCGGTTCCATGCCCTTATGATATCCCAGCGACACTGTGCAGTACGCGAGATTGAATATGCGTGCTGCACGGTGTCCCTAAAGATTGGTGCCCAAGATTGAGCTCAGTCCAGCACGAGTTCGATGCCCGCCAGCTCGTCCACGGGCAGACCCCATGTATTCATCATGCCGATGAACGGATCTGGATCGAGCTGCTCGACGTTCCAGACGCCCTTTTTCATCCACGCGCCCGTCAGCATCAAGGCCGCGCCGATCATCGCGGGAACGCCGGTGGTGTACGAAATCCCCTGCGCCTGAACTTCCCTGTAGCACTCAGCGTGATCGGCCACGTTGTAGACGAAGTGAACCTTTTCCTTGCCGTCCTTGATGCCTTTGGCCTGCACACCGATGCAGGTTTTGCCCGTGTAATTTGCAGCCAATGATTCCGGCGCGGGCAGGATGGCTTTCAGGAATTCGATCGGCGCGATCTGCACGCCCTTGACGGTGATCGGTTCGATGCTGGTCATGCCGATGGTCTCGAGCACGCTCAGGTATTTGATGTACTGCTCACCGAAGGTCATCCAGAAGCGCGCGCGCTTGATGCTCGGGAAGTTCACGACCAGACTCTCGAGTTCCTCGTGGTAGAGCACGAAACTTTTGCGGGTCGTGACTTTCGGGTAGTAAATATCTTGAGCAATTTCCAGCGGTTTGGTTTCCACCCACGCGCCATTTTCCCAGTAGCGCCCGTTGGCGGTGATCTCGCGGATGTTGATCTCGGGGTTGAAGTTGGTGGCGAAGGCCTTGCCGTGGTTGCCGTTGTTGCAATCGACGATGTCCAGGTAGTGAATCTCGTCGAAGTGGTGCTTGGCCAGGTGCGCGGTGAACGCCTGCGTCGCGCCCGGATCGAAACCGCAGCCTAGCAAAGCCATCAATCCGGCCTTCTCGAAGCGTTCGCGGTACGCCCACTGCCACGAATACTCGAACTTGGCCACGTCTTTGGGTTCGTAATTGGCGGTGTCCAGGTAATGCACGCCCGTCTCCAGGCACGCGTCCATGATCGTCAAGTCCTGGTACGGCAAGGCCACGTTGATGACCATTTCGGGCTTGAACGCGCGGATCAATTCGACCAGTTCCGGCACGTTGTCCGCGTCCACCTGGGCGGTCGTGACGACGGTTTTTGAGGCTGGAAAGAACTGCTCGATTTCAGCCGCGATCTTGTCGCATTTGGCTTTCGTTCGACTGGCGATCATCAACTCCGTGAACACGCCATCGTTCTGCGCGCATTTTTTGGCCACGACCGCACCGACACCGCCAGCACCGATCATCATCACTCGAGACATGGACAACCTCCCAGAACCAGACTGTTCTCAGGCGGGCGTTCGCGCGTGTACGACACCCAAACGCACCGACCGGACGTGAAAGATTAGCACCTTCGCGCCTGGGGCGTGCAAGCTGCTGGTCTTCGTCCTCCCCTGTGCAACAGGGGAGGTGTCGTCAGCCCGCTCTTGGCTGATGACGGAGGGTCTCGAGCCGACCCCTCCGGAGTGATCATCGCAAAACCAAAGGCGCAAAGCTCGATCAAATAGGGGAGGACTGAAAGACACCGTCTGGGACGCGATTCTGGGAATGCGTCCCAGACGGTGTTCGCTCGTGTCGATCGGGTTGCGACTTCCGCGGACTCGAGGTGAGATTGATGACTGGCGCGAACGTTCTTCTTTTCGGATCAGCGGGGTCGTATACTTGCTCGCAAGTTCAAAAAAGACGGTACTGAGCGCGTTCGAGCGGCAACGCCGACGCGAAAAGGGGAAACGATGAAAGGCACGATTACGGTCACGGAGAGCGCGTTGGCGTCGCTGCTTGGCTTGGCGGCGCACGAGGTTCCGGGCGTGGTGGGCATGGCTCCCAGCAACATCCGCGAGGGTTTGCAGAAGATTCTGGGTCGCGCACAGGCGCGCGATGGCGTGGTCGTGGCGGGCGAAATCAGCAGGCGCACGGTGGATTTGCACATCGTGGTGGCCTTCGGGACGAACGTCAACGCGGTCGCACAGAACGTGCGCGAACGCGTGCTGTACGCTGCCAGAACCTTCGCGGGCGTGGAACTCGAGGCGGTCAAGGTGCACATCGTCGGCGTCAGCAAGGATTCCGTCGGCGGCAGGAGGGCTCGAGGTGGCTGATTTGAGGCTGGAAAAACTGACTTCGCAGCAGGTGGCGGCGTGCTTTCTGTACGCCACGGACTGGCTGGGCGTCTACAAGGACGAAGTCAACGCGCTCAACGTCTATCCCGTGCCCGACGGCGACACGGGCACGAACATGCACCTGACGATGCAGTCCGTACGCCGCGAGCTGGACGTGGCGGATCAGTCCAGAATGTCCGAGGTCGCGCGAGCCATCGCCTACGGGTCGCTGTTGGGGGCGCGCGGCAATTCGGGCGTGATCCTCTCGCAGATCCTGAAGGGCTTCACCGAGGGCATCCGCGACGTGGACGCGATCAACCCGGAAGTGCTGGTGCAGGCGCTCGAGAAGGGCGCGAAGGCCGCGTACTCGGCGGTCATGAAGCCCGTCGAGGGCACGATTTTGACCGTCTGCCGCGAAACCGCCGAGGGCGCGCGCACCGCCATCACCAAAGAACCCGGCCTGGATGTGCTGGGCGCGCTGCACAGGGCGCTCGAGGCGGGCCAGGTATCGCTTGAGAACACCATGAACCTCCTGCCCGTGTTGAAGCAGGCCAACGTCGTGGATTCGGGCGGGGCTGGCTTCCTGTACGTCCTGAGCGGCGTGCTGGCCAAGCTCGAGAACCGAGATTTGCCGGAAGCGCCCAAGATTGAAAGCTACGCGCAGCAGCAATTCGAGAACGAGGAGTTCGGCTACTGCACTGAATTCCTGCTGGAAAACGTCAAGAAACCCGTTTCTGAAATCCGCGAAATGGTCGCGCCCTACGGCGATTCCTTGCTGGTCGTGGGGGCGGAAGGCTTCGTCAAGGGCCACATTCACACCGATGACCCGGACGGGCTGCTGGCGACGGTCGCGCGGCACGGGAAAATGGTGCGCTCAAAAGTAGAGGACATGAGCCAGCAGCACACGGAAATCCTGGCCATGGCCGGAGCCGCGTCCAGGGTCGAGACGCCGCCGACCGCCATGGTCGCGGTCGTGTCCGGCTGGGGGCTGGTCAAGGTCTTCCGCAGCCTGGGCGCGCGCATCGTGTCCGGCGGGCAGACGCAGAACCCATCCGTGCAGGACATCCTGGACGCCGCCAACAGCGTCGAATCCCGTGACGTGATCGTGCTGCCGAACAACAAGAACGTGCTGATGGCCGCACAGAAGGCCGCCGAACTGGCCGCCAGCCAGCCGGACGGCAAGCACCTGACGGTCGTGCCGACGAAGACGCTCGGGCAGGGCATGGGTGCGGCGCTGGCCTTCAACGCGAACTCGAGCGCAGATGAGCTCGCGCCGGAAATGCAGGAGGGCGCGAACCGCGTCACGACTTTCGAGGTCACGCGCGCCAGCCGCACGGCGCAAATCGACGGGCGCGACATCGAGGAGGGCCAGGTGATCGGTCTGCGCGACGACGCGCTGGTTTACAACGGCGGCAGCCCCGAGGACGCCGTGCTGGAGATGATGAAGGGTTCCTACAGCGCTCAGGAGATCGTCGGTATCTTCACCGGCCCGAGCGTGGAGGCCGAGCGCCTTGCTGGATTGGTCGCGCGCATCAACACCGAATTGCCGCAGCTCGAGGTCGAGACGCACCCCGGCGGTCCCGATCTGTACGATTACCTCGTGACCTTCGAGTAACCCGAGTCACCCGACCCTTTGGGCGCGATTGATCGCGCCCTTTTTGCGTGCCTCGACTTAAGAACATCGTCCAGCACGGTGTTTTTGCGTATCTCGAGAACATCGTGCTGGACGGTGTTTTCCTTTGAAGTTCAAACTTGATCTCGGGGTGAGGGCGAGGTAATGGATGGTACGAGATCGCGCCGAACGAGAGTACCGTTCAGGACGATGTTTTTGCATCCCGAGAGACGTGTCTAGGACGGTGTCTCTGGCGTATCTGCTGTCGAAAGCCCCGAGTGCGGTCGGTGCGTCGAGGCTCGAGAATCCTGTGAGCTGTGCTGGCGACGGCTTCGCGAGGGAGCGGTGGTGACTCCAATAAGCTACATAAAATACTTGACACTTTCATGTTTTTTTGGTATCTTCTGTGCGTGGTTCGCCGCTTCAAACCCGCCAGTCTCGAGGGAACCCGGCTCGAGGAAACCCGGACTCGGGATTTCACGCTCGACGCCTTCGTGATCGCCTGCAACGCCCTGCTGGCGCAGCACCTGCCGGACGGGTACGACGGCACCCGCGCCCGCGAGGACATCACCGTCCGCACCGTGCGCCACTACGCGGGCGAGGGCCTGATCGACGAACCCCAGAAGCTCGGACGCGAGGCCCGCTACACGCACAGGCACATCGTTCAGGTGCTGGTCGTGCGACGCCTGATGGCCGAGGGCTACACCAGCAAGACCATCCCGATCATCACGCGGCGCAACACCGCCGAACTCGAGGCGATCCTGCACGGCGAAGCCGTCGAACCCCAACCCGGCCAGGTTCAGGAATTGGTGCGGGACGAAGCGCTCGAGTACATCCAGGGCATCCGTTCGAGAAAAAAAATGGCGGCACCCGAAGAGCGCGCCTCCTCGAAGATCGCTGAGCCCACTCCAGTCGCGCCCACTTCGGCCCCACCCACCCCGAGCGCGGAATTGCCTGAATTCTTGCGTTCCGCTTCGAGCACCCAGATGCCCAGGCCGGTCGCCTGGGCGCGCTACGAACTCTCGCCCGGCCTTGAACTGAGCGTGCGCGACGATGCTCGAGTCCCCAAAAGCCCCAGCGAGCGCGCGCGCCTGCTCGAACGTCTCGAAGCGCTCCTGATCGATCTCTCTCGCCAGTAAGCCCGGAACCCTTCGCTTTGGCTCGAACTGCCGATCCGCTCGAGCGGATCGGGCGGGTTCTCTCGCCCCGACCCCATTCACAGGAGGCTCAACATGACGAACGCCGACGAACCCCAAATCGAATTCATCCCGCTCAAACCCGCCACCAACCGCGATGCGGATACCACGCTCGATGTGCTCATCCGCATCAGCGCCCCGCAGCGCGACCCCAGCAGCGACGGCGCGATCCCGAAGCGCCCCGCGCTCAACCTGGCGCTGGTGCTCGACCGATCCGGCTCGATGAGCGGCGAGAAAATCCACTTCGCCCGCCTGGCCGCCCGCTACGCCGTGCAGCAACTCGCGCCGACTGACCGCGTCAGCATCGTCGCCTTCGATGATCGCGTCGAGACCATCGTGCCCAGCCGCGCCGCAACCGACGTGCCCGGCATCCTGCGCGCCATCGACGGCATCAGCGATCGGGGCAGCACCGCCCTGCACGCGGGCTGGGTCGAGGGTGCAACCCAGGTCAGCGCGCAGCTCGAGCCCTCGCGGCTCAACCGCGTGATCCTGCTCTCCGACGGGGTCGCCAACGTCGGCGAGACCAACCCCGACCGCATCGCCAGCGACGTTCACGGGCTGGCGATGCGCGGCGTCAGCACCAGCGCGATGGGCGTCGGGCAGGACTTCAACGAGGACCTGCTGGAAGCCGTGGCCAACAGCGGCGATGGCAACTACCACTTCATCGAATCCCCGGATCAGTTGCCCGCGATCTTCGAGGCGGAACTGCGCGGGCTGCTCGCGACCTTCGGCAAGCGGGTCAGCCTGGGTCTGGAACCGAAACGCGACGCGCGCGTGATCGATGTCCTCAACGATTTCGAGCGCACCGACACCGGACGTTGCAAGCTCACCAACCTGACGCGCGGGCAGATGCTCGAGGTGATCGTGCGATTGTCGCTTCCCGGTGGTGCGACCGGACAGACGCCCTCGGAATGGCTCGGTGTGCGCCTCGCCTGGGATGATGCGGAGCGCGGAGCCCGCCACAGCATCCGACGCGCCCTCGCGCTGCCCGCCGTGAGCGAAGCTGAATTCGGACGCCTGTCCGATCACGAACTCGTGCGCGAGCGGGTCGCGCTGCTCGAGGTGGCGCGCGCCAAACACGAGATGACGCGGCGCATCGACAGAGGAGAGGCCGCCAGCATTCCGGCCATGCTGGCTCCCTCGATGGCGACCCTCGCCGCCGCGCCCCAGACCGTGGAGGTGCGACGCGAGATTCAGGCCCTCGAGGAACTCAAGCAGGCATCCCAGGAGAACGCGGGGCTGGCCCGCAAGCGCGCCAAGGCGCAGATGTACGACCGCCAGAAGCAGGGCAAAACTCTGTAACCGCGAATCTGATCGAACAATCCAGAAACACCGTCCTGGACGATCTTCTCATGATGCGCGAGAATTGCGTCTGGGACGGTGTTTCTTGTTCCTCGAGCTTTTACCTTTCCGACAACACTGCGCGGTGTACGCCCAGCGCATCCAGGCGGCGCAGGTGTGCTTCTAAACGCTCGAGGAACCCGGAATAGGATTTCTGTTCCCTGGGCGTCCAGACGACCTCTGCAAGCGCGCACAGGCGCGGGAAGAGCATGTACTCGGCGTGCTCAATCGTGGGCACGTACTCCGTCCAGAGTTGAGCCTGCGATCCCAGCACGCGGCTCGCCTCGAGATCGCTCAGTGCGGCGGGGATGGGTTCGTAGCCGTAGACCTTCTCGAGCGGTGTGTAACCCCCGATGGCGAGCGGTTCGCGGCTGGTGTCCGCGAACTGGTAGTGATCGAAGTACACGTGCGATTGCGGCACCATCACCACGTCGTGCCCCTCTTTCGCGGCCTCGATGCCGCCCTCCTCGCCGCGCCAGGACATGACGGTCGCGCCCGGTGAAAGCCCACCCTCCAGAATCTCGTCCCAGCCGATCAGTTTGCGCCCGTGAGCGGTCAGGAAGGCGTCCATGCGGCGGATGATGTAGGACTGCAACTCGTCCTCGTCCTTCAGGCCGAGCTCGCGCATCCGGGCTTGGGCGGCGGGACTTTCCTTCCATTCGCGTTTCGGGCATTCGTCGCCGCCGACGTGAATGTAGGCGCTGGGGAAAATCTCCATCACCTCGAGGAGCACGTCCTGCAGGAACTGGATCGTGCGCTCGCTCGGGTTGAAGACGTGTTCGATCACGCCCCAGTGCTGCGCGACTTCGAGTTGCGCACCCGTGTTGCCCAGTTCCGGGTACGCGGTAATCGCGGCCTGCGCGTGACCGGGCATTTCGATTTCGGGAACGACGGTGACGTGGCGATCCCTGGCGTAGGCCACGAGTTCCCTGGCTTCGGCCTGCGTATAAAAGCCGCCGTGCGGGACGGTATCGAATTCCGTTCCGCCGATCTCGTGCCCGATGCGCGTGCCGGATCGCCACGCGCCCACCTCTGTCAATCGCGGGTATTTTTGAATCTCGAGTCGCCAGCCCTGATCTTCGGTCAGGTGCCAGTGAAAGGTGTTCAGTTTGTGCAGG
>CAXTKV010000232.1:0-7592 GCA_964244895.1 uncultured Deinococcales bacterium
GTATCGCGTTGTCTCGGGCGCAAACGATGTCGCGAGATTCGATTCTTGTGCAACAGTCAAGCGACCGGATTGACCCGACCAATTCCGTAGGGGCAACCCTCGTGGTTGCCCTGTGTGGGAACCCGAGATTGATCGTCTGGAACGGTGTTTTCTGGCGTCCCGAAAATCTGGTTGTGGGGACACCGTCTGGTGCGCGAATCACCGTATGCGTTTGGGACGGTGTTCTCGAGCGCTTACATCAATGATGTCAAGCCAGCACGACATTTTGACAAGCGCGCTTGACATTTAGTCGAGCGTGCTTTACAGTCATGTCAAGGTAACTTGACACTACCAGGAGGACACCGTGACGAACCTGAACGCCACAGACATCAAACTCGAGCAGTACCGATTGGAAGCCGACGCGTACAGGCAACTCGGGCCGATCCGCGCACGAGATACGCGAGCGCTCGTGAACGCCCTTCAATCCATCCTCGAGATCGCGCGGAATTGGTCGCTCGGGCGCACCGAAAAGCCGCGAGCATTGAAGCGAAACACCATCTGAGACGCAACGGAGAAGCCATGAACAACGCGATTCGCCAATACGATCTGAAATCCCTCAACCGCGCGGAACTCGAGGCCATCACGGAGTTCAGCAACACCATGCGCGCCGAACGCCTGCCGGACGACCCGCCCGTGCCGCTCGAGGAAATCCAGGCGCGCATGACGCACATCCCGGAGTTCGTCAAGGTGCACGCCTGGGGCGTTCAGGACGGCAAAAAACTGGTCGGACGGGCAGACCTGGTGCTGATCGAGATGGACACCAACCAGCACCTGGCGCAAATTGACATTGACATCCATCCCGAACACCGCCAAAAAGGACTGGGGCGCGCGTTCCTTCGACTGGTCGCCGAGGGTGCGCTCGAGAACCAGCGCACGCTCTTGATCACCGGCACCTCGAGCCGCGTGCCGTCCGGCGCGGATTTCCTGGCGCGCCACGGCTTCACGGCGGGACTGGAAAGCAGCGTCAGCCAACTGGATTTGCGCGAACTCCAGCCCGCGCTGGCGGATGACTGGATCGCGCGCGCCCTGGAACGCGCGGCGGGCTTCGAGATCGGCTTCTGGGACGGGCCGTACCCGGAGGCTGAACTGCCCGCCATCGCGGAACTGATGGCCGTCATGAACACCGCGCCGCGCGGCGACCTGGAGATGGAGGACTTCCATTTCAGCCCCGAGATGTTGCGGCAACTCGAGCAGACCACCTTCGGCGCGGGCGGCAAACGCATCACCGCCTACGCGCGCGAACGCGCCACGAACCGTTTCGCGGGCTTCACGGAAATCACCTACCACCCGAACCGCCCGCAGATTCTTTCTCAGGGCGGCACGGGCGTGTTCCCGGAATTCCGCAACCTGGGATTGGGACGCTGGCTCAAAGCCGCGACCCTCAGATGGGTGCTCGAGAACCTGCCCGAAGCCCGTTTCGTGCGCACCGGCAACGCCACCAGCAACGCCGCGATGCTGGGCATCAACATCGCGCTCGGGTTCAAACCGTATTTCACCCACACCGACTGGCAAGGCGATGTCAGCCGCGTGCTCGAATCGCTCGGGACGCCAACATGACCCGACGAACCCTTGAAACATCGTCCCTGACGCAATTCCTCAATCTCTGCATCGGTGGTCGGCCCGAGCCTCGAGCCTCGAGCCTCGAGCCTGCCGTCGCCTGACATGGAAAACCGCATCAGAGAACTCCGCGCCGTCAAACGCTGGTCGCAGGCGGATCTGGCGGACACCTTGGGCGTGTCCCGCCAGACCATCAACGCCCTCGAGACGGGCAAGTACGACCCGAGCCTGCCGCTCGCGTTCAGAATCGCGCGGCTTTTTGGCTCGCCGATCGAAGAGATTTTCCAACCCGAACTCGAGCCGGACGGAGGTTCCAAGTGATCGGTGTCCTCGGCGCAATCGCGCTGTTCTTGACGCAAGCCGCGCTGATCGGCTTCTTGCTGGTTCGCACGCTGGTGGTTCCGGCCACGCTGCTGGTGACGGAACCCACGCAGTTGGCGCGGCGCTTCCTGCGGCGTCTGCGCGGCCACATAAGCAAAGCGTTTGTGGAAATCAACGTGGACGCCAAGGACGTGCAGGACATCCTGAACGGCTGGCAGGCCACGACCTTCGCGATTGGGCTGTGCCTGATCGCGTTGTTGCTCGAGCGCCACGTCGGTTTCTTGTGGCTGGCCGTTGCCTTCGCGCTGCCGCGCCTGACGGCTTCAACCGATCCCGTGGACGAACGCAGCTTCGAGCGTTTCGCGCGCACGCTGGGTGCGGTCTCGGACGCCGTGCTGGTCGGGACGCTCTTTGTGGCCCTGATCTTCCGGCCCACGCTGGACGCGTTCACGCTGCTGGCCTTCATGCTGATGGCGCGCGAGGCGCTGCTTGTGCTGGCGCGGCGCTGGCTGGAATCCGAACCCGAATTCGATGACTACGACGCGAAACGGAGCTTGACCGTCGCCATCGGTGGGGAATCCGAGAAGACCCCGGATGCCGCGCCGCAAACCGAAACCTCACAGCCTTGATCCTCGGGCAGTCACGAGTTCTCGAGATTCAACCGGCGATACCGAACCTGCTTGAGATTCACACTGAACCTTCGCAGCAGTTCCGCCCAAGCTTCGTTCGCGCGAGGCCCGAAATGAAGACCGTCCAGCACGCATCCGTTCATCAAAAAAGAGCACCGTCCAGGACGGTGCTCTTTTTTGATGCGCGAATCAGTTCTTGACTTTCTGACGCCCCGCGATCGCGCGACCCAGCGTGACCTCGTCGGCGTACTCGAGCGCGCCGCCGACGGGCAGGCCGTAAGCGATGCGCGTGACGTTCACGCCCAGCGTCTCCAGGCTGCGCTGCAGGTACATCGAGGTCGCCTCGCCTTCGACGGTCGTGCTGGTCGCCAGGATGATCTCGAGGGGTTTGGCTGCGGCCTTGACGCGCTCCACCAGCGGCGCAATCGTCAATTGTTCAGGCCCGATGCCGTTCATCGGTGAAAGCGAACCGTGCAGCACGTGGTACAGACCACTGAACTCGCCGCTGCGCTCGATCGCGATCACATCGCCGGGTTCCTCGACCACGCAGATCACGGATTGCTCGCGCGATCCATCAGAGCAGACCGCGCATAAATCCGTGTCGGTGATGTTGAAGCACACCGGGCAGCGCTTGAGGGTGCGTTTGGCCTCGAGAAGCGCGTCCGACAGGGATTGCACGTCTTCCAGGGGCGAGTCGAACAGGTGAAACGCCAGGCGTTGCGCGCTCTTTGGACCGACGCCGGGCAACCTGGAAAGTTCGCGGATGAGCTGGATCAGGCTGTTGGGGTATTTCAAGTTGGCTCCCTTTTGGGGTGGTGCCGGGAATCGGGGGGATACCGCTCAGAGCCCGTGTGCGAAGCGGAAAGGTAAAAGGTCAACGTGAAGGTCAATGCTCGTGATTTGAGGGTGGCTCGAGTTTGCTCTGAGGCTCGGCGCGCGACTCGCGTCTCGAGGCGCATCTCTCGAGCCCTGGTCGACACCTCGGGGCGTTCAGCGCATTCCAGGCAGGTTCATGCCGCCCATCAATTTCTGCATTTCGGCCTGCTGCAATTCGTTGGCCTTGCGCTGCGCGTCCTGAATGGCGACCAGGATCAGGTCCTCTAAGGCTTCGACATCGCTCGGGTCGACCACGGCCTTGTCGAGCTTGAGCGCCGTGACGATGCCCGCGCCGTTGGTGGTGACGCTGACCATGCCGCCGCCCGCCGAAACCTTGACTTCGGTGGCATCGAGTTTTTCTTGCATTTCGGCCTGCGCGACCTGGGCTTTTTGCATTTGCTTCATCAATTTCTGAATGTTCATAAAAGTTAGTTTACCGTGCGCGCGCCAGCCCAATTGCATCGGCCTTCAGGTTCACGCGAACACCGTCCCAGACGGTGTTCTCTGAAGCTCAAAACGCGCGTACCGGACGGTCTTCTCGGGCTGGGGCACCGGAAGTTCAACCCCGACCGTCGCCGCGCAATCTTTGCCGGGAATGCTAATAACGAGCGCCTTTTCGCGCTACTCTGTCAGACGTGCAGGAGTTCGAGTACATCGTCATCGGCGCGGGCGGCACCGGAGCCGCGACCGCTTACCAACTGGCCAAACGCGGCGCGAGCGTCGCGCTGTTTGAACGCTTTCAGATCGGGCACGACAAGGGTTCCAGCCACGGGCATTCCAGAATCTTCCGTTTCGCCTACGACGTTCCCGAATACGCCCGCATGGCTCGGGAAGCCCTGCGCGCCTGGCGCGAACTCGAGGTGGACGCCGAAGAGCAACTCTTGACGCCCACGGGTGGCCTGGATCTGGGGCCTGAAGGAACCCCATCGCTCGAGCAAACCGCGCAATCCTTGAACGCCATCGGTGCCGATTACGACCTGCTGGACGCCGCGCAACTGATGCAGCGCTTCCCGCAATGGCGCGTCCCGGACGACTGGATGGGCATCTATTCCGAAGACGCCGGGATCGTCAACCCGACGGAAAGCGTGGACGTGCTGGCCGCCGCCGCCCAGGCCCACGGCGCGAGCCTGATGGAATGGACGCCCGTCAGCCGGATTCGCACCGACGGTTCGATTCAGCTTTCGACGGAGCGCGGTACCTTCACCTGCCGCAAACTGATCGTCGCGGCGGGCGGCTGGTTGAACGAACTGATGCCGGAATTGAAACTGCCCTTGAGGGTCACGCTGGAAGCCAGCGTGTTTTTTAGACCGCAACGGATCGACGAATTCCGCGTCGGACGCTTCCCGATCTTCATCGAGCACGGCAGCCTGGCCTACGGCTTTCCCGTCTTTGGGCTACCCGGCGTCAAGATCGGCATTCATCACGGCGGCGCACCGACCACCGCCAGCGCTCGAGATTTCGTGGTTCAGCCCGAAGTCATCGAACACTTGCGCGCCTTCATGGAAGCCCGTTTGCCGCGCGCGGCGGGCCGCGTGATTCAGGCCAAAACCTGCCTGTACACCAACACGCCCGGTACGGATTTCCTGATCGATACGCACGCCAACATCGCCGCTGGCGGCTGTGACGACATCATCATCGCGTCGCCGTGCAGCGGTCACGGTTTCAAGTTCGTGCCGTTGATCGGCGAGGTGCTGGCCGATGCCGCGATGGGTCGCGCGCACCCGTTCTGGCTGCCGCGCTTCCGCAATGGCGCGGCGAGCGCGAGCGTCTGAAGCCCATAGAAGGGCAGGTCACGAACCTGCCTTTCCGAGAACCCTTCGTCAAGAAGAAGCTTGCGCGAGCCCGATCCGCTCGAGAGCACCATCCCGGACGGCGCTCTGAAATTGCGTACCAGACGGCTTCCTCGGGACTCGCGCCGTGTGTGCCGAGCCGCTTTCTCGCACACACGATTCAGGTCGGTATGCTTTCGGGGTGATTCTCGCGCTCGATATCGGCGGAACGAAACTCGCGGCGGCACTGATTGACGGTGCGACCGTGATCGAACGCGCACAAGCGCCCACGCCGATTGGTGATCGCGGGCCGGAATCCGTGACGCGCGCGGCGGTGCGCCTGCTCGAACCCTTCAAGGATCGAGTCGCGGTTCTGGGTGTGGCCGCCACGGGCAGCGTGGCCGGGGGTCGCGTGACGGCGCTCAACTCGGACACCTTGCAGGGCTGGCACGCCTTCGATCTGCGATCGGCTTTTCAGGACGCGCTGAAGCTGCAGACGACCGTGCTGAACGATGCCGACGCCGCCGCCTGGGGCGAGTACGCGCTGGGCGCCGGGCGAGGCACCCAGAATTTCGCGTTCGTGACGGTCTCCACGGGCGTGGGCGGCGGGCTGGTGCTGAACAAGGAATTGCACCTGACATCGCACGGCTTGCACGCGGAGTTGGGGTACACGCTTGCGCCTGAGGGCGCGCCGATTGAACTGATCGCGTCCGGTAGCGCCATTGACCGTTGGGCGATGGCCAGAGGCTGGTCTGGGGCTCTAGAGGTCGTGACCCGCGCCGCGCAGGGCGACCCGGAAGCCGACGCGAAGCTATCGGAAAGTGCGCGATTGGTCGCCTTCAAACTGGCGGATTTGCGCGCTGTCCTGGGGATCGAGCGCGCCGCCATCGGTGGCGGGCTGGGATTGTCCCACGGCTATCTGGCGCGCGTTCGTCAGGTGCTGGACGGCCTGGGCGAACCGTGGAATGCCTTAGAGATCGTGCCCGCCGCGTTGGGTGTGGACGCCGGGCTGGTCGGTGCGGCAGCCTGGGCAGCTCGAGAGCACCTTCCCGAGCGCAATTGATTGGTTGCGTGCTGGACGGTGTATTTCGCGCAGTAGAACGTAGCGCGAACCCTTCAGTGGTTCGTTCGCCCTCGAGCCACGATTTCTCGAGATCAGCCCGAACCCATCGGCCCGGCGGGCGGAGGGCGCAACTTGCCCAGCAGATCGTTCGGCAGCAAACTCAGCACGATCACGACCGCCACGATGCCCAGCAGCAAACCCGCGTTGCCGACGGACAGGAACGCGAACGGCGTCAGGGCGCTCAGGATCACGGGCAGCGCGAAATCTTTGCCCAGCGCCAGCAATCCCAGACCGGATGCGAGGACCACCCCGAGCGCGCACGCCAGCCAGACGGGCGCGTAACCGATCAGCACGCCCGTCAGCGCCAGCCCCAGCGTGAATCCCAGACCGCCCACGAAGGCCCGCCACGGAAGGATCCGAAATCCGCGCCGCTGTGAAAACGCCAGCGACCACAGCAGGCACAACGGCAACGCGAGCGGCATGAAGCTGAAGATTTTGGTGATGGTCTCGCGCAGGCTGGAATCTGGGAAGGCCAGCGAGACGCTCTGCGCGGTGATCACGTCCTTGAGGTTCCAGGCGTAGCTCGAGCCGGATTGGGTGGATGGGTAGAGCGCGCCGCGCTGAAATTTCACGTCGCCGGGCGCGGTCAGCTTCAGGTTGAAGGCCCTGACGGGTTCGCGCCCCGCGCCCAGACGGTAAACCCACAATCCCGAGCCCTGGTTGCGGTATTTGACGCTGACCTCGGCGCGCTCGCCGGGTTTCAGGTTGCGCTCCCAGACGAATTCCTGCCCCTGGTTGGGCACTTTTGACACGTCGTTGCCCGCGCGGAACTCGAACGCTTCCAGGGTTCCAGCGTTCTGCGGCAAGGAAAAGCGCAATCGCACGTCTCGGGCTTCGGGCTGCGTGTTGGTGAAGGCGTACTTGCCCTCGAAATTCGCGCGGTAGTATGTGCGCCCGGTGGCGGTTTCCCCGGTGGTGAACGCGACCTGAACGTCGGCGGCGTCCAGGGGAATCTGGCGTTCCTCGAGAATGCTCGATTCGCGCACCAGGTAGATGCTGCGCCCGTTCCTGACGATGCTGTCCAGGTACGCCCTGACGTTCCTGGACTGGGGTTCCGCCAGGTACGGCGAGATGAGCTGTTGCAGCACCTCCGGCCCGTCCTGATCGAAGCGTTTCAGGACATCGCTGGGAATCTTGATGGATCTCGTGTACCGCGCTTCCTGCGTGTACGCGACCTTCGGGTTGAGTTGCACTGTGTCACCGCCGGGCGGGTCCGGCAGCCTGGAGAACGCCGCTTGCGATTGCGTGTCCAGCCTCAGCAGCACGCTGCTTCTGGCC
>CAXTKV010000233.1:0-7554 GCA_964244895.1 uncultured Deinococcales bacterium
GGCCTCGCGTTCGAGGTGCGCATGATCCACCTCGAGCATGAAAAGTATACCGATGCGTCCCACACGCTATTTTCATGCTTTCAAAAAACACTGTCTGGGACGGTGTTCCCGAAATCCTAGCGCCGAGACTGGGGCGCGAACGCCGTCCAGATCGGATGATTCGCACCTTCGATGCCGATTCAAACGCGTTAAACTCGTCTGACCTTGAAGGCTCGAGAACCATGATCAAATCGCTGTCTCAACTCATCGCGCGCCGACCGTGGCTGATCCTGGGCTCGTGGCTGGTGGTGATCGCCGTGTCCGTGCCGCTCGCCAACCTCGCGCCATCGCGCTTCGGGGCGAACAATTCCAGTTTGCCGAACAGCGAGTTTGCGCAGGTGATTGACCTTTTATCGGAGCGTTTCAAGCAGCAGGGTCAGGACACGACCGTGCTGGTCAGCCAATCCGCGCGGCCCGCCGATGATCCGGCGTTCAGGCGCGCTTACGACGGTTTGATCGCGCGCCTGAAAAGCATCAAGGGCGTGCTGGGCGTGCAGCGCTTTGACGCGAATTACCCGATCAAACTTTTTGGGCAGGTGGACGGTCAGACCGTCACGGCCACGCTGATTCAGACGCCCGTGGCGGCGCTGGCGACCATCGACGCGGTGCGGCGAGAAACCCGCAAGCTCGAGGCCGAACACCTGGATTTTGGGTTGCTGGACAAGGAATTGCAATTTTTTACGACCGGCTCGACCGCCGTGACCCGAGATTTCGCGGAACTGGGCGTGGCGGATGCCAAACGCGGCGAGACGGCGGCCTTGCCGCTGGTGGCGATCGTGCTGGTGTTCGCTTTCGGCGCGCTGGTGGCGGCGGGTGTGCCCATCGCGGTCGGCCTGGTCTCGATCACGGTCACGCTGGCGGCGTTGTGGGTCGCGTCGCACGTGGTCAACGTCTCGAGCTTCGCGCTGTCGGTGGTGACGCTTTTGGCGCTCGGGGCGGGCATCGATTACGCGCTGTTGATGGTCAACCGTTTCCGCGAGGAACTGCTGGCGGGTCGCGATCCGCGTCAGGCCGCCGCGAACACGGCGCGCACGGCGGGTCGGGCCGTGATCTTCAGCGGTCTGACGGTCGCGGTGGCGATGGCTGGATTGCTGGTGCCCAACCTGGAATTCGTGCGCGCGATGGGCTTGGCGGGCGTGCTGGTGATCCTGATCACCGTGCTGGTCAGCGTCACGGCGGTTCCGGCGGCGCTGGCCTTGCTGGGCGACCGCGTCAACTGGCCCAGGCTGGCCTTTCGGCAGGCGCTCGATTCCAGATCGAACGTTTTCTGGGGTCGCTGGGCGGACGCCGTCATGCGCCACCCGTGGCGCTCGAGCCTGATCGCGGGCGGTGCCATCGTGCTGATCGCGCTGCCGGCGCTGACCATGAAGCTCGGGTACACCGGGCCGTTCGGGCTCGCGCCGGGCGTGGAATCCAGGCGCGGGCTGGAACTGATCAAGGGCCTGGAACTGGGCGGCGCGCTGGACAGCTTTGAAGTCGTGGTCGATCTGGGCGCGCCCCGCGCCTACGACGCCAGCGCCCGCGATACATTCCGCGCGCTGGATGCGGCCATCCGCGGCTGGAACGACGTTCGGTTGGTCGTCTCGCCGTTCATCGCGGCGCGGCTGGCGAATACGGAGACCTCCAACGCGAGCGCCGTCTCGAGTACGAACCGGAGCCCCAGCCTGGCCGACGTATCGGCCTTCAGCGCGCAATTTCTGAGCGACGATCGGCGCTACATCAGGCTGACCGTGATTCCCAAAGAACCCGTGCGCTCACCCGACATCGGCTGGTGGATGGATCGCCTTCGCAGCGTGGCGCATACGGTCGGCTTCGGCGACCAGGCCGTGCTGGTCGGTGGTGCGCCCGTCGGATCGAAAGAATTCACGGACGCGATCGTGAACGTCACGCCGCTGGCGGTCGGGCTGGTGTTCGCCGCGACCTTCGTGCTGCTGGGCATCGCCTTTCGGAGCATTCTGATTCCCCTCAAATCCATCGTCATGAACACCCTGACGGTCGCCGCGAGTTACGGCGTGATCACGCTGGTGTTTCAGCACGGCGTGCTGGCCAACTTGTTCGGCGCACCGACGGACGTGGGCGCGATTGACTCGAGTCTGCCGTTGGTGATGTTCGCCGTGACGTTTGGGTTGAGCATGGATTACGAGGTGTTTTTGCTCAGCCGCATCCAGGAAGCGCACCTGGCGGGCCTGGATGCTCGAGCCGCGACGCGCGTGGCGATCGAGCGCACGGCGGGCGTGATCACCAGCGCCGCGTTGATCATGCTGATCGTTTTCGCGGCCTTCATTCCGGGTTCGGTGGTCGCCAATAAGACCATCGGTCTGGGTCTGGCGGTCGCGGTGCTCTTGGATGCGACCATCGTGCGGTTGGTGCTCGTACCCGCCGTGATGGTCATGGCTGGGCGCTGGAACTGGTGGCTGCCCGCGCCCTTGCGCAAGATCATGCCGCGCGTCAGTCTGGAACATTAAACCTCTTGCGAAAGTCAGTCCCCAGAACGCGTTGACGCGAGGGCAACCACAAGGGTTGCCCCTACAGAAGCCTGTTCTGTAGGGGCAACCCTTGTGGTTGCCCTGCCCTCGAGACACCATGTTCAGCGACACCGTCCAGCACGCGTCTCGAGAGTGCCGTCCTGGACGGTGTTCCCGAGTCCGACGGTCAATCTTTGGGGTTCACGGTGCGGCATCTCGAGGAACCGAGACCGGATTCTTGGGCGCTTCTTCGGGATCGCCGTCAATTGTTTCGCCCTCGACCTCGACCTCGTCGTCGGGCGCGGCGAAGACGTATTCGACGTTGAGCGTCCTGAACTCGCTGGCGCGCACGATCAACAGATCGCCGACCATCAAGTAGTAGCGCTCGTCGCCGAAGGGGTTGTGGTCTTCTCCGGGTTTGCGGTCGTCCTCGAGCTTGCGGCGTTTGGCGTTGCGCAATTCCAGCCGATCCAGGTTGCCCCGCTCGTCCAGCGCGTAACCCTGCACGATGCCCCGGTACAGGTAGGCGGTGTTTTTCTGCTCGACCACGACCGTCACGTACACGTCCGGCAGCACGAAGGCTCGCCCGATGCCCCAGCGCCCGAACAGCGTCCAGCGCGGTCCGGAGTCGAAGCGGTTGGCGCGTTCGTCGAGGATGTAAAACCAGTCGTCCGCGAAGCGCAAGAATCCCAGCCTGGAATCCAGCCCGCTCGAGCGCACGAGCGCGTGCAGCAGGATGCCCAGCAGGTACGACCCGAAGGATGTCGCCGCGAAATACCCGGCGTAAGCCCCCTGGACGTTGGGCAGGGCGCGGATCGTGTCCTGAAGCCACTCGCCGTCCTTGCCGAACTGTCCGGTCACGGCGGGCAGAATCAGGTGGTAGTCGGGGTGAATCCCAAAACTGGACAGCACCCACAGCGCCAGCGCGTGCATCCCGACTGCGCCGACCAGCACCCAGCCCAGGTTATCGGTCAGATTCAGCGTCACGCCCGGCGTGCGTTGCTGCACCGGGCCGCGCAGGTAACCGTAACGAAAAAGCCCGCCCGGCAGTAACAGCAGGGCGAGCACGAGCGCGGAGAAAGCGATATTCACTGCACGGGCTTACTTCTTCTTGGCCTTGACGCGGTGCGCGGATTGGTTGGTGAAGACGTAATACTTCTTGCCATCGGCGGCCTCGACGTGCGCGACCTCGCCGCGATCGATGGCCTGATTGACGGCCCTGGCCGCCTTTGGATTCTTGAGAATGCTTTCCATTTCTTTGCTGATGAAGGTCATGATCGATCCCTCCGCGGCAATAATACACCCGAGTCCAGCCGAGATGGCGGTATTCGCGCCGACTCGAGCTTGAAAATACCGTACTGAACGGTGTTCTTGCGCAAAGTTCGGGGGTGTGAAAAGACCGTCCGGGGCGCGATGCTCGAGATGCGTCCCGGACGGTGTTCCTGGCGCGTCCAGATCGAGAGGAGTCCGTCACAGACGCGAGATTCACGGCTGCGCACGCCAGGATGTAGGATCGCACCATGTCACAGCCCAAACGCATCGTCTCCGTCAGCCTCGGGTCGAGTAAGCGCAACGCCAGCGCGCAGTACGACGTGCTCGATCAGACCTTCACGCTCGAGCGCATCGGCACGGACGGCAGTATGGAAAAAATGGCGCAACTTTTCCGCGAACTGGACGGCAAGATCGACGCGTTCGGCTTAGGTGGCACGGATTTGTACATCGTGGCGGGCGATAAAAGTTACAGCTTCCGCGACATCAAGAAGCTCGTCACCGAAAACGCCAGGATCACGCCCGTGCTGGACGGTTCCGGCCTCAAGCACACGCTGGAACGCGAGGCCATCGTGCAGCTCGAGCCCCTGATGCAGTGGAAGGGCAAGAAAGTCCTGATGGTGTCCGCCGTGGACCGCTTCGGCATGGCGGAGGCCCTGTCGGACGCGGGCGCGGACATGCTCTTCGGGGACATCATTTTCGGGCTGGGCTTGCCCGTGGAAATCAGATCCATTCAGGGCTTGCGCACGCTGGCCAACATCCTCTTGCCCGTGCTGACGCTGTTGCCGTTCAAGTGGTTCTACCCGACCGGAGAACAGCAGGACAAGATCGTGCGCGACGGCAGAACCAGGCATTACGAGTGGGCCGACGTGATCGCCGGGGATTTCTTGTACATCAACCGCTACCGCCCGGAACGATTGGACGGCAAGACGATCCTGACGAACACGATCACGCCCGCCGACGTGGAGGCGCTCAAGGCGGCTGGGCTGAAACGATTGATCTCGACGACGCCGAAGATCAACGGGCGCAACTTCGCTACGAACGTGATGGAGGGCTTTTTCGTGGCGGCCAGCGGAAAGGGCAGACCGTTGACGAGCGACGAGTACATGGAGTTCATCAAGTTGGTCGGGTTTAAGCCCGAAGTCTACGATCTAAACCCGTAAAGAAGACCGTCCAGCACGGTGTTTTTTGATCTCGAACATTCGCATCTGGGACGGTTCTCTCGCGTTGGCCCGAGCATCGGTTCAAACGACCCGGCCCGCAAAGCGACCCGCGCCATAGACCAGAAACTCGAACCCGACGAGAATGCGAACGCTCGAGTCAACCCCGCCCAAACCGGAGGCGCACGTGGCGAACTTCACCAAACCATCCGACGCGACCCTGCGCGCCAGGCTCACGCCCGAGCAGTACCGCGTCACGCAGCTCGAGGGCACCGAAGCCCCATTCGATAACGCCTACTGGGACAACCAGGAACCCGGCATCTACGTCGATATCGTCTCGGGAGAAGCGCTTTTTTCCTCGCTCGACCAGTTCGATTCGGATTGCGGCTGGCCGAGCTTCACCAAAGCCCTCGAGCCCGACAACATCGAGACGCGCACCGACCGAGCGCACGGCATGGAACGAACAGAAGTGCGCTCCATGAACGCCGACTCGCACCTGGGGCACGTCTTCGACGACGGCCCCGCGCCGACCGGTCTGCGCTACTGCATGAATTCGGCAGCCATGCGCTTCATCCCGCTCGAGGAACTCGAGCAAGCGGGTTACGGGCAGTACCTGAAATTGTTCGATCGAGACGAGGCGCCATAAGCGCCGTTCGCTCGAGGTCGCCGACAGACTGCCGCTAGCACGTAATGTGCATTGAGCGCGTCACTGCGCCACAGTCCCCGCGAGAAATCGGGAGTACAACACTTGCGAACGCGCGGGGTCGACACCAGCCCCGCCGGACAGGAGCGACCGTGACACAGACCAGCCAGATCAACGCAGCGCAGCTTAACGCAGACCAGAGTGGACAATTCAAGATCGGCAAAGACCTTCAGGTCAACCGCCTGGGTTTCGGAGCCATGCGCATCACCGGCAAGGGCATCTGGGGCGAACCCGAGGATCGCGAAGAAAGCATCCGCGTCCTGAAACGGCTGCCGGAACTCGGCGTGGATCTCATCGACACCGCCGACAGTTACGGCCCGTTCGTCTCCGAAGACCTGATCGCGGAAGCCCTCGCGCCGTACGGCAAGACGGTCATCGCCACCAAGGGCGCCCTGACCCGCCACGGCCCGGACATCTGGCTGCCCGTGGGCCGACCCGAATACCTGCGCCAGTGCGTGATGATGAGCTTGCGCCGGTTGAAGCTCGAGCAGATTCCCCTGTGGCAGTTGCACCGGATTGACCCTCAGGTTCCGCAGGAAGACCAGTTCGGCGCGATGAAACAGATGCAGTCCGAGGGCCTGATCCGTCACCTGGGCCTGTCTGAAGTCAGCGTGGCCGAAATCCAGGCCGCCCAGAAGGTCTTCGAAGTCGCCACTGTGCAGAACCTGTACAACCTGGTGACGCGCCACTCCGAGGACGTGCTGGATTACTGCGAAGCCCAGGGCATCGGGTTCATTCCGTGGTTCCCGCTGGCGGCGGGCGGCCTGGCCAAACCCGGCAGCATCCTGGACGCGCTCGGCAAGAAGTACCAGGCCAGCCCATCGCAGTTGGCGCTCGCCTGGGTGCTGCGACGCAGCCCGGTGATGCTGCCGATTCCCGGAACCAGCAAGGTCGAGCACCTCGAAGAGAACGTCGCCGCCGCCGGGATTCAGCTTTCCGACGAGGATTTCCAGGATTTGAGCGAGCAGGGTCTGGCCGAGGCCGCCAAGCAGTAACCGCGACCGTCAGGAGCGCGCTCGGGCCGAATGTCGAGCGCGCTTTCTGGTGCGTTCGCGCGGGTTCTCGAGATCGCAGATGCTACAAACACCGTCCAGCACGCATTCTCTGATTTGCGTGCTGGACGGTTCTCTCGAGGCTGTGATCGAGTACATCTCGAGGAGGGCAGGTCGCAGGCCAGCCCTCACGCGGCGCGCTTCAACGCGGGAACGTCGGCTTGGCGGGCAGTTGCATCACGTAGGCCACCATCAGCGCGATCACGGCTTCCACGTCGCGCAGATCGACCATCTCGACGGGCGAGTGCATGTAGCGCAACGGTACGCTCAGCACGGCGCTGGGCACGCCCGCGCGGGCGACCGAAACCTGATCGGCGTCGGTTCCGGTGACGGTCGGGTCGGCGGAGAGGGTCAGTTTGATCTCCTGGGCTGCCGCGATCTCCTGCAGGGCACGGTTGATGCTCGGGTTGGTCAGTGCGGAAATCGTCAGGTTCGCGCCGGAACCGAACGGGACTTCGTTCAACCGTTTGACGCTGACGCCGGGTTGTTTGGTTTCGTGGGTCACGTCCACCACCAACGCAGCGTGCGGCTCGAGCGAGAAGCTCGCGATGCGCGCCCCGTAAGACCCGATTTCTTCCTGGGCGGCGGCCAGGGCGGTCACGGCGTGCGCGCAGCCCTGTTCCTTGAGTCGCCTGAGGGTTTCCAGCACGATGAACGCGCCGACGCGGTTGTCGAGCGCCTTCGAGACGAGGCGCGTGCCGAGCGGCATGGGCGGTTGTTCGATCACGGCCACGTCACCGACCCGCACGCGGGCTTTGACTTCGGCGGGCTCGAGCCCCAGATCGATCCACAAATCGTCCAGGCCGGTGTTCTTGCCTTTCTCGTCGGCGCTCATCAAATGCGGCGGTTTGATGCCGATCACGCCG
>CAXTKV010000234.1:0-7522 GCA_964244895.1 uncultured Deinococcales bacterium
TGCGCGACAGCCGCGCTCCGGCCCCCAGCAGTCTGGGTTTCATGTAGCGCAGCTGCGCCAGTTCCACCTGCAACCTGGACTCCACGCCCTGCGCGTGCAGCGCGAAGATGTCCAGAATGAGCTGGGTGCGGTCGATGACCTTGAGGCCGGTGGCCGCCTCGATCTCGCGGGCCTGCGCCGCCCCCAGTTCCTGCCCGAACACCAGCGTCTGGGCGTCGAGGTGATACGCGCGGCTGGTCAGTTCCTCGAGCTTGCCGCCGCCGATGACCGTGCCGGGTTTGACGAAGCGTTTGAACAAGAGTTCTTTGTGCACCACTTCCGCGCCCGCCGTGCGCGCGAGTTCCGCCAGTTCCGCGATGGATTCCTCGGCGCCGATGCCCTTGCCCCGGTCGATGCTGACCAGGATGGCGCGTTCGCTGCTGGACTTTCTGGTTTCGCGGTTCTTGGAGAGCCTCGAGAATTCCGATTCGAGCGCGCTGGTGTTGGCTCCCAGATCCCAGCCCTCGAGTTGCTGAACGGTTTGCGCCGGGTAGACGCGCCAGTCTTCTTCTTCCAGACCTGCGTTGGGTGGCGTCAAGTGCGCCAGGTGCGCCGCGCCCGGCAGCCCGTCGCGCCCGACTTCGACGGCCACGATCGCGTCCAGGCGGTTCAAGAAGAGCGTGGTCAGGTCGCCCTTCGAGAGCGGCCCCGGTTTGGGGTGCGCGTGTACCAGGCTCAGGCCGCGCAGTCGCGATTCGGCTTCGCGCCCGCGTTCCAGGTTCGGAAATTCGGTTTTGCTGGCATCACCGACGCTGACGGTCACGACCCGACCGCGACGATCCAGCAGAAGCGTGACTTCGCGGTTGATTTCGGAAGACAGTTCCGTGATCGCGCGCGCCAGTTCTGGCGTTAGGACGCTTTGGGGTGCGATCTTGCGTCGGTACAGGTTGGAGAGTCGTTTGAGGGTGTTCTGCTTGAGGCCGCTCAGGTTTCCGTGGATTTTTTCGATACGCCGTTCCTCCGGGGTTCAGGATGGTTGCTCGAACGCGGCACGCGTCAGCCGGAGCGCGCGGTCGTTGCCGCGTGCGTCCTGGACGGGTGAATGTTCGTTTCGGATGCGCGCAGTCTAGCATTGTGCGGGTTCATTTCAGTGCGCCAGTTGACATACGCCAGCCGTTCAACCCGATTCAAAATCTGGGAGATGATTCACAAGCTGGGAATAATCGTGAAATGATTCATTTGCTGCGCTCGGGACGCTGTTTTCTCGAGCTTCAACCTTCAGAACGCTGGCTTTGATCGCCATTTCATCGTCGACTGACACGATCTCTATTTCAATCGACACCGTCCTAGACGATGAAACTTGATGCTCGAAAAACCGCGTCTGGGACGGTGTAGCTCGAGCTCAGACGCGCCCTTTCGAGCCGAATGCTTTTCGAGCCAACCGGAAGGGGAGAGCCACATCGCTCGGAAGTGATCTATGGTGCTGGTGCAACAGAAGCTCTTCAAGTTCGAGATTCC
Source organism: uncultured Deinococcales bacterium (assembly GCA_964244895.1). Lineage (GTDB taxonomy): Bacteria > Deinococcota > Deinococci > Deinococcales > JAAFIG01 > CAXTKV01. The sequence goes on from CAXTKV010000234.1 coordinate 1,498, forward strand.
AGGTTCACCCCGACGGCTCGAGAACCGGCATGGGCGAGCCCAAATCTGTTCAGTACGAACACTCGAGAAACTTCCTTCGGCGCTATGCTGCGCGCGTGAGCCTCGCGCTGATTCCCATCCTGATTCTGTCCTACCTGATCGGCGCCTTACCGCTCGGGTTCTGGTACGCACGCTTTCGCGGCCTGGAACCCCGCCGCGCGAGCGTCTCGAACCTCGGTCTCGAGAACGCCGTGCGCGTCATGGGGTCGGAAGTGGCCATCGCATCCTTCGCGCTCGATTTACTTAAGGGCGTGCTGGCCGTGGCGGTCGCCGCACCGTTCGAGGGCAACGAACCCGCGCTGCTGGCCGGATTGACGGGTTACATCGGTCATCTGTACCCGCCCGCGTTTCTGTTCCCGCGCGCCTACCCGATTCGTGGGCGCGGCAACGTCGTGCTGCTGGGCGCACTGGCTGGCCTGACGATCTACGCGGGTTTCCCGTTCTGGCTCTCCGTGCTGCCGATCCTGGCCTGGGCGGGGGTGCTGGCGTACTCGAGGTACATCGCGGCGGCCACGCTCGGGGCGGTCGGCGTGCTGGCCATCGTCGTGATCCTCGCGCCCGTGGACGCCTGGGGGCGCTTCGCGGTGCTGTTCCTGGTGGCGGCGGTCGCGTGGCGCTTCAAGGAAAACATTGGCCGGATGATGGACCGCACCGAACCGCAAATCGGCGAAGTCCGCGCCGTCAGCGGCGAGCGCGACGATCAGATCGTCGCAGCCTTCATCATTCACGCGTTGAACATCGACGATTTCTGGAAGACCAACCGCTTTTTGTGGCTGAAACCGATCTATGAACGCGGTTGGATCAGTTACGACCAGCTCAAATTCATCGGTCGTTTCGTGCGCCCGTTCAAGATCGGCGAATTGCGCGGCATTTACACCGCAGACGGCAAGGAAATCCGCTGCCACCTGCTGTCCGCCCCATTGCTGCCGGAAGTGTTCAAGGACGATCCCGCCTTCGCCGTTCGTCGCGCCATTCAGGGGGCACGGTTGGCGCACGAACTCGGCGCGAGCGTCTACGGGCTGGGGGCGTTCTGGGGTACGGTCGGCAAGAAAGGCCAGGAAATCCAGGACGCCGTTCCAGAAATCTGCGTCACCAACGGTGGCGCGTACACGGCGGGTTCAATCCGGGCCGCCGTGCCGCAGATTCTCGAGCATTTCAGGGCGCAGGGGCGCGACCTGAAGTCGGTCACGGCGGCGGTCGTCGGCGCGAACGGCGTAGTGGCCTTCGGGATGGCGCGCATGATAGCGGGCGAGGTCGGGCGCGTGATCCTGATCGGGCGCGATCTGACGCGCCTCGAGCGCTCGAAGCAGACCATCGCTCGGGCCTTCCCGGACACGCAATTCGTGACCAGCATCGACCCACACGACTGCGTGAGCGCCGACCTGATCTTCACCGCCACCAGCGACCCGAACGCCGTGATTTTTGCGCGTGATGTCAAACCCGGCGCGTGGATCTACGACGAAGGCCGCCCCGTAGACGTGGACGCCAGCGTCTTCGAGGTTCCCGACGTGCGCGTCATCCCCGGCGGCGTGGTGCGTCCACCCGGCGTGATGTTCGACCCGAACGGCTGGGCCAACTACCGCCTGGGCTTCGGGCGCGGCAACGTCCCGGCGTGTCTGGCGGAAGTCCTGATCATTGCGGCCAACGACGCGTTCGATCGCCAATCGTTGGGCGACGTGACCAGGACGGAGCACATCAATTACTTCGTGACCGAAGCCCAACGCCTCGGGTTTCGCGTCCTGGAGGACACGGAAGATGATCCGCCGCCCACGGTCAAGCCCGCCTCGAGCCCGTTGATGCTGAACTGAGAGACACCGTCCGGCGCGCATATCTGAAACGCGTGCTGGACGGTGTTCTCGAGATTCAATCGAGAACGATTGCTGCAATCGCGACCGCTCGAGTCTCAGGTTTCACCCGCCTGCCCCAGCGCCACCGTGTAAGCTCGCCGCTACCAGAACTGCGTCCTGGAGGGGCGGGGCCGCGATCCACCCTCGCCTCGAGACGCGCTCGCTCGCGTCCGTCGGGTGCGTTTTCGAGGGCGCGAGGGTGGCGTCAGGCTCGAACCTGAAGAAGCTGTCGAGTCCGAATATAAGTTAAAACACCGTGCAGGACGGTGTTCTCTCGGCGGTCACGCCTTCTGGAGCGCGTTGCGCAAGGTTTTGGATTCCGCTTTGGGATCGTACTTTTTCCAGGTGCGCTCGAACTCGCGGCGGGCATCGGTCAATTCCCCCTCGAGCCGACCGACCGTCACGCCGAGCGCGAACCCGGCGCGGGCGTCGTGAACGCGCCCGGCCAGGGCGCGCAGCGTCTCGAGGGTCACGTGGCAATCGTTGATCTGCCCCAACGTTTCTTGCACCAGCTTCAGGTGAGCAATCGCGTCCTGGGCGGTTCCTCCGATGGCGGGCTCGAGGAATTCCAGCGCGTACCGCACGCGCTTGGCGGCCTTACGGAGTTCGTGAACGGCCTCGAGCGGGGCGTTTGGTACGAGCGCGATCCTGGCCTCGCGGTGCAACCGGGCGTAGACCCGGCGGATTGTTGCGGCTCCCTCGAGCTGCGTAGGGGCGCGTCCCGTACCGCGCACCGACGCGCGAGGCAGCGCGGTTGCCGCCAGGCGTTCCAGGCGTTCCTGAAGCCGCGTGAACCGTCTGGACTCGAGCGTGCGAATCATCGCGGTTCTGGATTTCGTGCGCTCGCGTTCCAGAAGGCGAACGACGGCCTTCAGATCGTCAGGTTTCAGGTTCGCCGCGCTCGCTCGCTCGGGCAGCGCCCCGAGCATCACGTCCAGATCGCGCACCGCGCCCAGCCGAGCGCCCAGCCAGCGCAATTCGTCGTTCAACCGCACGGCGCGCGCAGGGATGACGCTTTTAAAAACCTTGAGCGCCGCCCGCAAACGCCGGATCGAGACGCGCGCGCCGTGAACGCCTTCCGGGTCAATCCCGGCAATGGCCATCGGGATGTGGGCTCTCAGACGTTCGAGTTCGCGTTCGATCACGCGCGATGCGGCCAGCGCCCACGGCGTGTCCGCGCGAACCTGCCCCTGATGGCTGACGGCCTCGAGCGCGCGCTGTAACTTACTGGTTTTTGATCGCCGCACCGGTGCGATGGCGCCGATGGCTCGCTCGATGTTCTCGAGCACGCCCTCAGAGACGCCATCGTCGAGTTCCAGTTCGATCTCCTCGAATTCCAGCACGACGCGGTCATTGTTCAGCACCTGAACCCGATCGAGCGTCAATTCGCCCACACCCCGAAGCGCGAATCGGTGCCGTTTCGTCTCGAGCCTGACGATCGGTTTCAACCGTTCCAGTCCCACGCGCGCGATGCCCGAAAGGATGTCCGGGTCGGTGACGGCCTCGAGCCCGCTTCCGACCGGGATCACCGTTTCGAGTTCCTGACGGACGTGCAACCCGTTGGTGATGGTTCCTGCCCCTTTGAGGGTGACGATGCTGCGATCCCCGAGTTCCCGAATCCGCAGCGCCGACTGCGATCTCGACAGCGCAAATTCGGGCGTGTCGAAGTACGTGTTGACTTGCGCCTCGAGCTCCGAGGCGCTCAGTGCGTACCCACCGAGTTCCGTCAGCGCGCCGAAATCCGGCGCGCGACCGGACAAGCTCAATTTCAGTTCCCGCTCGAGCGCCATGCGCCAATCTACCGAATCCATTCGCGGGTCGCGAGTCGAACCTCGCTCGATGATGCCCTCGAGATCGAATGGTGACGGTGATAGCGTATTTCCATGAAGGTTTCAGCCGGCGCGGTCGTGAAGTTCGAGTACAGGCTCAAAATCGGTGATCGGGTCGTGGATCGCACGCCGGAAGGCGAATCGCAGACCATCCTGATCGGCCACGCGCACGGCCTTCCACCGAAGCTCGAGACCATCCTGCACGGGCGCGAGGCGGGCGAGACGTTCATTGAAATCGTAACCCCCGAGGATGCTTACGGCGAATACGACGAATCGAAACGCATCACCGTTCCCCGCCAGAATTTCCCGGATGGTGCGCCGCTCGCGATCGGATCGCAGTTTTACAGTCAGGACACCGATGGAAAGCCGCTGGCGGTGCGCGTGATCGCCCTGGAAGGGGATCGGGTGACTGTAGACGCCAACCCGGAACGCGCGGGCCAACGCCTCGAGTACGGCGTCACGATTCACGCGGTGCGCTCAGCCGAACCCGCCGAACTCGAGCACGGGCACGTTCACGGCGATGGTGGAGTCCATCACTGATCGTGCTTGAAAGAAGAACACCGTCCAGCACGCGAATTTCAAGGATTCAAAAACCGCGTGCTGGACGGTGTTCCTTAGGTCAGACCCAATCTACGGCGTCGGCACTGGCTGTGCGGTGCGTTTGGTCAACGAACCGATGTCCAACAAGAAATTGCCCTGCGATGGCAGCATGATCGTCTGAATGCTCGGCGCGAGCTTCTCGGCGACCGTCAACTGAATGATCTCCGGGTTCTGACGCAACGCCTGACCGCGAAACGATAACGCCCTGGCCTCCGCTTGCGCTTTGACGACCGTGTTCTGCGCGTCGATATTCGCCTGCTCGAGCCGCTTCCTGGCGGTCTGCACGTTCTGTTCGGCCTGCTGCTTTTCCTCGATGGCTTTGGCCACGGAATCCGGGATGCGCAACTCGCGCACCAGCACGTCCACCAGTTCGATGTGGCGCGCCGTGAACCCCTTCTCGAGCGCCGTCTTGATCGCGATCTTCAGCTCGCCGCGCTTGGTTGAAATCAATTCTGCCGCGTTGAACTGCCCGATGATGTCGCGCACCTCGGCGCGCACCTGCGGGATGATGACGGTATCGATGTAATCCGGCCCGATCTCGGCATGCAGGGCATTGACCTGATCCGGGCGCACCTGAAATTGCACGGTCACGTCCGCACCGATCTGTAGGCCCTCCTTTGAAAGTCCACCGATGCTCTCGTCGATGTTCGGGCCGCCCTCGCCGCGCTTCGAGAGCGTGCGCTCCTGCAAACGCGACGTGTACACCGCGACTGTTTCGACCCCCGGCAGCACGAAATGCGTGCCTGGCCCAATCGAACCCGGTTTGAGCCCCGTAAAACGATTGATAATCACCCCGACGCTGCCGACCGGAACCTGCACCAGCGTGCCCGCGACAACCGTGGCAAAGATGCCCAGAACGGCCACCGCGATCCCCAACTGCCCCAACTGTTTTCCTCTCGGTTGAAACCGCGCATAGACGAACGCCGCAATGCCAGCGAGAACCAGCAGCACTCCCAATCCCATGATTTTTTCCTCCCGGAACGCTGAGGTTCCACGCTCGAATACGTCTGCTCGAGCATAGTGGTTCCCATGGGAGTTTGCTGACCCTCGAGCAACGACCCCGAGCGGTCTCTCGAGCGCCAATACCGTCCAGGACAGTATCCCGAATGTGTATTGATCTTGGCTGCGCCCCAACTCCCGTGCTACACTCCAAAAACTCGGATTCACGAGACTCCAACCATGGCCATCATCCGATTTACCCGCCAACGACAGGCTGTACTCGAGGCCGTCCTGAACTCTCGCGAGCATCCGGACGCCGCGCGCGTCTTCGAAACCGTACGCGAGGTCGTCCCGAACATTTCACTGGGAACCGTCTACCGATCACTCGAAGCGCTCGCGCTCGAAGGGCGGCTGATCAAACTCTCGCACCCAGGCAAACCCACCCGCTACGACGCACGAATCGATCACCATTATCACCTGGTGTGCGATACGTGCGGCGACGTGTTCGACGCGACGATCACCGATATGCCAGATGTGCGCGTTCTGGTTCAAGGCAAGAATCCCGGCTTCGCCGTGCGCGAGCAACACATCGAGTTTCACGGCGTTTGCGACAAATGCCAAAAGAACTGAATGAAGCGTGGTTCCTCGGACGCCCATTTCTCTAGACCACCGATACGCTAAACCTGAGCAATTCAAAGAACCCCGTCGCTGGCGGGGTTCTTCATTGGAGCGGGCACTCGGATTCGAACCGAGGCGAAGAGCTTGGAAGGC
>CAXTKV010000235.1:0-7432 GCA_964244895.1 uncultured Deinococcales bacterium
CTCAAAACCCGCACCGAAGCGGGCGGCGATAAAAAAGTGCAGCAGCAGAAGTTTCCCGAACCGACCCGACAGGCGCTGAAATCGCTGTTCCTGACGGAGCGAGCGCTCGAGGTCGCGCTGTACGGACGCCAACTCACCGATCTGCCTGAGGGCACGGTCGATGGTCAGGTGCAGGTGATGCACGCCCTTAGCGTTCATACGGTTCTCGACGAGGAAGATTTTTTCTCCGCCGTTGACGATTACGAAACTCATACACACGGGGCGTCCGGCATGCTGAGAGAGATAGGCATCAGCGCACCGACCTATTACCGCATGGCCGCCGTCAACGTCGGTCAGCTGGCCGTCGAAGTCAACAGTCCGGAGGCGGCCCTCACGGGTGCCAGGGCATTCATCGAGGCCTTCGTGATGACGTTGCCGCTCGGCGGGCGCAACTCTTTTAGCTCCTTGACCATTCCGCAATTCGTGATGCTGCAGCGCATCGACGCTGGCGAAGCGCTGAACATGAGCCCCGCCTTCGAGCGGCCCCTGATCACCCCGCCATCGATAAGCATGTCTGATCGGGCGGTCGAGATCCTTGATGGGTATATCAAGCGCATCGAACGGGCGTACCCGAGGCTCCAGGGTCGAAAGCGGGTTTGCTTCAACGTGACTGGTGTTCAAACGGAAATCGCGCCGACCGTCGATAGCCTCGACCAGGCCATCTCGACCATTCTCGAGTGACATGGCCACCCTAATCTTGCGCCTCGAGGGTCCAATGCAAGCCTGGGGTGTCGATGGAGCTGCAGAAGTGCGGCGAACCCGCATTGAGCCGCACAAGAGAGCCGTGCTCGGGCTCGTCCGTGCGGCCAGGGGATTGACCCGAGCCGAGACCTGGCCCGAACTGGAACAACTCGGGTTCGAGACAATCACCCTGAGCCGTCCCCGCCGCATGTGGGATTTCGGCACGATGTCGAACGTGATCTCGGCGGATGGTACGTTCATCCACGGACAAGGTGTTCAGCACCGCGAATACCTGGCCGATGCAGCGTTTCTGGTGGCCCTTGACGGCCCCAAGGAGTTGCTGGATGAGGTTGTACGCGCATTCGAGAATCCGCAGTTTCTGCTCGCGCTCGGTCGGCGCGATTGCGTGCCGAGCTACCCAATTCTGTGGGGCATCTCGGATGACCCTCCAGCACCTGCGCTCGAGCAGGCGAGAGCGATGATTGAGTCGTTCGCGAATCAGTGAATCCCTTTGCGGAGCGGCTCATCGGCGGATCAACCGCAGCGCTTACGGCAGCGTTCGTTTCGATGGCTGTTTTTTGCCAGAAGTGCTCGAACGTTCCGCGTTTTCGAATTCCACGGTTTTGACGGCTTGAGCCCCGACGGGAAGTGCCCGCTCGATCTTGAGGTCTGTACCGCGCACACGCAGTGTGCACGAAGAACACCAAATCCTAACTCCAGCGACCTCGTTCCACACGCTCCAAGAGCGAATCAGATTCCGGCCTGAACCGACTTTGTTCGGCGTCCCGTTTGCCAGTGGGATCGAAAGCCGGCCACAGACACCTCGCTTGAAACATCCATCCCTTTAGTTCCTATTGCTTTATCGTTTTGCAGAACGTTTGATGAGGTAGACCGCGCGGCCCTCATCCCGGATGAAGCCCTGCGAGACGAGATGCCGGTACGCGTCCCCGAGATTGCCCTGAAGCCCCGTCAGCGCCCGCAACACCCGCTTCTCAAGACGGTAGCCCTCCGCCCGCTCGAGCCGTTCCACCACGATCCTCGCCTGCCGTGCGACCTCCGCCGCTTCCGACGGCGTGAACGCCGGTGGAGCCACCCGCTTCGATGCCGAGCCCAACGGCACGTCACCCCGTTGACCAGACGGGTCGCGCGTCCGGTCGCGCGCCGATCGATGCTCGCCGCGTCCGCTCGAGTTCGGGCGTTGTGCGAGGACGGCGATCCGCACTGACCGCTCAAGTTCGCGCACGCTGCGCTCCAGGTGGCGATTCTCCCGCTCCAGCGCCGCGATCTGCTCGAGCGCGGCGTCGCGCTCGGCTGCCACGCCCTCGCTTTCGAGCCTGACCTCCTCGCGGACCTGCGCTTCGACCGCAGCACGCCACTCCGTATCGCTCACCCACCCTGTGGCCTCCTGGACGAGTGCGAGTTGGTGCCTGGCCAGCTCGAGCGCGATGAAGCTCGAGACGACGTGTCGTTGCGACGGTTCAAACGCCTCGAGCACCTCGGTGTATGTGAGGCCCTCGCACGCGGCGACGGCGAGGTCGTATCGCGCCTGCGCTTCGGTAATCACTGCGCGCGAGGACGATTCGCGCGCAGTGACGGCGGATGCTGGGTGATCGGTGCAAGGCAGCCTCGTTTCGCGGTCGGCGCGCTCAACCCTTGAATCGGACTCAGGCGAAGCGCTCGAGTCGTGGCTCGGTGGGTTGCGATCCGAGCGACCGATCAACCAGTCCGTGGTCTTCTCGAGCACGTGCGCTAGCGCGCTCAGCTCGATGTCGGTGACCCGACGCGCGCAGTTTTCGAGCGACAGAATGCCTTGCGAGGACAACGGGTCGGGGGTGATCGGGTTGATCTGGCGCGCCAGGGTCTTGCGGTCCCATCCGAGGGCTTCGCGGGCGTTGCGGACGCGGGGTCCGCACAGGTTGCGCGGACCGCCGTAGCGGAGCAAATCGTGAAGGTTCGAGTCGGAACCGTGGACGCGCTGGAGGTCGGAAGGGCCGTAAAGGGGCGTAGAACGGGTCGTCTCGAACGACGGTTGATGAGGTTGCGCGGACTCCTCCCAGGGCGAGTCGGGCCTCTGGGATGGTTCAGGGATCCGCTGCTCTTGGAGAGCGAGGGCTGCGGGTTGCGCAGCCTCGTCGGAAGCGGATTCGCGGTGGCCGGTCACGCGTCGTCCTCGGCGCGCTCCGGACGGATCTCGGGTTCTTGGCGCGTTGGTTTCCAGTCCTTCCAGCGCTGCGGGATGGCGAGGTCTACCGCCTCGATCTGCCGCACGATCAGCCTCGACCCGCTCAGGCCGCCGTTGACGCTGACGAACGCCGCCCCCTCGACCTTCGAGAGCAGCTCGAGCGAGACGAACGCGCTGACCGTGAACGGCTCCGTCGGGGATTGCTCCGGGAAGATTCGCAAGAACACCAGGCCGTTCGTCCGGTCGAATCGCACGACCTTGCCCGCCGCACTCCACACGGCTGGCGCGTCCTCGAGATCCGGCGTCACGGGCCGCAGCCGCCGCACGAAGACCGGCTCGTGCGGTCGGCCAGGCCCACCGGCCCGGAAGTGGATGCTGGCCCGCCAGCGCCCGGACAGGGCCTTCCCGAGGCGCGCGAGGTGGGTCGTGACGCGCGAGCGCATTAGCGTGCCGTCCTCGAACTCGAGATCGACCAGCGACCCGCGCCCGGAATCGTGGACGGTCACGTTGGCGGACAAGAAAGCGTGATGTCCAGCGGGGAAGCTGGCGCTCGCGTGGCGTTCAGTGGGCTCTGGCGCAGACAAACGGATCCTCCTGAATGAACGGCTTGGTCGTTGGGACGCGAATCGAACGACGGGACGACCGACGCGGAAAAGCCTGGGTAGGAGGCCGTCCTCGTCGGTCGTTGAAGTCAAAAGCAGCGGGTTGTGGGCTGGAGGCCAGCCGTTGGAAACATCAGCGTGAAGGTCGGGTGGTGTTCGGCGAGCGCGTTTGCGCCTCGCATGGGGGATGGGACGCTGAAGATGCGAACTGGACGAGCTTACTCGATTTCGAGGATTGACAATCGGTGGGACTTCGCGCACGCGCGGCTGATCTGGTGGGTGGCGATAAGGCGAGAAGTCACAGCTCGCTTCACCTGGAAAGGAGCGTGGTGAACGAGACGAAGCCGCTGGGCTCCGCGAGTGAGTTGCGCGTCTGCACCACGTACCCGAGCCGACCCCCAGGTAAGACGGTGAACGATCCCGCGTTGACGCCGAACGAGTCCGTGCTCAGCTCCCAGTTGATCGTCGCCCGCCGCGCCCAATGACCCCCGACGGGGCTCGAGACCGCGATGACCGATCCCTCCTGCACCGCCACGAGCGGCGAACCTCGATCGTCGAAAACCGTCTGCAGGTACGCCCCCGTGGCGGAGAGGCCGTCCGGCAGCGCTTTCCAGACGTTGCCCTCGAGGTGGTACGCGAACACCGGGGTTGCGCCGGCAAAGCGCTTGCGGGTCACGAGGTACGACCCGCCCGCAGGATCGAGCATCACGTCGAGGAGCGTCTCCTTCAGGTTCGCGTCGAGCTTGAGCGGCGGACCCAGCGGTGTCCAGGCCGAACCCTCGAGGTCGAACACCTGCGCCTGGCCGTCGTTGACGATCGCCGCGAGGAGCGGTCGGTCGGGCAGCCCGGTGGCCCGGTAGAGGCTGCCGGTGAATCCCTCGAGAAGCCCATCGCCGCTCGCAGTGAAGTTGGACCGATTCGGAGTCGGTGCGTTCAAGCCCTGCCACGCGCCCCCCGAGAGCTGCCAGAGTTGCCCTCCGCCCGCCATGACCTCGGGCGTGAGGAGGTACAGGCTGGGGTCGAAGGTGAATTGTTGCGAGCGCGCCGTGGCGATCACCTGCCAGTCCGAGTCGACCAACCGCAGGGTGTAGATCGTACCCGCGCGGTCGCAGGTGGTGAGGGTCAAGTTGCGACCCGAGCCGACGAGGAGCGATGAGATGTTCGAGAAGGAGTTGAACGCGACCGAGCACCCACCGAACTCCTTCGTGGGCAGGCTGAACGGCGCGCCGAGCGGCACGGGTTTGCCATCCAGCAGGGTCGAGACCTGCATCGTCTCGCCCTTGTACGCGTCCTGCCCGCGCGTCAGGCGGACGGGCATCGAACCGACGAGCACTTCGAGCGCGTCGCCCGTGGCCTCCGGGAAGGCGCTTCGTTTGATCGTCGAGCGTGCCACGGCCACGCCGCGCTCGGACGCGAACGCCGCGCCGGCCCGGTCGACGCCCTTGGCGGTGATCTGAAGATAGGTCGCGCTCGGGCTGAAGTCGACGAGCTTGACGCGAATCGTCGCGCCGGATCCGTCCTTGGCGAGCGTGAGGCTGATCGGCACGTTGCGCTTGGTGATGGGGTCGCGCACGGCGACCGGGTTCGGGCCGCTTCTGGCGAGGTCCGCGAAGTTCCGGAGTTTCACGGCGATGGTGGCGGTCTCGAGGTCATCCTGAAGGGCCCAGTCGGCTTTGACGATGCTGGTGGGGTTGACCCAATAGGCGACGCGCAGGGCGTTGCTGGTGATTCGGGTTTGACCGACCACGGCCCTGGCCTGGATGGTGAGGGCGAGGTCGGTCGGGAAGAGTCGTGCGAAGGGTCCAGTGAATCGGACGGGGAGCTTGGTTTTGCCGTCGGCGAGGTTCGGTTTGAAGGCGATGATGTCGATTGGGAGCGTCGTGTTCGAACCGGGTTGGTCCTCCATGATGGTCACGACCATGGACGAGGCTCGGCGGGAACCGCTGAGGCGGGCGGTGAGGAAGGTGGTCGGCGCGTGGGTGTAGATGGTGGTTTGGCTGGTGTCGGCGAAGCTCAGGTGGAGGGTGGGTGTTTGTGCATGGGCTGGAGTGCTGAACGCGAGGAGTAAGCCGGCGATTGCGGTGGCGATGGTGGTGCGGTTGTGATGCATGGTGTGACCCCTCCCCAGGATCGAGCCCAAGTACATTTTGATCAATATATTACGACGCTATTTACAGCGTCGCATCATAATGCCTCTCGAGCGCAGCCTTGGCCGTATGCCCAGGTCACGCCAGACCACGTCCAGGCAACGCCGAGAACCTGAAGAACTCGCGTTTCGCAAGGTTCTGGGCGAGCGGATTCGCAGCTTGAGGCGCGAGCGGGGACTCAACCAGGACGAGTTCTCGGACCTCGCGGGCATCGGTCGGGCTCACGTCGGTTGGATTGAGACGGCGCGGGTCGAGCCGCGACTGGTCACGCTCAAGCGGATCGCCGACGCACTCGGCGTGAGCATGGCGGTGCTGTTCCAGTTCGAATGACCCGAATTCGCTCGGCGTTCCCGGCGCTTAAAAAACTCGGGATTCCGACTGCGCGACCTCATCGGAAGGATGCCATTTTCCCGAAAAGTTGACATTGGTCGTCTGCCGTTTTCAGCGAAGCTTCCAGATCAGCATTCCAGCATTTTCGATCAGCACGCTCGACCCCGGTTCGAGGCTCAGACCGAACGCGTCGCGCACCCCTCGGAAGTAGACCCTCCCTGTCGTGCCATTGGGGGTGTAAGCGATCTTCAGGTGCCCCAACACGGCCAGCTCCGAGGGCTTGAAGACGAGTCGAGCCCCGTGCTTGGCGCGGAATTCCACGGAGACGTACGAAGGCCTGCCGAGCGATTCGAGCGCGGCCTCATTGAGCGAAACGTAGGCGCTGCGACCGACAGAAACCCTCGGCTCGGTCGCCGTCACTCGTCCCTTGTACCTCACGCTGGACACGCGTCAACTTACCACCAAACTTCCACAGAGTTTGTTGCTGACCAGGATTTTCGCTTTTGGCTTTTTCAACACTGAACTCACAACTGTTTTGCGTTTCAACTCACAACACTTCGCAGAGCTTTAATATCATGGGTAATATTCATTACCCATGATCAAAGAAATCGAGACTCGAAGGGAGCCCAAGTCCCATGAAAGCTCGAGGATCCCTTGACGCTCGTCACCGCCAGCCGTTTCGGCAATCCCAGCACGCGCCGCCGCGCGGCAATTCGAGCCGCGCACGAACCCGACGAAGAAGCCCTGCTCGAGCTTCTGAACACGCACCTGACCGAAGGTGGACGGCGGCGCGAGAAAACCAGCTCAGAGACGCGTAAAACCTACGCGAAAGCGGTTCGCAAGTTTCTCGCCTACTGCCACGATGGTCGGACGCGGCTCGAGATTCGCACCGCGAGCAGCGCCGAAATCAACTCCTGGCTCGATCAACTGCACCGTCACGGATTGCGAGGATCCACTACGAGCACATACTTGTCAGGGGTGCGCGCCCTCTACAGCGCCCTCGAGTGGGCCGGGGCGGTTGATCGCAACCCGGCCTTGAATGCGAAATCCTTGCGCGACGAGACGCCTGGCCACGAACGGAAACGTCCACTAACGCGCGAGGAGCGCTCGAGCTTGCTGGAGTTGCCTGGACAACGTCACCGAGCCGAAGACCCACGACGTTCTCGTGACACGGCCATCCTGATCCTCGGGGCACGTCTCGGGCTGCGGGCGGGAGATCTGACGGCACTGGATACCGACCACATCGGCCTGCAAAGCAAAACCGTCCAGGTCGCTCGAGGGAAGGGAGGCAAAAGCCGGTTGCTGCCGATCACGGATGACACGCTCGCGCGACTGGTGGCGTGGCTGCAGGTCAGGGCGACGCTCAGTCTCCCGAGCCAAGCCGTTTTCGTCAGCCTCTCGAGGCGATCGTTCGGGCAGCGACTGTCCTATCCGGGGTTGCTCGAGCTGTT
>CAXTKV010000236.1:0-7231 GCA_964244895.1 uncultured Deinococcales bacterium
GCGCGACACGCAAAAGAAGTTCTTTTCTGACGGTGGCGTGTTCGATTCAATTTACCAGCCGGGACGTTGAGGCTCCCGCACCCAGCCGGACGTTGAGGCTCCCGCACCCAGCCGGAATGTTGAGGCTCCCGCACCCAGCCGGACGTTGAGGCTTCCGCACCCGGAATCGCATCTCGAGAACCCAGAGAACACCGTGCAGGACGGTGTTCTCTGAACCTCAGAAAAACGCGTCCCAGACGGTGTTCTCGAGATACGCTCCAAAGAGAGGTGACATGACCCGAGTTTTTCAACCATCACGGCGAGGGCGACAGATCCTGCCCGGATTCGGGCTGTCGCTCGGGTACACCGTCTTCTACCTGAGCGCCATCGTGCTGATCCCGCTGGTGGCGCTGGTCGTCAAGGCCGCGGGGCTTTCACCCGCAGATTTCTGGCACGTCGTCACCTCGGGCCGGGTGCTGTCGGGATTGCGCGTGTCGTTCGGATCGGCGTTCCTGGCGTCACTGGTAAATGTGCCGATCGGTTTGCTGATCGCCTGGGTGCTGGTGCGCTACGAGTTTCCCGGCAAGCGCGCTGTGGACGCGCTCGTGGACTTGCCGTTCGCGCTGCCGACCGCCGTAGCGGGCATCACCATGACGACCCTGCTGGCCAGGAACGGCCTGATCGGGTCGATCCTGGAACGGGTCGGGATTCAGGCCGCGTACGCGCCCCTGGGCATCGTGATCGCGCTGGTGTTCATCGGCTTGCCGTTCGCGGTGCGATCCGTGCAACCCGTGCTGGAGGGGCTGGGGCACGAAACTGAAGAGGCTGCCGCCAGCCTCGGCGCGACGCGCTTGTTGACCTTCACGCGCGTGATCCTGCCGGAAATCCTGCCTGCGCTTTTAACGGGTTTCACGCTCGCGTTCGCGCGCACGGTCGGCGAGTACGGCAGCGTGATCTTCATTTCCGGCAACCTGCCGTTCAAGACGGAAATCGCACCCCTCTTGATCGTCGGACGGCTCGAGCAGTACGACTACGCCGGGGCCGCCGCCATCGCGGTCGTGATGCTGGCGCTGTCGCTGCTGCTGTTGTTCCTCGCCAACATCGCGCAGGCTCGAGTCTCGAGGGCGGCGGGCGAATGAACCGCGCCGCTCGGGCCGCACCCGTCCGTTCTCGAAGATCGTTCTCGAGACCCAGAGCGCACGGTGAACCCGCCTGGTTGCGGGTCGCGCTGATTGCGACCGCACTGTTGTTCGTCGGGTTGATCCTGGTCTTGCCGCTCGCCACGGTCTTCTTTGAAGCCCTGCGCGCTGGATTGACGCGGTACGGCGGTGCGCTGCGCGACCCGGACGCCCTGAAAGCCGTGCAACTGACGCTGACGGTAATCCTGATCGCCGTGCCGCTCAACACGGTTTTCGGCGTGGCGGCGGCCTGGTTGATTGCCAAGTTTCAATTTCTGGGCCGCAGTCTGCTGGTGTCTTTGATCGACCTGCCGCTGGCGGTTTCGCCCGTGATTTCCGGACTGATTTACGTGCTGTTGTTCGGGCGTCAGGGCGCATTGGGGCCGTGGCTCGAGGCGCACGACATCAAGATCATCTTCGCCACGCCCGGCATCGCGCTGGCCACGACCTTCGTGACGTTCTCTTTTGTCGCGCGCGAGTTGATCCCCGTGATGCAATCCCAGGGCCGCGAGGAAGAGGAGGCCGCCGTCACGCTGGGCGCTCGAGGCTGGCAGGTCTTCCGGTTCGTGACCCTGCCCAACGTCAAGTGGGGTCTGGTTTACGGCGTGATCATGTGCAACGCCCGCGCCATGGGCGAATTCGGCGCGGTCAGCGTGGTCTCCGGCAAGGTGCGCGGCCTGACCGCCACGGTGCCGTTGCAAATCGAGATGCTTTACAACGAGTACAACACCGTCGCGGCCTTCGCGGTGGCGTCCCTGCTGGCGCTGCTGGCGTTGGTCACGCTGGTCGTCAAGAGCGCCCTGGAATGGCGCCCCAGATCGCTCAAGGAACGGGCGTGAAGTCGGCATCTCGAGCTTCGGTCGTTGGTGTAGGGGTAATGCATGCGTCGCCCTTACGGAAGCGCCGCTCGGGCCTCGAGCGAATTGGAATACCGTCCTGCACGCATATTTTTGAAACCCGAAATTCGCGTACTAAACGGTGTTCTCGAGATTCGAGCCATTTAACCTCATCGCTTGTTCGACCACCGGAGGCCACGTGAACATCACCGTCGAAAACGTTTCAAAGCACTTCGGCGCGTCCAGAACCGCCGCGCTCGAGCGCGTCAACCTGAACGTGGAAAGCGGCGAACTGGTCGCGCTCTTGGGGCCGTCGGGTTCGGGCAAGACGACCTTGTTGCGCGCCATCGCGGGCCTCGAGACGCCGGACGAGGGACGAATCCTTTTTAACGGTCTGGACGCGACCGATCGCGCGCCGGGGGAACGCGCGGTGGGTTTCGTGTTTCAGCATTACGCGCTCTTCAAGCACATGACGGTCTTCGAGAACGTCGCGTTCGGCTTGCGCGTGCGCCCCAGGGCCAGCCGCCCCAGCAACGCCGTGATCGAAAAACGCGTGCGGGACTTATTGAAGCTCGTGCAGCTCGATTTCGCTGAGCGCCGCCACCCGTGGCAGCTTTCCGGCGGGCAGCGGCAACGGATCGCGCTGGCGCGGGCGCTGGCGGTCGAACCGCAGGTCTTGCTCTTGGACGAACCCTTCGGCGCGTTGGACGCGAAGGTGCGCGAGGAACTGCGCGATTGGCTCCGAAGGTTGCACTCTGAAATTCACCTGACCAGCGTTTTCGTGACCCACGATCAGGACGAGGCGCTCGAGATCGCGGATCGCGTGGCGGTCTTCAACGCGGGCCGGATCGAGCAGATCGGCACGCCGGAGAGCGTCTACGACGAACCCGCGACGGGTTTCGTGTATCACTTCCTGGGGCGCGCCAATGCCCTGCCGGACGGGTTCGTGCGCCCGCACGAGTTCAGCGTTTCTCGAGCGCCGCGCCACGGCTTCCGCGAGGGCACGCTCAGGCACGTGCGGATGGTCGGTGCGACCGCCAAGCTCGAGGTCACGGACGCGCTCGTGCGCGACTCGATCGAGATCGAGCTCTCCAAGTCGGATCTGGATGATCGGTTTGAACCAGGCCAGCCGATCTATTACCAGCCGAGGAACCTTCGGAATTTCCCCGGCGCGGCTGGGGACTGAACCCCAACAAAAGACCGTCCCGGACGCATCTCGAGAATATGCGTCCGGGACGGTCTTCTTTACCGTGGGATCAGTTGATGCTCAGGCTGTCGCCGTAAACCGGGATGGTCACGGAAACAATGTCCGCCGAGGAGAGCGTGGTGTTGGACGTGGTCGCGCTGACCGCTCCGGTGGTGCTGCGCGTGTAGTTCAGCACCGCGATGTTTCCGGTGCCGCTGACCGCCGAGAGGCAGGTCACGCCGACGTTGTACACGCCGCTCGAGGCCAGGGCGTTGGATTTGAAGCAACCGCTGGTCAGGCTGCCCAGGCTGACGCTGGAGAGGGTGAAGCCGGGCAGGCTGATCTGGAGGCTCATGCCCTTGAAGCTGGCGGTCGTACCGACCTTGTTGATCTGCATGGTGCAGGTTTGACCCACGCCGATGCCGCTGCAGGTCGTGGTGCCGGGGATCAATCCGGGAATGTCCACGGTCACGCCCAGGGCGCTGCTGGTGGTCGTGTTTCCGGCGGCGTCGAAGGCCTTGCCGGTGTAGCTGTACGATCCGTTCAATCGCGGGCTGTAGGTCACGGCCTGCGTGAAGGGCGACGTGGTGTCCGTGCCCAGCAGCGAAGCCGCGTAGAATTCGACCTGCGTGACGGCGCGGTTGTCGGTCGCGTTGGCGGTCAGGGTCACGGAACCGGGCACGGTCACGCTGGTGCTCGAGGCGCTCAGGCTGACCTGCGGGGCGGTGATGTCGTTGACGGTCAGGCTCGAGGTCAGGGCGCTGTAGCCGGACGGTGTGAACGTGACGTTGCCGCTCAGGCCGCTGACGGACGCGCTGATCTGGTAGGCGCGGCTCAGGCCGCCGGACGGGGTGACATCGCTGACGGTCACGCCGCTCGGGGCGCTGGTGGTGATGCTCGGCAGGCTACCGTTGCCGGAGTTGCCGATCAGCACCAGCAGGCTCTGGCCCGTGCCGACGCTCAGGCTGCTGACATTGGAGGAGTACACGACTTCGGTCGTCTGATTCGGGTTGATGGCCTTGTCCAGCAGCTTGACGGCGTCCACCAGATCGACCGTGCCGTCGCCGTTCAGGTCGCTGATGTAGATCTGGTAGGTGGTCGGCGAGGTGTTGACCAGCGTTTCGATGTTGAGCAAGTTGACCACGTCGGTGACGCTCGTGTCGCCGCTCTGGTCGAAGTCACCCAGGGTGTACGCCGCGAAGCTGGCGCTGAGTGCGCCCGTCACCGGAATCGATGTTGAGCGCAGACCGGTGGATGAAACGCCCTGCTGCAACGAAACCCGTCTGGTGTCCCTCGAGACGCCGTAGTAATCCATCACTTGCGGTTCGCGGCTGGCGCGCCCGATGGCATCGAAGTGCGCTTCGGCCAACGTGCCGTGGACGGCGTCGCTGGCCAGGATCGCGAATTTCAGTTCGCCGGGCGCGATCAGGTGCGTGCTGATCAGCAGGTCGGGTTGTTTGGCCTCGAATTGACCTGGCCGGTAGGCTGCCGGGTCAAAGTGAATCACGCCGCTGACGCCGCGCATCCCGTCGGTCGTCTCGATGCGGACGGTCGCGGGTGTGGCGGGCGCAATCGGCGTGGGCGTGTCGGTTCCACCGCTGCACGCGGCGAGCACCAACAACGAGGCGGGTATGAATGATTTCCAGTCCATGGCTCCTCCAGATTGATCCCGGAGACACCTGACCTACGAGTCATGCACGACGATATGGCGATCATGACCTCGAGCGGTCGCACCACTGGCTCGGCTCCACCCAGGTGCCCGGGTTACGGATGAAGCGTCTTCGCCTTCGAGGCAGGGATTCGATTCCCTACACGGAAAGTGTAGGAACTTTTTTGCTCGGGTCGTGTGCGTTTTGACCATCGATACAATCTTGTTGTTCTGCACGATTCGGATCGTTTCGGTACGTGAACGCGCCCGTGTTTCTCGGGACTTCCAGTTTGACCAGTCGCGCAGACACCGTCCTGGACGCAAATCTCGAGGTTTAAGAAACCGCGTGCTGGACGGTGCTGGTGCTTTGCTCGGCCTTTTATTTTGCGCGTCCGACGCTGAAATCGGTGGGTCGCAGCAGATGTTCCAGGCAGTTGGCGTAATCCACGCCGCGTCTGGCGTCCTCGACCAGATCGGCCACGCTGGTGTCTTCCAGGACGGCCAGGATCGCGTCTCGAATCCGCAGCCAGACGCGCCCACGGGCGTGGCAGCGCGATTCTTCGGGGCAGTCCTTGTGCCAGTTGCGAGACACGCACGAGAGCGCCGCGACGGGGCCGTCCATGGCGCGCATCACGTCGGTCAGTTGAATGTCTTCGGCGGGTCTGGCCAGGGCGTATCCGCCGCCCGCGCCCTTGCGGCCAATCACGATGCCCTGCCCGGAGAGCGCGGCCAGCAGGCGCACCAGGTACGGTTTGGGCACGTTGGTCGCCTGGGCGATCTGGTCGCCGTGCGCCCAGCTTCCGGGCGTCATCATGCCGAGGTGCGCGAGGGCTTTGAAGGCGTACACGTCGGTATTGGAGAGCCTCATGGTGCGTCCAGCATAGTCGCGTTCTGGCGGGCGTGTATCGGTTGATACTTACAAGTTTTGTCAACTAATCTTAGAGTTCATCCGAAACCGCACGGTTCGCGCGCCTGCTCGCCCGAACGCGCCCACAGAGGAACCCATGCTCGAGATCACCCGACGCCGAATGTGTACGACCCCGATGCCGGGTTGTCCTGGTCGTTGAAGCTCGAGCCCCAATTTTTCAACCCAACCCGCCCAGCCCGAGCGCCAGGATTCCGAGAATCCGCGCTCGCGGCTGAAGCCCGAAACCGAGGAGAGACATGACCCACCACAAACGCACAGAAGATGCCCAAACGCAGGTCGCAGCGTGAGCGGCCTGGTCGTGTGGATGACCGGGCTGTCCGGAGCGGGCAAAACCACCCTGGCCGCGCGGCTCGAGCCGATCCTGAAAGCTGAAGGTCACAGGGTCGAGCTTCTGGACGGCGACAAGGTGCGCGAGCACCTGTCCAAAGGACTGGGCTTTTCCAAGGAAGACCGCGACACGAACATCCGCCGGATCGGGTTCGTGGCCAATCTGCTGGCCTCGCACGGCGTGACCGTGATCGTCAGCGCCATCAGCCCGTACCGCGGCGTGCGCTCCGAAGTCCTGAACCAAACGCGCGCGCAGGGTTCCGGGGCGCTCGAGGTTTTCGTGGACGCGCCACTGGACGTGGTTGCCAGCCGCGACGTCAAGGGCCTGTACGCCAAAGCCATCGCCGGAGAGATCAAGCACTTCACCGGCGTCAGCGACCCCTACGAAGCCCCGATCGCGCCCGACCTGCACCTGCGCACTGACCTGGAGAGCATCGAAGCCAGCCTGGAAAAACTCCTCGAGAAGCTCGGGGTTCAAAATAAGGTTCCCGCGTGAGCCAGCCCGCGACCTGGACGCCCGAGACGACACCCATAGATGTGATCGCCTGGGCGCTTCTCGCGCACCCGGACGCGCTGATGCCGAGCGCTTTCAACCTGAACGGCATCGTGCTGATCGACCTGGCGCACCGGGCCGGGTATCGCGGGCAGGTCGCGTTCGTGGATACGGATTACCACTTCCCGGAAACCTTGCAGACGCGGGATCGTCTGGCGGCGCGCTACCCGGAACTCGAGTTCGTGACGCTGTCCGCGCACCGACCCCTGGACGACCTGTACCTGACGGATACCGATGCCTGCTGCGCGGCGCGCAAGGTCGCCCCGTTGCGCGATTACCTGGCGAGGACGCAACCCAGCGCCCTGCTGAACGCCCGCAGCCGCGACCAGGCCAGCACCCGCGCCAGCATCGAATTTCTCGAGCCGGGTGCGGATCGGTTGCGGATCAACCCGCTGGCGCACTGGGACAGAGGCAGGCTCGAGCAGTACGCCCACGATCACGACCTGCCCGTCAACCCGTTGTACTGGGATGGCTTTTTATCCATCGGTTGCTGGCCGTGCACGCGCGCCGTGCGTCCTGGCGAGGACGCCCGCGCCGGGCGCTGGGCCGGTCAGGGCAAGCAGGAATGCGGCCTCTGGCAGGGCGAGAAAGCGATC
>CAXTKV010000237.1:0-7206 GCA_964244895.1 uncultured Deinococcales bacterium
GCTGCTGGCCTCCCTCACTTTTGATCGCGTGCCGGGCGGTCCCCACTGTTGTCAAGACCGCTCCACCCCTCACCGTTTTTCCACGAAGGACTGAACTTCGTGAAAACAACGGTGAAGGTTCTCGGATCTTGACAACGCGCCCCACGGTTCAAGGTGTCGGTTCAAGCGAGGAAGGCAGGCCAGCAGCCCACCGAGGTCAGGCTGACTCAGAAAGGAGTTCGTACAAGGCACTCGGGGTGCCCACAGAAAACTGCTCGGGCGTTCGAAGCGCTCGAGCAGTTCAACACCATTCCTTCTCGGGTGAAAAGGAGGGCGTGATGCCCAAGAACAGTCTACTGCAAAGCCCCAGAAAACGGGTCAGCACGATGAGCGAACGCGGGCGCAAAGGTGGGATGGCCACCCTCGAGCGTCACGGCACGCACCACATGCGAATCATCGGCACGGCGGGTTTGCAGGCGGTGCTCGAAACGCGCTGGAATGGCGATGGCAAGGCGATGCGGGCGTACCTCTCGAGGTGCCGATGGGCGCACCGGGCCTTCGATGAGGATCTGGCCTGCACGGTCCGGCGGGCGGTGAGGGCCTGAGCTGAACACGGGCCGGGCGGTCTCGAGAGACCGTCCGGTCTTTGGTCTCTAGAACGTTCATCCCGTCGTACCGGGATGACGGTACGAACGTCCAGGACGGTGTTTCTCGACTCGTCAGATCGAGCCTCCAGATTTAAGCTGAAGGAGAAAACCATGAACCCAGACCTGCACTTCCTGAGCACAGAACTCGAGCACGTGCTCGACCTCAAAGACCGGGACGCCCTCTTCGAGATCAGACGGTTCCTCGGCCTGAAACGCCCCGAGGACGTCAAGTGCGTCGGCGTGCTGAAGGTCGAAGCCTGGCGGGTCGAGACGGCCATGACCCACCTCGAGCGGCAACTCGAGCGGCACGGCTTCGCTATCCAGACCGAGAACTTCCAGGGACGCACCGGGCTGGCTCACTACGACCACGTGGACCGGGTGATCACCCTCGACGAGCGTCTGCGCTCGATAGGCCGATTCCGTTCGCTCTCCCACGAGGCGGCGCACGCGGTGGACGAGCGGGGCGAGGACGATGGGCTGATCGAGCGAGAAGCCGTGGCGGAAGCCAGCGCGTACCTGGTGCGGCGAGCGGTCGGGTTGGACACGCGGGCGCACAGCCTGCGCTACCTGGCGTGTTACGAGGTGGATGGCGGGTTGCTCGAGGACCTCGCCCCGAGGATCGAGTGGGTCGCCTCGATCCTGGTGCGGTGGTGCGCGAACGACCAGGATGAACTGTTCACGCCCGTGCAGCCGCGTCATCCGGCCCTGGGGTACGGTGGGATGCTGAACTGAACGTGGAGCCACCTCGAGAACACCGTCCCGGACGGTGTTCTCGAGTGTTCCTTGAAAGGAGGGCCTCTTCATCGCGCTCGAGCCTCGGCGGTCTCGAGCCGTTCAAGGCTGGGGCGGTGCCGCCGTCAACGTCCAGGCTCGAGCGCGATTCGAGGGCGAACAGCGCGGGTGATTGGGTCGTGTGCGAGGGAGTTGGCAACTGCGAACTCCTGATCAAAAAACCCTATACGGCAACAAGAGCGAGGGAACATTCCATCGCTGTGGTGTATCAAACGTCCGTGCTTGGATCAAAACATGGCGGTGCTGAAACACGAGGTCAGGATTAGACGCGCGATTTCTTCCACAATGCTTCCACGCTCCGCTGGCGTGCGCGTTCGGGGGCGTGGATGCGCGAACGAGGAACATCTGCGTTCCCAACGTACAACGCGAGGACGGCCACCGGGCAGGCTAAGATACCGCAGTGGCACGCAAAGCGAAAACCGCTTCGGTAACGTTCCCGGCCAAGGCGTTGACCGACGTTCAGGCCGCCCTCGAGCGGCACGGGACGCGCCTCGCCGGAGAGCCACTGACCGAATCTGCGGGTGGCAGTGTTGTCGAACTCGAGATTGGCGGCGAAGCCCGGCGCTACCTCCTCCCACCGGACCTACCGCGCGAGGTCCTCGAGACGATCAAGCGCCTTGGCGTGGCTAAGTCCCCAGGAGTGAACGAGGTCATCC
Organism: uncultured Deinococcales bacterium; assembly: GCA_964244895.1. Taxonomy (GTDB): domain Bacteria; phylum Deinococcota; class Deinococci; order Deinococcales; family JAAFIG01; genus CAXTKV01. The sequence goes on from CAXTKV010000237.1 coordinate 2,075, forward strand.
GCATCATGACCCCGCACATCGCGCAGTCGGTGGACCGCGCCGCGCGCTCGAGCGAGGGCTGGAGCTTCGACGGCGAGGCTCCGCAGTTCGTGGACGCGATCAACCGGCACACCGTGGAGTACGTCGCCGAGGGCCAGTCTCGCGAAGTGATGCACCGAAGCGTGCTGGCGCTCAACCCGCGCGTGGCCGACGTCTGGCGGCTCGTCACGGCGATGGCGCTCGAGGCGTGGCAGGCAAACCAGGGCGAGCCGCCCGCCGTTTGGGTGGACGTGATGGACCTGATCGGGGCGATGGGTTTCGAGAAGCACCACAAGGGCGGCTACCGGGCAGAGCACGTGCAGGCGGCGGTGGAGGCCATCGGGGCGCTGTGCAACCTCTGGGTGGTCGTGCCGATGGGGGCGCGGGTTTACCCGGAGGACCCGACCACGAAGCGCCGCAAGCGCCGGGTCCTCGCCGCCGAGCGGCGCTCGGCGGTGCTGGTGAAACTCGAGGTGGACCAGCTCAGGGATATGTTCGGGGGCGAGGTCTACCCGCTGCGCTGGCACGTACGGGCCGGGCCGTGGATCAGGGATTACCCTCGCTCCTTCGCGCCGATGCTCAAAGCGCTCGTCGAGCTGAACACGGTGGGTGCGGTGAACGTGTGGTCCAAGGCGATTGGCACCGAGCTGACCTACCTCCAGGCCGGAGCTGTCGAGGACGGGTTCGCACTTTCGGTGCGCCACCTGCTCGAGCGCTCGGGGCTGTTCGCGGAGGTGCAGGGCTGGGCCGCGCAACGGAACAGCGCCCGTGCCAGGGACTACTTCGAGCGCGCTCTGGACATGCTCCAGCGCCTGCGGGTGTTCCGCTCGTGGAGCTACGACCCCGAGGACTTCCAGCACTTCGAGCGCGCGGCGCGGGCCGCCAAGTTCGAGCGGTGGCTCGGCGCTCGGGTGCGCTTTGAGCACGCGCTCGAGACGCACAGACCGGCGCTCGCCACCCCCCCCAGCGACTGACGCGAGGTGGCGACCCAGGCGGGACAGACTTGGCTGTGAGGACAACGCGCCGCCTACGGTGACCGACGCGCCTCAGCGAAGGCGTCACCCCCAGCGACTGACGCGAGGCGGTTCCGACAATGATGAGAACACCCCCCGCAGCAACTGACGCCAACTCGAGCGAATTCGAGGCCAAACCCCCCAGCGACTGACGCGAGACCCCCCAGCGACTGACGCCAGAAATCGAGTCGGCTTCGTGGTGCACACGTGGGCGTACTCGAGGGAAACGAAATGTGCATCACGTGAGCAAAAAGTTCGGGGTGTCAGCGGCTTGTAAGCTGTCCGATCAAGGAGAACGAATTGATTCACTGACCTCTGTCCAGTGCTCAGCGCTGCTAGAGACTGACGCGCCACAGGCGCGGGGCGAAACGAAAAGCCCCAACCAAAATGGTCGGGGAGTCCCGCTACCGCTATCAAGCTGAGAGACTTTAACGATAGTGGGAAAACCCGAGAAGTGCAAGCTCTGCCGCTTGTGCTGCCTTGGAATATTGCCGCTACATCTGGTATTCCACGCCAGCTCGAGCGCGACCTTGAAACGAGGTTTTGCTCGTGTCAGACACCATTTCAACGCGTTCCACTCGAGGGACAACGTGACATTCGATCACCGATTCGAGGCACTGATCGCCCAGACGCGAGCCGCACTCGCGGCTCGAGGGTCAGCGGTCCAGGGTGGTTCACCCGGCGACCAGACGGAAGCCATGGATCGAACCAAGACGGCGACCGGAACCGAGAGGATCAACGAGGGTGATCAGGATTCGGCAGCATTCCGCATCCATCATGATGTGCTGCTCGAGCGACGCCCGCAACGTCACCGCGTGACGATCTACAAGCCCACCAGAGCCGCTCCACCGCCGCGACCCTGGCTCGAGTGCCTGGAACTGGCCGAAGCGCAGTACAAGCCCTTTGAGGCGCAGCTCGGTCGCGCGTACCGGATCGCGGTGCAGGTGCGTGCCCTGGCGCTCTACAGCAACCCGCACGCCCAACCTCACGCGATGCTGCCGGTGTTCATCCCGAGCATCGCGGCGCTGGCGCACGACCTGGGCTGGAGCGAGAGCTACGTCTTCCGTATCCTCGCGGGCAAAAACCCCGGCTCGAGGCGCACATCGTATCGGTTCAAACGCTCGGGCCAGTGGCGAGAGGAGTGCAAGAACGCGGATCTCGAATTGCTGATGACCTGGCGACCCTGGTTGACGGATTGGGCCTGCAAGGCGGCGGGACCTTCGAATCGCTTTCCCGAAGGTGGCCGCCGCACGGTCAAGGGGGGCACGGTCTTCTACACGCGCCCGCACCCCTCGAGCAACGGTGTTCCGAGGGCCGTGCCCGCCGAGTGGCTGGAAAAGGAGTGGCGCGACCTCGAGAGCGACGTCAGCCACCAGCGCACGGCCAAGGCGATTCGCACTCGAGACCCCGAAGAGGTGTCGTGTTCAGTGTCCAAAAGCACATCGGATAAAACCGGTGGTGGAATAGTAAGGCAATACTGTCAGTTCTCGCTAACCCGTTTTTCTACTCCAACCCCTGGCGCTACGATGGATGCTGAACTCGAGCCTCGAGCCAGGATTTACGCTGTTCTGGACATGCTCTCGAGCGATGTCGAGCGCGGGCACGACGCGCGAACGAATTACGTGGATGGACTGGCAAGACGGATTTGCCAGGTGCTGCGCGACTCGCGCTGGCTGGACTTCTGGCGCAAAACCTTGTGGACGCTGCTCAAGGCGCGAATCTACGGCGTGGGTGGTGCGCTCGAGATCGTGCAGGGAGCGCTCTGGGAGGTGCTGATCGCCTCGAGCGATAACGCGAAATTGAAACGGCCCGGTGCGTTGGCCGTCGCGCTGATGAAGCGCAATGGCTGGCTTGAAGTCGAGGCGGCGGTCGCCGGATTGTACGCGGGTCGCGCTCGAGCGTGAGGCCGAAGGAAGGAAGATGACCATGTAACAGCACCAGACAATGCAGACCTCGAGCAGAAAGCTCGGGGAGTGGCTTCTCGAGAATGTTTTCACAAGCTCGGGCTGATTGTGAATGTTTTCTCACAAGCGCGATTTAACGTGTGCAGCACAACGTCATTCGAACGCGACTTCCTGATGAGGTGATCTCACGGAAGAAACACAGAAATCGGTGTTTTCCCAGACCAAGGCGTGCAGCACGGTTTGCTCCCCAGTCTTTTTGCTTTGCAGCCGCTACACCCGACAGAAGCGCGGTCAGAAATGTCGCGTACCCGTCTACCAACTTCAAGCCAACGTTCCGTTTTCAGGCTGGAGCCTGTCTTTGGGTGTCGCCCTGAAATGTTCAAGAACACCGTTATAGACGGTGTTCTTTGCATTGCAGTAACTCCTGGATTAGGGTAGACTGCATGTGCTCGAGCAGCGGGAAGCTTGACATTCGAAGTATCGGGATGGAGGTCCTACCTAAGCGCACAGGAGGCGCTAGGCACGCCTCCTGTGACTTCCTCCAAAAGAGGAGGTTAACAACCTGTTCCCTCCAGCACACGATAATTCAGCACAAGTAAAACTGATACGACTTGCTACCACGATTTGAAAACGCTGCTTTACAGACGGGCTAGGACACGAGCCGATCTGAACGCCTCGGCCAGCTGCATATTCCGAGGGAATTGAGCCACCGATGGCTCTCCCGCAGTTCGCGTGCAAAGGTTGATTTCACAGGGTTCATCGCCAACACTTGGCGATGAACCTCACCTTCCTCCCAGCCGCCCTCGAAATCGAGCGCGCCGTCGAACACGAAACGCACCTCGTCATCCACGCGCGAAACGCCAGCAGCGCTGCGATTTGTCCGAGTTGCGGTCAGGCCAGCCGCAGCCTGCACAGCCAGTACGCCCGCGCACCCGACGACCTCGCCATCGGCGGGCGATCCGTCAAACTGCGCCTGCTCGTGCGCCGTTACCGTTGCCGCAACCCTGCCTGCCATCACACTACGTTCGCCGAGGTCTTCCCAGCCTTGATCTCACCTCGAGCGCGCCGCACCACGCGATTGCTGGCCGCCCAATGCCAGGTTGGTCTCGCCCTCGGCGGCCAGGCAGGCTCGAGACTCCTGGCGAAGCTGCACGAACCCACCAGCCCGGACACCCTCCTACGCTTGATCCGCGCCACCCCAATCGCGCTGCTGGACACACCGCGCGTTCTGGGCGTGGATGACTTCTCGTTCAGGCGAGGCCAAACATTCGGCACGATTCTGGTGGATCTCGAGCGACACCGGGTAGTTGATGTCCTCGAGGATCGAGATGCGAACTCTTTCGCTGCCTGGTTGAGCGCGCATTCTGGCGTTGAGATCATCAGCCGTGACCGAAGTCAAATCTACGCGCAAGGCGCGAGCGATGGCGCGCCGGACGCCGTGCAGGTCGCGGATCGTTGGCACATCCTCAAGAACTTGGCGGAGGCGGTTGAGAACTGGTTGCGGCGGCACCTGAAGCACCTCAAGGAACCCGCCGAAACCATACCCGATCACGCCGTAGTGAGTGAACTGGCACCCGAGATGATCTCGAGAATCACATCCAGAGCGATTCCTGAACGCCCCGTGGGACGCCGCCGACACCGCTCACCCGGCAAGGACTCGTACCTGCGCGCTCACCGCGCCATCGTGGAGAGGCGCGCTCATAAGCTCGAGTTGTACGAGCGCGCCGTGAAGTTGCGCGACGAGGGGTTCAGCCTGCGCGGCATCGCCCGAATGATCGGCAAGAACAGGAACACGATCCGCCGGTGGCTGAGCGGTGGTTTCCCGAAGCGATGGCAACCGCAGGGCTTGGCGCAGAAACGGCACTTGCCCAAGGGGTTGCTCGACGGGTTTGTCGAGTACGTGAAGTTCCGGATCGAAGTGCCGGAGGTGGCGACCAAGCAGGTGTACCAGGAGTTGGTCGAGCGCGGCTTCCAGGGTTCGTTGAACACCGTGTACGCGCTGGTGAACGCGTTGCGCGCCGGGTTGACGGAGGTCATGCCAGACGGCAGGTCATGCTCACGGCCTGCGCGGTATGCGCCGAGGGAGGGCGTGTGGATGTTCGTGCGCGAACCGGGCAAGCTCGAGCCGGAAGAATCGGCCCGTTTAGCGACGCTCGAGCAGGACGTGCCGGAAGCGAAACGCTTGTACGAGGTGGTG
>CAXTKV010000238.1:0-7096 GCA_964244895.1 uncultured Deinococcales bacterium
CTCTGAATGAATTTCAGCCTCGAGCAAACGTGCTCGAGGCTGATTGGTCGGTACGGATCGACTTACTTCTTGGGGCCGCTGCTGCCGCTGCCACCCTTTTTCTTCTTGTCGCCACCGCCGGGCTGGCGTTCCTTGGCGTCGCGCATGAACGAACGCAGCTTCGCCTCGAAGGCTGGAGCTTGCTTGCCGATGCGCTTCGGACGCGGAATCTCTTCGGGCGCGTCCTGGAGTTCCTTGATGGACAGATCCAGGCGGCCACGGTCGTCGCGACCGAGCACCTTGACGGTGATCTCCTGGCCTTCCTTGATGAAGTCGCTGACGCTGCGCACGAACTCGTGCGCGATCTGCGAGATGTGAACCAGACCGGTCTCGCCGGTTTCTTTGATTTCGACGAACGCGCCGAAATCGGTCACGCGCGTGACTTTACCCTCAACCACCGCACCAGAATCAACAGCCACTCGGTTTTTCCTCCTGTTTGAGCTTTTTTCTTGAGCCGAGGCCGGGTACGCGTATCGTGCTCGTGACCCTTGTTCCCGCTGCGCCCGATCGGGGCGGTTCAGTCGGGGCTCGACCTGACAACTGCCGACGCGATGCTAATCCCTACCCGAGAACCCCCACCTCCCCCTCGCGCAGCTTGAGGTTCTCGAGCTTCGCTGGCGGCGCGGGCTCGAGACGGGTCTGGTCGGGCAGGCGAGCGCGCTGGCTCGCGAATCGCGGTACGGCATGTGTTTTTCGTGAGAGTCTAAACACTCGGGCGCAGTATACACGCCTGAGCTTTTCACGGGCGTCCCATCGGTAACGTCTCCCGCCACGGCCCCGAAAATCCCGCCGACAGATGTTCTCAAGAAATCAGTTTCCAGCAAGCACGAAGGGCGATCCGCGCTGGATCGCCCTTCGTGCAAACCTGAAACTTACTTCTTGGCGCGGTAGCTGCCCTGAAAGCGCTTCTGGAACTTCTCGACGCGACCTTCCGTGTCCAGGAATCGTTGCTGGCCCGTCCAGAAAGGATGAACGCCGCTCCAAACTTCGACGTTGATCTCGGGCTTGGTGCTGAAGGTTTCCAGCACGACTTCACCGTTGTAGATGATCTTGCAGGGAACCATTTTCGGGTGCAGGTTGTCTTTCATTGTGGACTCCTTGTCCTGACGATCCCGACCGTCAGGGAGCGCTCGCCTCTTTGAGGTAGCCGAAAAAGTGTAGCACCAGAACCAGCCAGATGGAAGATGCTCGAGAGCACCGTTCCAGACGTATCCCGTAAAACGCGTGCAGCACGGTCTTCTCGAGATAGACTGCACCTCATGCAACGCGAAATCACGATCTGGCATCTCGAGATGAAATCCCCAGACGAACTCCAGGCCAAACGCGCGAACTTCGAGCATTTCGTGATCACGAAAGCAGAAATCCCATCGCCAGAGCTACAGCGCTTCCTGTACACGGCAGTCGGCGGGAACTGGTACTGGATCGACCGTCTGCCGTGGAACCTCGAGGAATGGCGCGCGTGGGCGGACAGGCCGGAATTGCAGACCTTCGTGGCGTACCTGCGCGGCACGCCCGCCGGGTACTACAACCTGGAACAGCAAGCCGACGGGAACGTGGAAATCGTGTACTTCGGACTGCTGCCGGACTTCACGGGGCGAGGATTGGGCGGCGCGCTCCTGACCGACGCCCTCGAGCGGGCCTGGGCGCTGGGCGCGAGACGCGTTCACGTGAATACGTGTTCGTTGGATGGCCCTGCGGCGCTGACCAATTACCAGGTGAGAGGATTGAAGATTTTCAAAACGGAAACGAAGCTGAAGGAATTGCCAGATCAACCCATCGGGCCGTGGGCAGGCTCGAGGTAACAAGAACACCGTCCAGCACGCGGATTTTGAGACTCAAGAACATGCGTGTGGGACGGTGTTCTTGAAAGCCGTTGTGTTCCACAGCTTGTAAGATGCAAGATATGAATCCAGATCTGACGCATGTTCAGGGAATTTCTATTCGAGCCTGTGTCGTGATTGGCGCAATCTGCCTTGAAAGATTTTGCCAAACTTTCGATATTCACACAGAGTCTTTGAATACCTTGCTCAAAGCGTACTGGGCCTTCGCTACCACGGCGGACATCACCAACCTGGATGACTGGCGTGTAGATCTCGAAGGCAGTGGACACTTCTTTTGGATGGAAATTGAAGAAGAAATGCCACCCGATCTCATCGAGCGATTGAATCGTCTGGGACAGCCGATAAAAGCTGATTTCACCATGATTTTAAATGCAGTGGGTGATGTCGGAATGGGCGGCATGTACACAGCTAAAAACGATGTGCCTTGGGCCAGTCTCATGGTCACTTTCGCTGTTCTCGAGCGCCACAGCATTCCCTTACCCGATCTCGAGCCGTTTCGTATCTCCGCGTCAACACAATCTGATTCCTGGGGTGATCCAGTCGCGCCAGAAGTTGTTGAACACTGGAAACGCCTGTTTCTGCAGTAGGCGACTTCAATCTGATGACCGTAGTGTCTTAGAGAATTGTACAAGTACCCTTAACTGGGTTTCTCGAGACACATCTTCACCAATTCGGTACGCCGTTACACTTCACCAACCCCTAGTATTTCGCCCTGGACATAAGGGGTTCACGGGTGATATGCTTGCTCGTTCGTCCCAGACGGTCTTCTCGAACGCTACAAAAACCGTCCAGGACGCGAGAAATCCCTTAAGCTCACGGAGGTTGTGCGTGGACAAGATCAAGGTGCATGGAGCCAGGGAACACAACCTCAAGAACGTCACGATTGAACTGCCACGGGACAAATTCATCGTTCTGACGGGCGTTTCGGGTTCGGGAAAAAGCACGCTGGCCTTCGACACGATCTACGCGGAGGGTCAACGGCGCTACGTGGAATCCCTGTCGGCGTACGCGCGTCAGTTCCTGGGCTTGATGGAAAAGCCGGACGTGGACAGCATCGAAGGCTTGTCACCAGCGATCAGCATCGACCAGAAGACCACCAGCCACAACCCGCGCAGCACGGTCGGGACGGTCACGGAGATTCACGATTACCTGCGCCTGCTGTTTGCGCGCGCGGGCACGCCCTACAGCACGCTGACCGGCAAGGTCGTCAGCAAGCAGAGCCCGTCAGAGATCACCGAACGCGTCCTGAAAAGGCCCGAGGGCACGAAGGCGATGATCCTCGCGCCGATTGTGCGGGGGCGCAAGGGCGAGTACCGCAAGATCTTCGCGGACCTGAAAAAAGAGGGTGTGGCCCGTGTGCGCGTGGACGGCACGATCTACGACCTGGACGAGGCCGCCAAGCTGAAATTAGAGAAGTACGAGAAGCACGACATCGACTGGGTGGTGGATCGGATCGTTTTAAAAGAATCCGACCGATCCCGAATCTCTGAATCCCTGGAACTGGCGCTGCGCAAAGGTGAGGGCCTGGTGCGCGTGCTGTACCCAGATCTCGAGACGGAAGAAATGTTTTCCGAAAAGTTCGCCTGTCCGGAAGGTGGCGCGGTGCTCGAGGAGATGGAACCGCGCTATTTCAGCTTCAACAACCCCTACGGCGCGTGCCCGACCTGCACGGGATTGGGCACCAAGCACGAGTTCGACCCGGAGCGCGTCATCGGTGACGACCGCATGAGCATCGCGGAGGGCGCGATCGAACCGTGGAAGGGCCGCGATGGCGAGACGATCTACTACTGGGATCGCCTCAAGGCGCTGGCCGAGCACATGGAATTCAGTTTGAAAACCCCGTGGAAAGACCTGGAAGACAACGTTAAAAAAGTCATCCTGTACGGTCTGGACGAACCCTTCGAGGTCGTCTACAAGCGGGGCGGCAAGGAAACGTTCAGGTTCAAATCCGAGTTCGAGGGCGTGATTCCGAACCTGGATCGTCGCTTCAAGGACACGGAAAGTGAATACATCCGCGAGAAGCTCGGCGAGTTGATGGTCGAACGCCCGTGCCCATCGTGCGGCGGCTCGAGGTACAAACCCGAGGTGCTGGCGGTGCGCGTGGCGGGCGTGAATATCGCGGAAGCGTCGCGCTTCAGCGTGCTCGAGGCCAAGCGGTTCTTCCAGGCGCTCGGTGAAAGCAAGGCCGTCGGGGTCGGCGCGGAATTGCTGGAACGCCACGGCCTGAAGCTCGAGAGCGTCAAGAAACCCGTCGAGGTTCACGACCTGAACGGTTTCGGCGAGCAGATCGCCGCGCCGATCATCCGCGAGGTCATGTCCAGGTTGTCGTTCCTGGAAAACGTGGGATTGGAATACCTGACGCTGGAACGCAGCGCCAACTCCCTGTCCGGTGGCGAGGCGCAACGCATCCGTCTGGCCACGCAGGTGGGGTCCGGCTTGACGGGCGTGCTGTACGTGCTGGACGAACCGAGCATCGGGCTGCACCCGAAGGACAACGAGCGCTTGCTGGGTTCCTTGAAGAAACTGCGCGACCTGGGCAACACGTTGATTGTCGTCGAGCACGACGAGGAAACCATCCGAGAGGCCGACTGGGTGGTTGACCTGGGGCCGGGCGCGGGCATTCACGGCGGGCATATCGTGTCTGAGGGCACGCCGGAATTCGTGGCCAACGACCCGAAATCCCTGACGGGCGCGTACCTGCGCGGCGAGCAGTTCGTGGCCATCCCCAAGAAGCGGCGCAAGGGCAACGGCAAATTCTTGAAGGTCAAGGGTGCGAAGGAACACAACCTCAAGAACGTTGATTTATCTATTCCGCTCGGCACGATGACGGTCATCACGGGGCCGTCCGGGTCGGGAAAATCCACGCTGGTTCACGACATCCTGCACGCGGTGCTGGCGCGCGAGTTGAACCGCGCCAAGACGAACCCCGGCAAGTACGCACGAATCGATGGGCTCGAGTACCTGGACAAGGTCATCCAGATCGACCAGTCACCGATCGGGCGCACGCCGCGCAGCAACGCCGCGACCTACACGGGCGCGTTCACCGACATTCGCGACCTGTTCACCCGCGCACCGGAGGCCAGAAAGCGCGGTTACGGCCCCGGACGGTTTTCGTTCAACGTCAAGGGCGGACGCTGCGAAGCCTGCGGCGGCGAGGGCATGGTTCGGATCGAGATGAACTTCCTGCCGGACATCTACGTGCCCTGCGAGGTCTGCAAGGGCGCGAGGTACAACAAGGAAACCCTGGAAGTCAAGATCAAGAACAAGAGCATCGCGGAAGTGCTCGACATGACCGTGGACGAAGGGCTGGATTACTTCGCCAACATTCCCGCCGTGCAGCGCAAGTTGCAGCTCTTGCAGGACGTGGGATTGGGCTACATCAAGCTCGGGCAGCCCTCACCGACGCTCTCCGGCGGCGAGGCGCAACGCATCAAGCTCGCGTCGGAGCTTTCAAAGCGCGCCACCGGAAAAACGATTTACATCCTGGATGAACCCACGACCGGGTTGCACTTCGAGGATGTCAGGAAGCTCCTCGGCGTGCTGCACCGCCTGGTCGAGGCCGGGAACACGCTCTTGGTGATCGAGCACAACCTCGAGGTCATCAAGACCGCCGACTGGATCGCGGATTTAGGTCCCGAGGGTGGCGACCGAGGCGGCGAGGTCGTGGCCGAGGGCACGCCCGAACAGGTCGCGGTTCACAAGACCAGCCACACCGCGCGATACCTCAAGCACGCCCTGGAGCACACGCCGCAGGAGAAAGAGCTCGAGAAAAGCGCGGCGGATTGACGGTTTGAATCTCAGGAACACCGTCCAGCACGCATTTCATGAATCGTGTGCTGGACGGTGTTCCCGTGTTTATCAGGTTCGAGAAGAACCCAGTGCGAACGTCCAAATCTAACGTGGCTCGAGCGCGTACGCCTCCAGGATCGGGACGACCTCGGGCGGCGCGGGCATGGCGGCGATCTGGGCGGCGATGCGTCGGGCTGACTGTCTCACCGAAACCGACAGCGCCGCCTCGACTGCCCGACGCAGATCGGATGGCTCGAGCCCGTCGCGTGCGAGGATCACGCCCGCGCCCGCCGCCGCGACCCGGCGCGCGTTGACGAAGTGATCGGCCCCGAGCGGAATGATCACGACCGGAACGCCCAGCGCGAGCGGCCCCAGAGTGGAGCTCGCACCCCCGTGACCGACCACGACCGCCGTCTTGCGCAGCAAGGGGCTCCACGGAACCCACGAGAACGCCTGCGCGTTCTTCGGTAGGGGTTCCAGGGTTGACGACGCATCTACGCCCGGCCCGAGCGCCACGACGACGTCGCATTCCAGCCCAGCGAGCCCCTCGACGATGACCCGGTACAGACCGGGGTGGCGCGCATTGAACAGCGTTCCCAGGGTAACGGTCACGACATCGCGGCGACCGAGCGCCTCGAGCCACGCCGGGTTATCGCCCATTTCGGACGGCACGGGCGTGTGCCGCATCGGTTGGACGCGCGGCACGCTGACGATGTGCGCCTCCTGCAAACCCGGCGGGCAGACGTCGAGGTAGAGGCCCGCGTACATCCCACCCCGGTCGGGTTCGGGCAGACCGACGGCGCGCCAGTGCCGAGCCGCCATCCTGCCCGCTTCCGCCATGACGTCCGGCGCGACGATCGGCCCCCAGCTGTGGTTGACCGCCGGGATGCCCTCGAGCGCCGCGGCCAGCGGGGCGGCGAACTCCGCCATCTCGTGAACGATCAGCGCGGGCCGCCAGGTGCGAACAACGGGCAGCAGATCTTCCAGGCGGGGCATCAGTTCGATGTCGGCGAAAATGCGCGCGAACGCGATCAGCCGCGCCCCCTCGGGCGGTGCGCTCGCCATCTCCGGCGCGTCTCGGGCGGTGCGCTCGCGCGACTGATCGAGGCTCAGTCCAATGGGTTCCGCGTCGAAGCCGGCGTTCCGAACCGCGCCGACCATCTCGGGTGGGCACGCGAAACGCACGCTGTGACCCGCGTTTTTCAGGCTCGAGGCCAGCGCCAGGAGCGGGTGAAAGTGTCCGAGCCCGGATCGGAACGTGAACAGAACCCGCAAACCGTGCACCTCCAGTTCTTGTCGAGCACAGGTGGCCAGCTTGCGACCGCCCGAGGCGGGGATCTCGAGCATTGTACGCTGCCGATTCGAGTCAGGATCGAGCGTTCAAAACACCGTCCAGGACGCGTTTTTGAGTTTGCGTCCCAGACGGT
>CAXTKV010000239.1:0-7073 GCA_964244895.1 uncultured Deinococcales bacterium
GAAAGAAACACCGTCCCGGACGCGAATCTAAACACGCGTGCGGGACGGTGTTCTCGTGATCGGCGGCTCGAGTTCAACCCATTCCTGCGACCTTTGGCGCAGAAAACCCGGCGAGATGAGCGACGTTCGACCGATGACCCGTGATGCTCGAGCGGGCAGAATGAACGCATCGGTCGCATAACCGCTTGGAGGTCGCAATGAATGAACTCGAAACTGGCATCGCGCAGTTGCTCCGACGCACCGGTTCCGCCCACGGTCAGTACGAGACCACCGCGCTGAACGGCGTCTACGACGAGGATTGGGCGGTCTGGTACGCGAACTGGGCCATTCAGCACGGCCTCAACGATCTGCTCGAGACACCCGTCGAGCCCGACGCCCTGAGCCAGGTGATGTCTGACCTGCACCGGGAACACGCGCTCGATTCGCGCGGCCTGGCCTGGCCGGAATTCTACGCGCACCGATTGGTCGAGATGTCCGCTCGCGCGAAGTGATCTCGGGATCGATGCCTGCGACCTTTGACGTAGGGAACCCATCGTCTCGAGCGACTTTTTGCCGATGCCCTCAAACGCGCCAGCGTCGATGATGACCGCATCGCTCGAGACCCAGTTTCTGACATGCGGTCGCTCGAGGCTCGAAAGGAACGGAGCCATGACAGGAACGCACTACGACGTGATCATCATCGGTAGCGGCGCGGGTGGCGGCACGATGGCTCGGGCGCTCGCACCGACCGGCAAGCGCATCCTGCTGATCGAGCGCGGTGGGTTCTTGCCCAAAGAGCGCGAGAACTGGGATACGAAATCCGTGTTCGTGGACAAGCGCTACCAGGCGCATGAAACCTGGCATCACAACGGCCAACCGTTCCGCCCGGAGATTCACTACTGGGTCGGCGGCAACACCAAGATGTTCGGCGCGGCCATGTTCAGGTTGCGCGAATCTGATTTCACCGAGGTCAGGCACGCGGGCGGGGTTTCCCCGGCCTGGCCGATTCAGTACAGCGATCTCGAGCCGTACTACGCGCGCGCCGAACGCCTCTACAGCGTTCACGGTCAGCGCGGTGTCGATCCCACGGAACCGCCCTCGAGCGGCCCGTACCCGTTCCCGCCCGTGCCGCACGAGCCTCGGGTCAGGCAACTCGAAGAGGATTTGCAGAAGCTCAACTACAGGCCGTTCCCGTTGCCCTTGGGCGCGCGATTGGGCGACGAGGGGCCGCATCCGCAAGCGCCGACGGTGCTCTCGCACTTCGATGGCTACCCCGACCCGAGCGAGTCCAAAGCCGACGCGCACGTGATGACCGTCAAGCCCGCGCTCGAGTTCGAGAACGTCACGCTGTTGACGAATCGCAAGGTCGAACGGCTCGAGACGGATGCCGCAGGACGCAGGGTCGAGCGGGTGATCGTCCATTTCGAGGGCGCGCTCGAGACCTACAGCGCAGATCTCGTCGTGCTGGCGGCGGGCGCGGCGAACTCGGCGGCGGTCATGCTGAGATCCGCGAATGGCAAACACCCAAACGGACTGGCGAACGGCTCCGATCTGGTCGGGCGCAATTACGTCTGCCACCAGAATTCGACCTTCCTGGCGATCTCGAGGGAACCCAACGACAGCATCTTTCAGAAGACGCTGGTGATCAGCGACTTCTACGGCCCATCCCGCGACTGGGAATACCCGATGGGTTTGATCCAGATGCTCGGCAAGGTGGACGAGGTGCTGATGGCCTTCGAGACGCCCGCGCCCTTCGACGGCATGAGCTACGCGCAGATGGCGGCGCATTCGCTGGATTTCTGGTTACAATCCGAGGACCTACCCGACCCCAACAACCGCGTGACCGTCAATGCCAAAGGCGAGATCGAGTTGCATTACGTCAAGAACAACCTCGAGGCGCACGAGCGATTGATCAACAAACTCCGCAGCTTGCTTTCTCAGATCGGATGCCATCAGCACATGATCCCGATCGACCACTACCTGGGCACGAAGTTCCCGTTCAACCTGGCGCACCAGGCGGGCACGATGAAGTTCGGAACCGACCCGGCCTCGAGCGTGCTCGACACGAACTGCAAGGCGCACGAGTTGGACAACCTATACGTCGCGGACGCGAGCTTCTTTCCGTCGGTCGGTGCGGTCAACCCCAGCTTGACGATCATCGCCAACAGCTTGCGCGTGGCGGATCATCTGTGCGATCGGATGGGCGTCCCGAGCCTGCAATCGCGTGAAACGGCTCGAGCGAGATGAACTCGAGCGGAGGTGCGCTGTGAACTTTTTGAAATTTGATCGGATCAACGCGGGGGTCGGGTCGAGCGCGCCCGTTCTCGGGCGAGCCCGAATCTCGAGGAGAGGCTGATGCAACGGAATCTTGAGAACACCGTCGCGCTCGTGACGGGCTCGGCCCGCCGGGTCGGTCGGGCCATCGCGCTCGAGTTCGCCCGCCACGGCGCGAACGTGGTGATTCACCACAGCAATTCATTGGACGATGCCGAAAGCGCAGCACAGGAGGCTCGAGCGCTCGGCGTGCAGGCGATGGTCGTGCGGGCCAACCAGGCTGACCCGGCTGAGGTTCGCGCGATCTTCGAGGCGATCATGGAACGCTTCGGGCGGTTGGACGTGCTGGTCAACAGCGCCGCCAGCTTCAAGCGCGCAGACCTGCTCGAGATCGGCTTCGAGGAGTGGCAGGAGGTGATCGGCACGAACCTGACGGGGCCATTTCTTTGTATTCAGGAGGCGGCAAAGCTGATGGTCTCAGGCGCTCGGGGCGGGTCAATCATCAACATCAGCGACAACAGCGGCCTGAAACCGTGGGCGAAAAGGCCGCACCACAGCATCGCCAAGGCGGGCGTGATTCAACTCGCGCAGGTCGCGGCGTTGGCGCTCGCGCCGCACGACATCCGCGTTAACTGTGTCGTGCCGGGGCCTGTGCTGCGACCGGCGGGCGAACCCGAGAGCGCGCTCGAGGACATCGCCAAAGGCTTGCCGCTGAAGCGCATCGGGAATCCTGATGACATCGCCAGGGCGTGCGTGTTCCTGGCAACGAACGATTTTGCCACCGGCACGATCATGCGCGTGGACGGCGGCGAGGGACTCGTCGGCGGCGAGACGTAACCTGAGGTCATGGAGACCTTCCGTATCCTCATCGGTTCGTTCACCGAAGCGCTCGAGATCGGTTTCCAGGCGATCTCGGCGCTGACGATTCTCTCGGGGTTGATCCTGAGCCTGCGCGACCTGCCGCGCGGCGTGCGGACTGTACAACTCGGCTTCGCGCGGTATCTCGCGTTGGCGCTCGAGTTCCTGCTCGCCTCGGACATCCTGGGCACGTTACGCGCCCCGACCTGGCAGGAAATCGCGCGGCTGGGCGCGGTCGCGGCCATCCGCACCGGGCTTGACTTTTACCTCTCGCGGGAACTCGAGAAAGCCGCGCGGGAACGCCCCGACGAACTGCCCTCCGAGATGATCCCGAGGCCGCAAACACCGTCCTAGACGCGATTTCGAGAACGCTGTCCCAGACGGTGTTCTTACCGCCTCGAGCCTCGAGTACACACCGAAAGGACCATCCTGATGCCTACCAATCTGCACGTCGGCGATTCCTTCCCGGATGTTGGACTGCCCGACCATCGCGGCAAACGGGCGAAACTCTCGGGCTTCACCCAGCCCAGTCTGGTGGACAGACACCTCGGGTTCACGGACGGGTATCCGCTGATTCTGATTTTTGGTCGCGGGTTCTTCTGCCCCAGGGATCAGCAGCAGATGCGCGGGCTGGTGCAGTTCCAATCCGAGCTGAACGTCAATTACGGACGCCTGGTGACCATCAGCGCGGATGCCCCGATGGTTCAGGCGGCCTTCCGCGCGGGATTGGGCGCGACCTGGACGTTCCTGTCCGACGAAACCCGTGAGCTGATCAAACAGATCGAGATTCTGGACGAAACCGAGGGCGAGTACGCTTTCCGGGCGCAACCGTACACGTTCGTGCTGCGCCCCGACCTGAGCATCCACAAGATCTACAACGGCTGGTATTTCGTCGGGCGACCCACGCTCGAGGAGTTGCGCCAGGACTTGCGCGCGATCATGCAAAGCCGCGCGGATTATTTTTATGAGGCGTGGACTACACCGGACGTGCAGGCCATCCGCATCCCGCAGCAGGAATGGCAGGACGGCGCGCCAACGCTCGGCGCGAGCGGTTTGAGGGTCGCGCAGGGCGTCGTGAAATGGTTCGATCTGGCCTCCGGCAACGGCGTGATCGCTCGAGATGGCGCCGCTCGAGACGAGTCCGACGGTGACGTGTTCTTCAACTTCACCGCGATCCCCGGTGAGGGTTACCGCACCATCCGGGCGGGCGCAGCCGTCGCGTTCGAGTTGGTCGAAGGGCGCTTCGGAACGAGTGCGCGAAACGTTCAGCTGATCTGAATCCGCGTTTGATTCCTGATTGCATTCTGGTGAAAACGCGGAGCAGCGCCGGAATCACCGAGCGATTCTCGGGCAAGATTTCAGATCGGTATCCCCAGTCTCTGCTTTTGGAATGATGCCAACCTCGTGCCGTTCTGTTCTGAGCGATTTTGCTGATCCCATATCTGTCTGAAAGCGGAGCGCCGAGAAGTTCTTCACCTTCTGGTGGCAGTAACATCAACCCACCGATGACGATAGTTCATCTGGCCCATCGAGGATCATCGAGTAACCCGCGCCGTTCTGCGCGGGAAGCGATCTGTATGCAACCAGAAGTCTGTCCATGACGATCCTCATCGAGCTCCTCGGAGAGCCGCGCTGGGAACACGATGGCCTCGTCAAGGCACTGCCGCACGAGGGACCGCTGTGGTTGATGGCGTTCCTCGCGTGCCACGAGGAACCCGTCGCGCGCGAGGGGCTGCTCGAGCTGCTGTACCCGGATACGGAACCGGATGCAGCCCGCAACCGCCTGCGTCAGCTCCTGCACCGTGCGCGAGCGCTGCCGTGGACGGCGGGCCTCGAAACGGATGCGCGCGGCGCGCGCTGGAACGCCGATTGCGACGTGCGGCGCTTCCGACGCGCCTTCAGCAGGGGCGACTGGAGCGAGGCTGTCAACGCCTACGGCGGGACGTTTCTCGAGGGCTGCCGGGTGTACGACTCGCCGGAACTCGAGGGCTGGCTCGAGTCGGAGCGCGAGAACCTCCAGGCCGCCTGGACGGACGCGGCGCTCAACCACGCCGCCGTCCTCCACGGCGCAGGTTCGCCCGCTCTGGCCCTGCCGATCCTCGAGCGCGCCCTCGAACTCGATCCCTACGCGGAGGAGGCTCTCCAGGCGTACCTGAAAAGCGCCGCCGGGAGCGGGCAGCCTGCGCTCGTTCAGAAGGTCTATGGGACGTTCCGCGCCCGGCTCGAGCGCGATCTGGGTCTGGAGCCGGAACCGGCGACGGTGCGATTGTTCGAGTCGCTCCTCGAGTCGGCCCCGCCCGCCATCCTCGAATCCGCGCGCGCGCCGCTGAGTCGCACGCTCCGCAAGTCGCTCACCAGCTTCGTCGGGCGCGAAGCGGAACTCGAGGCGATCACGCGTCAGCTCGCCCAGCCGGAGTGCCGCCTGCTGACGCTCTGCGGTCCGGGCGGCATGGGCAAGACGCGGCTGGCGCTCGAAATCCTCGAGGCGCAGCGAACCGCCTTCGAGGGCGAGGTCAGCTTCGTGCCGCTCGAGGCGGCCAGCTCGGGCGAGGCGCTTCTTTTCGCCGTGGCCGGAGCGCTCGGTCTCGACCTGTCCGGCGCGCACGAATCCCGGCAGCGCCTGCTCGAGTTCCTGCGGCAACGCCCGAGGCTGATCGTGCTCGACAACTTCGAGCAGTTGCTGACCAACGAAGTGCGCGCCGACGCGCTCGCGCTCGTACTGGACGTACTCGAGGGCACAACGGGCGTCAAGCTGCTCGTCACCTCGCGCCACCGGCTGGAGCTTCAATCCGAGTGGGTCGTGCCGCTCGAGGGCCTGGACGCCCCGACGAGCGGTACGCTCGAGGCGGCGCGGCGCTCTTCCGGTGCGCGCTTGTTCGTCGAGCGGGCCAGCCGCGCCCGTCCGGGTTTCGCGCTCGAAGCCGCCAATGCGCCCGCCGTGGCGCGCATCTGCCGCCTGACGGACGGCCTGCCGCTCGGTCTCGAACTGGCCGCCGCCTGGGTGGGCGCGATCGCGCCCGAGGAGATCGCCGCCGAACTCGAGGGCCACGCCGAACTCGACGGGTTGGATGGTTCCGCCGACCGACCGGAGCGCCATCACAGCCTGCGCGCCGCGTTTGAACACTCGTGGAATCTGCTCTCGGGCGAGGAGCGCAACGCGCTCGCGCGGCTCTCGGTTTTTCGGGGTGGTTTCGAGCGCACCGGGGCCGGACGCGTGGCTGGTGCGTCGCTGCGCTCGCTGCTTGGCCTGGTCAACAAGTCGCTGTTGCGCCGCACGCTCGAGGGCCGTTTCGTCACGCTCGAAGTCATCCGCCAGCACGCCGCCTTGCGGTTGAGCCAGACGCCTGAACTCGAGGCTGCGACCCGGCGCGCCCACGCCGAATACGTCCTCAGCTTCCTGGAGGATACCGAACCGAAGCTGCGCGGCCCCGAACAGGCTCGGGCCTTCGAGCAACTCGGTCTCGAGTACGACAACGCCCGCGCCGCGCTCGACTGGGCCATCGAGACCGTTCAGGTCGATGCTGCTTTGCGCCTGAGCGCCGCGCTCCATTGGTTCTGGTACGTGCGCGGCCACCACCTCGAAGGGCGCAACGGGCTCGAAGCTGCGCTCGCCCTGGCAAAAGCGGCCACGAACGGCGCGGCCCTCACCAGGGCGCACTACGGGGCGGGCTGGTTGGCGCGCGAACTGGGCGACTACGCTGCGGCTCGAACGCACCTCGGGGAGGCGCTTCGGTTCGCGCGAACCCTCGATGACCGCGCCCTGGAGGCCGCCGCGCACCACGCCCTCGGCCTGACCAGCCGCGAGACCGGCGATCTCGAGACCGGGCGGATCGAGTTCGAGCGCGCGGAGGCGATCCAGCGCGAACTGCGCGACCGCTGGGGTCTGGCCGCATCCTTGAATGACCTCGGCGTGGTGGCCCTGCTGCGCGAGGACTTCACGGGCGCGCGGCGCTATTTCCTGG
>CAXTKV010000240.1:0-7005 GCA_964244895.1 uncultured Deinococcales bacterium
GTCGAGCACGGCTTCGGTCGTGCTCGAGGATTGAAACATCGTAGCTGCCCACACTGAGCTTGAGTGAAGTGCCAGGGGTTCAAGGCTCCAAAAACGCTGCACGGTTCGCATCCACACCGCATACCCAGTTTCAGTACCATTCGGCGACGCCCCCGTGGTGTGAGCAAGTGCCGCGTCTTGAGCGGCTGAACGAATACGAACCATCGCGGCACTGGGCCGAGGCATCCACTGGCCTGCGATCGCTGAACGCGGGGCTCGGCACAAACTCCCCGGCGCTGTCGATGTACCCGTTGCCGCTCGATCCCGACGCGGGCGTCTCGAGCGCGACGACCGAAGGGGGCGGTGGTGGTGGCGGGATGCGGGTCAAGGTCGCGCGGGTCGAACCGCCCTGCGACCAGATCGCGGTCGGCTCGTAACCGCTGGCGCGCACCGCGATCTTGTACCGGGCGCGTGGCAGGCTGAAGCGCGCCGACGCGCCCGACGCGCTCGCAGCGAGCCGTCCGCCCGCGTCGTACACCCGAAAGGTCGCGCTCGATGCGTTCGCCGTCAGTGAGATCGCGATCAGGTCACGCTTCAAGGTGAAGCTCAGGTGGCGTGATCCGCGCAGCTCGAGCCTGGCCTTTGCCGGGACATAGCCCCCGGCGCTCGCCCGCGCGAAGTACACACCAGGGCGTAGGCTGAAGTGGGTGTCCGCGCCCTGCATCCGCGCGATTTCGGTGCCGTTCGCGTCGAGGATCTGCGCGATCGCAAAGGCTGGGATTTGGGCGATCTGCAGCGCAAGGCGACGCCTTGGTTTCGGCTGTTGGGTGGCGAGGATCGGTGCGGGATTGATCCCCGAGATGGGCGGTGGAATAGGCGAAGAGGCTTGCGGCGAAACCAGCGAGCCGCCGACGAAGAAGGCGACGATTGCGCCGAGCGCGACGCCTCCCCAGGCGCGCCGACCCCGCAGTTTTAGGAACGGCACTCGGGCAAACAGCAGGCCGATGGAGCCCAACAAAAGAGCGGGCAGGCTGCCCAGGATCAGGATGACCGCGATCGCTTGGCGCATGGGTTCATCCTACGGCTCGATTTTGGAAGGCATCGCTCACCCGAGCGGCGCGCCCAGCAGCCGACAGTCATGAAAAACGCGACCCTCAGGCCGCTGATGAAGAATAACGCAGTATGACGTATTCGCCTAGTCATGCACCCGAACCACGTCCAGGACGGTGCTGAAGTGATCACTGTAGGGCTAAACTGGTGGGATGAATGACCGTTCCACCATCCGCGAGGTCTTCCTCGAAGAGTTCGAACTGTTGCTGGACACCATCGAATCCGAGCTGAAAGGCGCGAGCGACCATCAGTTGCCGCACGCGCTCGAGGTCATCACCGAACGACAGGGAACGCTCGATGGTCTCGGCTACCTGCGATCGGGCTACCTCATGGGCGTGCTCGACGCGCTGCAACGCCTCGACGTCGGCGAGGAGTTGATCGACCGGGTGCTTGAACGGGCTCGCGGACTACCGAACTGAGGGCCGTTCAAAATGTTTACACTAAAACACTGTGCTGAACGGTGTTCTTGAAACCGCGAAACGTCTAGGTATAGACCCTCAATGTTTCACGGACGATGCGGTACGGCGCGGACATGGCCCGATTCTTCCTGCTGGCGCTCGCCGCTGCCGCGTTCGGCCTCGTACTCGCGCAATCCGTGACCGCCCCGAGCCCCGAGGCGTACCTGGTACTGCGCGGCTCGTTCGTCGCAATCGGCAAGGAACCCGACGGGGACAGCGTGCGCTTCAAACCAGATTTGCCCGAGTTGCTGAACAAGTTGAAACGCGCGAACCGCATCCGGCCCTCCGGTGATGGCACGGTGCAACTCCGCCTCGAGGCGATCGACGCGCCCGAGCTGCACTTTGAGAACCTCGCCCAACCGCTCGGGCTCGAATCGCGGGATGCGCTGCTCGACCTGCTGGGCTTCACCGACCTGAGCTACACCCCCAACGGTCTCCAGGTGCGCTCGAGCACTCCAGCAGCCGTGCGCGGCGCGATCCTCAGCCGGGCCGCGGAGGTGTACGGCCGGCCGATCAGCTACGCCTTCCTCGAAAGCGACCTCGAGAACACCGCGCTGAACGGCGTTCGCATCGATCCGAGCGACGGTGTGTTGCGCCGTTCGCTGAACGCGCGGATGCTCGAGAACGGCATGGCCTACCTGACCGTTTACTCGAGCCAACCCGAGGCACACCGCGCGCTGATGCGCGAGATCGCGGTGCGGGCCAAAGCCGCGAATCGCGGGGTGTGGGCGGTGGACAAAACATCGTCGTTCAGCCTCGATGGGCTCGAGGACGTGACGAGACGCCAGTTGATCCTGCCGAAGCTCTACCGTCGGGCGGTGACATACTTCAAGGCCGTCCAGAAAGGCTTCAGGGGGTCACTCTCGGACTGGTTCACGGCCAACCCCGGCAGCGACGACGGCGTGTTGGTCGGTGCGCGGCGCACGACCCTCTCGAGGCTGCTCAAGGTTTCTGGCTCGGGCGTGCGCGTGGTGGTCGATCCCTTGGACTGGGTGGTGCTCGAGAACTGAACGCGAACTCGCAACCGCGCGGATCGATCCACCGTAACCTCCGGCAATGATCACACCACCGACTGCGCACCCACCCAGCCCGCCACCGGCCATCCCATCCCAAGTTGCCGCGCGTTCCCGCCTCGCGCCGCTTCACGCGGTCTTGCGGGCGCACCGGGCGAGCTGGCACGAGCAGGAACCGCCGGAGGCCGTCCGCAACCAGCGGCAGGTGCTGCTGTGGTTCGCGGTCGCTGTGTTGGGTTTGCTCGTCAGCCAGATCGGTCGAAGCCAGATCGTGACCTTCTCGGGTACAGCGCTGGTGGCGATCGCGATGATCGGGCTGGTGTGGCGGGTCGTCACCGAGGTCAGCGGCGATCACGGGAGCCTCTCGAGGGGCGAGGATGACCCCGAGGTAGCGGAGCGCTCGAGCGTATCGATCGCGGCCCTGCGCGAGGATTTGCTGCACTTCTCAGCGCAGGACCTGGCCGACGCGATCACCGGACGGTCGCGCCGCCTCGAGAAGAAGTCGGCGTTCACCGCGTCTTCGACCGTTTGGATTCCGGTCTGGGCGACGGTCGTGACCGTGCTGACGGCGCTGGTTCAATTGCTGTTGCCGCTCGTTAAGCTCTCGTTCGCGGACCTGGCGAAGATCCCCATCGTCGGGCCGGCGGTCGCGATCGTGGGTTTGGGAGCAATGGCGGGAACTGTCGCAGCCATCATTCTCCTGCTCTCGGGGGTTGCCCAGAGCCGGGCGTGGCTCGAGTGGGAGCTCGAGGCGCTGCGCCAGGCGCGCGCCCTCAAGGGCGTGCCTTCGAGCACTACACCGTGATCGAAGGCTGAGCGCAGCGCCTCGAGGTTTGGCCGTTCCATCGGGCTCATCGGGAGGCGCAGTTCGTGCCCTTCGAGTTCGGCGCAGCTCGAGTTCCTCAAGCCCGGCGCGATGGTCGCGGTCATGGTCCGCTCGTCGAAGCCCCGCAGGTCGAGGTCGATCAACGTGTGCAGGTCAACCCGAAAGAGTATCCCGTTGCTGACGTGGTTCGCGTCCTCACCGCGGTACGGTTTCTCAATTGCAAATGACCTGCGGGAGAGCCTTCGATGCCCGCAATCACAGCAAATATGCACACCGTTCGATTTTCGTCGGTATGATGCGCCCGAAACCGTCTGGCACGCAACTTTGGATCCTCACTCGCGACTGAAAAAGAGAAGAACACTGTCAAAGACAGTGTTCTCGAATGTCGCGGGCGTGTGCGTAAAAAGTCATCCTTCTTGCATCAGGACGATTCAAGTCTGGATCCTCACGGCGTCCCTGGGGTCTTCGTGAACCGCTGCACCGTCACGACTCCAGGATTGAACCGGTAGTTCACCAGGACGCGATTGCTTGCGTCCACCAACACGGTGCCGACCGCAGCGCGCCTCGAGTCCGGCAAGTCGTCGCCGAGCGAGCGCCACGCTCCGTTGGTGAAGCGCTTGACGAAAGCCCGCGAGTCGGCACCAAAGACACCAAAGGTGGAAGAGTAGAAACCCACCACCGGCTCGCCGTTGGGGGCCACCCCCAAGGCGACCTCGCTCCCCCCCTCGCGGCCCTCGAAGAGGTTCCCGCCGACTGCGACCCAGCGCTCACCCGTCCAGCGTTTGACGAACAGCGATGATGGGGGACTCGAGTACGAGTTGTACGCCGCGATCAGTTGCCCCGCCGCGTTGCTGGCGATGCCCAGAGGCGTGTTCGTTTGCGTGGGCGTGAGGGCCGGGGCGACCGGGTCACCGAGGGTCCGCCACGTTCCCTCGTCGTAGACGCGGGCCGTGATGGCCTCGGAACCCGGCAGCCCACCCCCGCCGACGGCGATTACCGGGTGACCGTCTTCGTCAAAGCCGAAATCCCCGGCGCCGGCGAACGTACCGAGCGCGCGCCAGTTCGAGCCGTTCCAGCGCCAGATGTTGACGAAGGTGGAGGTTTCTGGAACCGTGACGAAACTCATCACCGGACGACCGCGCGAATCGATCCTCAGGTGTAACGAATCTCCGGCGATGCCAAAAGGAAGCGCAATGGGCGCCCCAACCCCCACCCACGTCTCGCGCTCGAGACGCTTGACGACGAGTTGTTGCGTGCTGCCTGGTTCGAGCTTCACGTACGACACGTAGACGCGGTTCGACGCATCCACGGCGAGGCTCACCTCGGTCGAGGCGAAGGTGCTGTCCACGGTGGGTCCGGTCGCGTTCCAGCTCGAGCCTGACCAACGGGAAGCGACGACGTTGAGGTCGGGGTAGCTTCCAGTGGTGTATGCGACGAGCGGCGCACCGTTTGGGGCCAGCGCCATGTCACCCCCGAGGAAAGCCGCCGGGTCGAGTGGGGCGCTGCCGAGCCCCGCCCACGTCCCCGGAACGGGCACGTTCGCGGGTTGCACGAGGTTTGCGGCAGCCTGAGGCGGGCTGCTCGAGGCCGGGGCGAACGGTGTGGTGCTACACGCCCCGAGCGAGAGGGCGAAGCTTGCGCCGATGAGGGCGATTCTGAATTGATGACTCGTTTTCACAAAACTCTCCGTTCTTTCGATGCAATGCTCAGCTTACCTGCCATTTTCGCTTGATATCACCAGCGGGGCAATTCTTCAGTTCTCCAAGCAGGGCGTCTAAACGCCGTCCTTTACGATCAAACGTGATCCTTGATCACCACAACACATCACTAATCTGACTCATTATGATATGGTCTTTGAGCGAAAACTGCCAGCATCAAGCGTGTTGTTCGCTGGGCAGCGGCGGGGTGCGCAGTCGGTGGGATCGCCCCGATTAAGCGGGCTTAAGGCGGATCGGTGTACTGCCCCGATCGCTCGTCACCACGTTTTAACGAAGATGATCTCGCGCCCCGACCTGCGACCGCAATCCGCGAGCACCCCAGATGGCAAGAAACTCGTATCCAATGAACACCCGAGCGTCCTCAACGTCCGAGCCGGTACGTGCAGCGCGCCCTCCCAGATCACCGGACGGGCGGTCAACCTGACCTGCTTGCGCGCCCTGCCGTAAAACCCGACCAATGACCCGGCCTTGACCCGCAAGCTCGAGCGGTTCACCCCGAGCTGAAACCACCCCCCGCGCTCCCTGGCGATCACCACGCCCACTGATCGCAGGTCGTAGCTGTGAATGTACGGCACGCCGCGCGACACCGATGTTGGTCGACGTGGCGCGGGCGGCGCGACTGACGCGCTCGAGGACTGCGCGTTCGAGGGCGTCTCCTTCGGGCAGTACGTGTCGTAGCCGAGATCGCCGCACGCGTAGGAACCTGAGTCTGATGGGCACGAATGCCAGCGATGACATCCCGAACGGTGGGCCTCGCCGAACGACACGAGCGCGGCCAGCGTAACGAAAACGATCAACCACCATTTCAGCATGATTCCTCCGGGCGTGAATCGAGGGGGACGGCACTGGATTGAACCATGATACGAAGCTGTCGCTCGGCGCCTGGAAAATGCCGCATCTGACCCGTCAGGTGGCGCTCGGGCGAGCCCTAAATGCGTGCCTCCAGACCGTAGACTGAGGCACCGCACTCCCCGGAGGTCACCATGCGAAACTGCCTGTCGCTCCTCGCCCTCCTCGCCCTGATCGGCGTGGCCCTCGCCCAAGGCGTCTCGATGCGCATCAACGTCAACACCGCCGCCCGCGATCAGCTCGAACTGCTGCCCGGCATCGGCTCCAAAACCTCGCTCGAGATCACCAAGAACCGGCCCTACACGACCGCCGCCGAGTTCCAGTCGAAAGTCAAGGGCATCGGCGCGAGCAGCTGGGCGAAGCTGCAACGCTTCGTGGTGTTCAGCGGTCAGACCGAGATCAAGATCAACGTTAACACCGCCAGCAAGGACGACCTCGAGTTCCTGCCGGGCGTCGGGCCGAAGATCGCGGCACAGATCGTCAAGAACCGACCGTACAAGGATGCGGCCGACTTTCAGGACAAGGTCAAGGGCATCGCGGAGAACCAGTGGGCGAAGCTCAAACCCTACGTCGTGTTCGACCCGCGCTGATTGAGCGACGAAACCATTCATTCGCGTCGAGGAGGACACCGTGTGCAGGAACATCAGACCGCTCTTTAACTTCGACCCACCTGCGTCGGACGACGAGATTCGGGCCGCGGCGCTGCAATTCGTTCGGAAGATCAGCGGCTTCAACAAACCGTCCAAGGCGAACGAGGCGGCTTTCGAGCTGGCGGTCGATCAGACCGCGGCGGTCGCGCGCACGCTGCTCAATTCGTTAGTGACGAGCGCGGAACCGCGGGATCGGGCGGTGCAGATCGCGAAGGCCCGCAAGCAGGCGGCCATCCGGTTCGGCTTGGAACCAGCTAGTGGAGCGAGTTAGAAATCCGTTGGCAGAAACGCGCCACGCTCGCCAGGATTTCATCCGCCGTCCTCGACCACACAAACGGCCTCGGAGCCGAGGGTATAGAACGAAGTGTGTCTAACGGTCATCCTGAACACCAGCCCAGGAGG
>CAXTKV010000241.1:0-2307 GCA_964244895.1 uncultured Deinococcales bacterium
ACAAGCCGCGGTGCGATGCGTCCTTTGAAATCGAAAACCGGGATTCAATCTCTGGCACGGCTTCTGTCATTAAAAACTCGAGGTACGCGTCGTTCAAGAAATACTCTTTGGTACGATCCTCCGGCTCGAGGAACACCAGAATCGTGGGCCGAATGCGCCCCAGGTGCAAGAGGTTGTCCGCCACCGCGTTGAGCTTGCCCGTGCGGTAGAACGCCACGCCATCCTGAACGAAGAACACCGGGTAGGCGGTACCTGGATCAAAATTGGGCGGTGTGTAAACGTAGGCGCGGCGTTTGCCCGCAAAGACCTTTCCGTCCCATTCGAGCCGGGTAACGTTTCCTTTCGGCGCGTTCGGTGCGGGATCGCGCAGCGCGTTCGGTCGGTAATTCGGCATGGTCACGGCTCGGAAGTACGCGTACCACGGGTTCTGCGCCCTGAGGGGATTGTCCGGGTCGGCGAACGGCTTGCCGTCCGCGTCTAGGAACGCGTATTCGACGTAGGCCGCTCTCGAAAACTCGAGCCTGACGGACTGCCCCGCCTCGAGCCCGATCGGTCTGTCGGTTCCATCGGTGAAATCCCCGATCAGCGCCTTCGCGCCATCCGGTGCGGTGAAGGTCGCATATGAACCCTGAACGTGTATCGGCACGCGCGATTCTCGCGCGAGATGCCGGGTGTGTAAAGCGGTTCAGGTTCGAATCGTTGCGATGCACACTCGGCTGGTTTGTTCTTAAAGGCTCGAGCCGTGCAGTTTTCTCGAGCCTTCGATTTTTGATCGTGCGTTTCCAGAAGCTCGATAACGTAAGAACACCGTCCGGGACGTATTTAAGAATACGTGTCCTGGAGCGCGAATAGCCCGTGAGGTGCTGTCTTATGAGCAAGAAGCGCGAATAGCCCGTGAGGTGCTGTCTCATGGGCAAGAACAGTGTTCTCGAGCAGACGACTTTAATCCTGGCCAACCATTTAGCCTTTCGAGGCTGCCCGGCGCGTCGTCTTGGGGCTCGAGGGGACAGGTTTGGCCTCGGTGATGCCTTTTTCGTTCAGGCGTTCCTGGATGTCTTCGTGGGTCAACGGCGTGGATTGCGCGCCGACGCTGGTGGCGATCAACGCGCCCGCGACGTTGGCGTAACGCGCGGCGCGTTTGATGTCGTAGCCCTTGAGGATTGCGCTGGCGAAAGCGGCGGTGAAGGCGTCGCCCGCGCCGGTCGAATCGACCACGCCGTCGATCTCGTAGCCTTCGAGGAGTTCGGTCTCGGTGGGCGTCCAGACGATCGATCCCATCGCGCCGACCTTGACCACGACCGTGTTGACGCCGCGTTGGTGCAGTCCCTCGAGCGCATCACTGATGCTGTCCGAATCGGTGATGCGCAGCAATTCCAACTGGTTCATCAGCAGGTAATCGGCGGTCTTGACGGTCTCGATCAGTTTGGTTCCGGCGGTGTTGACCGCGCCCGTCCCGAGGTCGATGAAGACCGGAATCTGGGCTTTCTGGGCGGTGTCGATGGCTTTGACTGCGAACTCGCGCTGCGCCCCACCGATCAACGAGTAGGCGCTCACGACCAGCCCATCGGCGTTCTCGAGGTCTTTTTTCTTGAGTTCTGCCGCGTCCAGGTTGCGGTTGGCACCGCCGGAAGAAATCATGGCGCGTTCCGCGTCGGGGGTGACCATGATCGTGATGGTGGAGGTGTTGATGTTCGGGTCTTCCTGGATGGCGCTCAGGTTGACGTTGACTTCGCGCAGTCGTTTGAGCGCGAGCTCCTTGAACGGATCGTCGCCGACGCGAGCCGCCAGCGTGACCTCGTGTCCCAACCTGGCCAGGTAGTACGCGATGGTGCCGCCCGCGCCGCCCGGTAAAAGCGTGGATCGGGTCGGTGCGACATCCTCTCCGGCGGTCGGGAGTTTGTTCAAGAAATAAAGGTGATCGACGGTCACGTCACCGATGACGTAAAACTTCACGTATTCCCCCTGCGTGGTGATGCGTTCTGTGCGCTCTGAGGTGCTTTGCGGCGTGGGATGCTCGAAAATATTTCGACGTGAAAGACGGCACAAGATGGTCTTTCAAAACAGTACAACCCACGGGGATGCCCCTCGGGTGGGTGCCGCCTCGCGTGAGCTTTGCGGTGAAGCACGGCCTCGCTTGATTCGACCCTGGAAGTATAACACCGTCCGACTGAGGAGCCTGAGAGGCAGATGCGTTCCAGTCCGATGCTGACGCGCTTTTCGCGTATCGAGGCCGGGCCGATTGCCGAGCGGATCCAGAATTTTTGGTGCATGTCCCCCATTTATTTTGTGCATGTCCCGAAGGAATTT
>CAXTKV010000241.1:2407-6893 GCA_964244895.1 uncultured Deinococcales bacterium
TGCATGTCCCGAAGGAATTTCGAGTCTCGCCGAGAATGCCCGGCACAGGTGCGCTGCGGCGCGGGTCGTGTTCGGCTCAGGAGGCGGGCGTCAGCAGTTTCGGCGCGTGCCCGGAACGGGTCGCGTACTCGGCAGCGATGGCCTCGCCCGCTGCGCGGCCTTGCCCTGCCCTGGCCAGCATCACGACGCTACCGCCGAAACCGCCACCCGTCAGGCGCGCGCCGAAAACTTCCGGGCGCGACCGGGCCAGATCGACGATCAGGTCTATCGCGGGCAGGCTGACCTCGTAATCGTCGCGCATGGACGCGTGGGACGCGTAAAAGAGCGCTCCGACGCGCGCCAGATCGCCGGATTGCATGGCGCTGACCGTCTCGAGGACGCGAGCGTTCTCGGTGATGACGTGCCGGGCGCGGCGCTTCTCGATGTCGGGCAGCGCGCCCAGACGGGGCAGGTCCCTGACCTCGAGATCGCGCAAGGATTTGACGCGCAAGAGCCCGCAGGCGCGTTCGCACTCGGCGCGGCGCGTGTTGTAATCGCCCCCGGCATGGTTGTGTTCGACTCCGGAGTGCAGCACGATCAGTTCCGCGCCCGCCGGCAAGGGAACCCGTTCGAACTCGAGGCTGCGGCAATCCAGGAACAACGCCGCGCCCAGATCGGCCAGGCTGCACGCCATCTGATCCATGATGCCGACGCGCGCGCCGACGAAACCGTTCTCGGCGGCCTGCGACCAGCGCGCGACGGTCACGTCGTCGATGGTCAGGTTGAAGGTGGCGCGCATGGCTCGGAACATCGCCACCAGGAGCGCCGCCGAACTCGAGAGGCCCGATCCCAACGGTACTTCGGATGCGATCAGCGCGTCGAAACCGCCGACGCGTTGGCCTTCCGCGCCCAGCACGTTCGTCACGCCCTGGACGTAATCCAGCCAGCCTCTGCCCGAGATTTCGCTGTGGACGGTGTACTCGAGCGTCTGATTTAGGTTGGTGGCGTGTACGCGCGCGATGCCGTCGTCGCGTTTGGCGATCCAGACGCGCGTGCGCTGCGGGATCGCGGTCGGCAGCACGAAACCGTCGTTGTAGTCCGTGTGCTCGCCGATCAGGTTGACGCGACCCGGCGCGCTGACCTCGGCTTCCGGCGCGCGCCCGAAGAGCGTCTGGAAAGTAGCTGCGTTCATGGCTTCGAGCATAACCTCCGCGATCCCACGCGGAGGAAAGACCGTCCAGCGCGCGAATCTCGAGATCGCGAAAACGCTGTCTGGGACGGTGTTCTCTGGCGTATTCCCGATAATTTGGGTCGTCTTCGGTTTCGGGCGAAGCGGATCGGTAAACTGCCATCATGTCCGAACCCAGCAATGAGCGCGAAACGCAACGGCTCGAAGCCTTCAGCGACGGCGTCTTCGCCATCGCCATCACGCTCTTGATCCTCGAGATCAAGGTGCCGCACCTCGAGGGAGACGAGGCGCTCTCGAAGGCGCTCCTGCACCTCTGGCCGTCCTATGCTGCCTACGCCTTCAGCTTCTGGATCATCGGTATTTTCTGGGTCAACCACCACAGTTTCTTCAAGCTCTTCCGACGCGTCAATCACGGCTTCTTGTTGCTGAACGTGCTGTTCCTGGCGCTGATCTCGTTCATTCCTTTTCCGACCTCCGTGCTGGCGGAGTACCTGAGGGATCCAGCCAGGGTGCAGAACGCCGTCACGTTTTACTGCGTGAGTTTGTTCTTGCCGGTGCTGTGCTGGGTTTCGATGTGGCTTTACGGCAACGTTCACAAGTTGACTGACCCTCGCCTCGATCCCGAATACACGCGTTTCCTGACGCGCCAGTATGTCGTCTCGAACGCGCTGTACATCGTCGCCGTGCTGGTCTCGCTGATGAATGCGACGCTGGGACTGGCGCTCGAGATCGGCCTGGCTTTCTTGTACTTCCTGCCTCAACGCGCCCCAAGCTACCGACGGGCCGTGGAACCTTGAGCCTCGAGGCGCTCCCGTTCACCCAACTGGCGCGCGTGTACGACGCGATCTTTTCGGATGTCGAGTACGAGGACTGGTGCGAGTTCGTGCTGGAGGTGCTGACCGATCTGGGCTGGGCCGAGCTGATGCTCGAGCCTGAACGCGTGCGCGTGCTGGATCTGGCCTGCGGTACGGGCTCGAGCGCCCAGCCTTACGTGGATCGGGGTTTCCGGGTGACCGGTGTCGATGCCAGCGAACCGATGCTCGAGATCGCGCGCGCCAAACTTCCGGGTGTGGCCTTTCACCGTCAGGGTTTTCTCGATCTGAACTTGCAGGCGCGCTTCGATCTGGTGACATGCGTGTTCGACAGCCTGAACAACCTGACCGACCCGGACGATCTGCGGCGGGTGTTCTCGCGCGTGTTCGATCATCTGGAACCCGGCGGGTGGTTCGCTTTCGATGCCAACACGACCCTGGGCGTTCGCGAACTCTGGGACGACGACCGTTTCGAGGGCGAGGTCAAGACTTCCGACGGCCCCGCACATTTCCTCTGGACGCACCGTTACGACCCAGTGACGGGTTTCGGGCACATCACGGCCCGCTGCCAGGTCTGGACGGACGATGGCCTGCGCGAATTCACCGAGCAGCACGTCGAGCGCGGTTACGACCCCGGCGAACTCGCGCCGATGCTGGAGGGTGTCGGCTTTCACCAGATCCGTTTTCTCGAGTACCCGGATCAGGCCGTGCCGACGGTGGAATCTCCGCGCGTCTGGGGTTTCGCCCGGAGGCCGCCCGCCACCTGAAAAGCGTCGAGAGCGATCTCGAAACTTCAGCACCATCCAGCGCGAGCAATTTTATTTGCGTGCTGGACGGTGTTTTCTACCCGCTTGGGGTAGCAAACGGGTCAGCTGGAGGCTCGATGAGGCCGACGAGCGTTTATGAAGGGTTTCTCAACGCCAGATTTCCTTGAAGATTGGCCATTCCATCGTGCTGAACGCAGGAAACCCGTGTGCGATATCCCACTCGCTTCTCATGTTTGCTCTCATATACTGCCCGCATGGACAGAAAACCGCTGGTGCTGGTGATCGAAGATGAAAAAGACATCGCGCGCTTCATCGAACTCGAGCTGAACGCGGAGGGCTACGAGACGGAAGTCGCCTTCGACGGCGTGACCGGACTCTCCAAATTCCGCGAGGTCAACCCGGATTTGCTGATTCTGGATCTGATGCTGCCCGTACTGGACGGCCTGGAAGTCGCCCGGCGGGTGCGCAAGACATCCAACACGCCGATCATCATCCTGACCGCCAAGGATTCGATCAACGATAAAGTCGAAGGTCTGGACGCGGGCGCGGACGATTATCTGGTCAAACCCTTCTCCATCGAGGAGCTGCTGGCCCGTGTGCGCGCACACCTGCGCCGCGTCAACCCCGCCGTCACCGGCGAGGTGCGCGTGGCCGATCTGGTCATGAACCTGGACGGGCGCGAGGTCTTCCGGGGCGGACGCCGGGTGGAACTCTCCGCCAAGGAGTTCGAGTTGCTGGAACTGCTGGCGCGCAACCCCGGCAAGGTCTTCAGCCGCTTCGAGATCGAAGAGAAAGTCTGGCCGGAATACACGGGCGGCAGCAACGTCGTGGACGTGTACATCGGCTACTTGCGCCGCAAGCTCGAGGAGGGCGGCGAGCGCCGCCTGATCCACACCGTGCGCGGCGTCGGGTACGTCCTGCGCGAGGAATGAGTGCCTTCACCGTCTGGAACGGTTCTCGAATTCGCTCGAGAAGACCGTTCCAGACGATGTTTCTCATCTCAAAGGATTATTTTGGAGCATCTCGGACGCAATGCTCGAGATGCACTCATTTCGAGATGACCCAGGAGTGATGCGATGGTCTCGCGGGCGAGCTTCAAACCCTTCATGCCGTTGACGCTGCGGTGGCGGTTGACGCTTTTGTACACCGCCCTGATGGCGTTCTTGCTGGCGGTCATCTCGATCAGCGTCTACGCGGCCCTGCGCAACAACCTCTACGACAACCTGTACCGCGAACTCGAGCGCACCATCGAGCAACTCCAGCAGCGCAGCCTCGAGCAGGGCTTCCCGAGGCTCTCGGATTTCGATCCGAACGGCTTCTCACAGGTCGATCAGGTCTTCGATGCGAATACGATCCTGAGCCGCGATTCGGTCTCCTACGGCGTGCCGATCCGCAACGCCAGTCTGCTGCGGATCGACGCGAGAATCTCGCTCGACGATGCGGCGTACGCGCGCTTGGAGCGCACCGAGAACTACCGTGGCGAATCGACCCTATCGGTCGGGACGCTGGGGTTGCCCGTGCTGGTGCAAGCGCGCTACCTGAGAACCGTCCAGACTCAGTTCGGTGCGCTGCCGCTGGTGCTCTACACCGCCCGCGACATGACCGGATTGCGCGCGACCCTAGCGGACTTGCGAGCGATCCTGCTGCTTTTGTCCATCGTCGGGCTGGCCGCCGCCGCCATCGGATCGTATTCCGTGGCGGGCAACGCCCTGGAACCGATCCGCAGGGTGCGCGACACC
>CAXTKV010000242.1:0-6802 GCA_964244895.1 uncultured Deinococcales bacterium
TGTCGGTCCAAGCGAGGAAGGCAGGCCAGCAGCCCAACCCGGTCACGCTGGACTGGAAAGGATTGTACGAACCAGGCGAAAGGCGAAGAGGTGCAACAGAAAACTGCTCGGGCGTTCGCGCGCTCGAGCAGTTCAAAACCATTCCTTCTCGGCTAGAAAAGGAGGGCGTCATGCCCAAGAACAGTGTACTGCAAAGCCCGCAAAAACGAGGCAGCACGATGAGCGAACGCGGGCGCAAGGGCGGGCTGGCGACCGTCGAGCGTCACGGCGTCCACCACATGCGGGTGATCGGCACGGCGGGCTTGCAGGCCGTACTCGAGACGCGCTGGAACGGCGACGCCAAAGCCATGCGGGCCTACCTCTCGAGGTGCAGGTGGGCGAACAAAGCCTTCGATGAGGATCTGGCCTGCACGGTCCGTCAAGCGGTGATGGCCTAAAGAGATGTCGGGCGTTCCCGAAGTACCGCCCGACATCTTTAGAACACCGTCCAGGACGGTGCTCTAGAGTGTTCGGTTAAACGAGGGTTTCCAGGACAACGCTGTCCTGGAAACCTCAAGTTGAATTTCATGGGTTCCGAGAACGCCCGCGAACAACAACCGACAGCGCCACGAGTGAACGCCGTTGCGAGCGCTGAAGAAACGCGTAGGCCAGGCGACCCGCCATCAACCCCACCAGTTCCCCAGCGATCAGCCCCAGGACGGACTGCGCCCAGCCATTCTCTCCACGGTAGATCAGCGTCACCCCGAGACCCACCCCCGCCGCGATGACCACCCCGGACGTGAACAGGCTAGACAACCCCAGCCTCCGAGCGTTCGCGACCGACCGCCGCAAGCGGGCCTCATTCCAGGCGAGCAGCGGGCGGATTGCGCTCACCTCCGACTCGAGGTCTGGACCCTCGAACTGGGGGTCTCCCATGTGGGTCTGGAATCGCTCGATCTCGCGCAGGATGACCTCACGGGCGGTGAACATATCTGACGGTTCAGTGCGTGCCTCGGTCACGACCCACCTTTCTTGTGGAACGATCCGCCGTGCTGCGTTCAACGCCTCGCTGGACACGCTTGAGCGGCAATTTTCACTTCGCTGGCCCAGAGCAACTGGCGCGTCGTCAGACAGGCGTGATCCGCGCGTTCGAGCGCCACGTAGGTGTCGCGGTCAACGCTGATAGCGATGACGAACTGCTCAGAGGCGAGGACGATCACGAAGGGCGGTACGGCCCCACGACCACGGCGGTCGTGGCAACCATTCTCAACCAAGCGGGGAACGCGTCGGATGGCTCCATCGTTACAATCTTGTTCATTCGAATTCACCACCTTTGAGCATTTGAGCCGCGCGAGACTCGAGCAGGCGGGCGAGGAGGTCGGCATCGTTCGCGGCGTCCACCGGGTCTCGAGCGAGGGCCGTTTGAAGCGCGTTCTTCAACCAGTGCGAGGCCGTCGGATCAGCCAGGATCGCCGCCGGTGTAGGGACCTCCAGTCCTACCCGGACGCGCCGCAAGACCATCTCACTCAATGGAACCTCGATACGAGGATCGCGGCTGTCCCTTGCAGCCAACGCCAGCTTTAAGCTGACGCGTTCAATCTCAAGCCGTCCGAGTTCCTCATCGGTCAGTGCCCGGCCCAGCTCGAGCGTCAGGTCGAAACCCACCAGGAGGATCACCTCGAGACCGTTTCCGTCTGCGTGTTCTGCACCACCAGGTGCTCGGCGCGGTGCGCGACCGCCAAAGCTCGCGCGTGACAGGACGCCAGGCTGAGACGGCCATCGCGCTGAAGCTCCCGCAGGCTTTTGGCGTCCACCGCGATCACGCGCACGCGGGCCGTCTCGAGGGCGCTGAGCACCGCCCCAGCATTCGCTCCGGGCATCGCCTCGAGCAACTCGAACACAGCCGCTGCGCTGATCCCGCAGGTGCGCGTGGTCAGGGCGATCTCGACGCGCTCACAGCCCGCCGTGCCTCGCAACCAGGCGAACATGGCGGAAGCCTCGAAGATGACCTCGAGCCGGTCGGGTCCAGCGCCGTTACGCGCCATGACCTTCACCCGCGTTCGATGGGGTAATCCGTGCATCTTCCGAGGTTCCTCCTGGCGTGCGCTTGTCCGCCGTACCCGTTGCGAAACGACCCCTCAAGGCGCGGACGCTTGAGGCCAAGGAGACCAACCGCAAACCCCCAGTCTCGAGGCGGATGTGAACCGTCTCGCCAGGTTTGAGACCCGCCCGCTCGAGCAGTTCTGCGCTCAGGGTTAACGCCCCTTTCGGGCTGATTTTCACGGTCAATGACTCGCTCATCTGATCACCTCGAAATCACTATACTATATACTTATCTACATACTATATAGTCACTCTCTCGAGGCTCTTCAAGGTGAACAAATCTTGCTCGAGCCAGCCTGTCCCCAGGTCAGACCGGGATAGGTTCGTTCGAACCGGAGTTCGGGTTAAGCGGGGCAGCGTCGCTAGGTTTCGGCCCCACTCCGCTTTTTCGGGGCGAGATTTTTGAATACACTAATCAGCCCCAGGCGCAGCAGTTCGTCCGCGATCACCGACCGGTGGCACTCAAGCGGATCGGCCTCGAAACACATCAAGGCCACCCGTTCGTGCGCCGCGAGCGCCGCCACGCGCTCCAAGTCCGGCTGACGATCCGCGAGTACCTGTCGGTACTCGGCCCGGAAACTCTCGAGCTCAAGCCCAGCCCGCAACGCGTGGCGCAGGGCCTTTGGCGTCCCGAGCGGGCGCTCGTGGACGTATCCAATCCCGTTCTCTTTAAGGACCGCCGACAGCGGGCGCTTAGAGAACCCGGCGCGTCGGCTGAGGGGAAGTTCGCGCACGTCCACGACGGTCTGAACCCCGTGTTCGCGCAGGGTTTCGACAAACGCCTCGAGCGTTATTCCCTCATACCCGATGGTGAAGATCTGGGGCACGGCGCCCATCGTACCCGACGCAATCAGTGTCGGGGAAACGGCCCAGGACGTTTCCATATCCCAACTCAGGTCACGGCTCATCGCGCGTCAACCG
This sequence comes from uncultured Deinococcales bacterium, assembly GCA_964244895.1. Taxonomy (GTDB): domain Bacteria; phylum Deinococcota; class Deinococci; order Deinococcales; family JAAFIG01; genus CAXTKV01. Next base: position 3,004 of record CAXTKV010000242.1, read on the forward strand.
AACACCCGATTGACACCCGCACCTGGCACCTTTCAACACGATCTCTCGAGACCATCAAACCGACGACGACGGTGCAATGGCAGAGGCTGGTCAAAGTCAAAGGAGGGAAAGGCAGGATAAAGCCCCGCAGTGCGCCTGAATTCCTTGTCGTCAAAGCCGATCCGTTTCATCCGTCTGGACGGTGTTTTCTCCGATATCAATTGCGCTGTGGATGCGCTGTTTGTCATTTGTATCGCAATGTGAGTGGTGACTATATATAAAAGTGATAAATATATAGTCTCGAGAACCACGCGTGGCCATGAACAGACAACGCGTCCAAAGACGAATCTCGCGTGCAAACCGTCTCCACCACCAGTCAGACCATCTCACATCCAGGGGGTTGGCAAACCAATGAAAACCAAGTCGAAACCGATGACGCTGTACGTCCCGAACAGCTTAAGAAAAACGCTCGAGATGTTGGCCGGACAGTACGACCTGAGCCTCTCAGCGGCGACCGTGCTGCTGCTCGAACGGGCGGTGCAAACCGAGTCCGAACGGCTGGCCGAGGACGCGATTGCCCTCAAGGTCGAGGGGGCGGTCCGGGTGGGCGTCAATGCCGCGTTACAACGCATCACGGGCTTGCTGTTGCGATCAACCTACGAGACTGGCGTGGCACGACGGATGACCGCGATCTCGCTCGAGAAAGCGCACGGCAAACCCGAGGCGCAACGGGCGAACGAACAGGCCAGGCGCGAGACGCACGAGCACCTACGGCGTCCGTTCGAGGAGTTGGAGAGCCTACTCGAGGCCGCGAAGAACACCGGATTGCTCAAGCCGAACGGCCCGGTTGGAGCGTGAACCTCGAGGCGTTCGCGGAGGTGTTCGTGCGCTCGAAAACCTTGACGGTCATCAAGGTCAATTACACCCACGTCGCCCGATCCGACCGTCCGAAAACGACGCCCCGAGGAGCCGTTCGTTCGGGATCGAGAACCATCGCCAAGGCCAAGGTACAGAAGACCACTGGGGGGAATTCGAGAGCCAAGATTCGCGCGGATTTAAAGGCCAGCGCCCGCTACTACAGCACGCGCCCGAACGACCTCGGGGAACGACAGCACCGAGAGGGGTTCACGAACGAACGCGATGCGGTTTCAATGGAAGAAATCGACGCGAACCTCGAGGCTGGACTCGAGGGGGACGAGGCCCGGTTCGCGTACCGAATGGTGCTCAGTCCGGGATCGGTTTTGAACGACGATGAACTGCGCGAGTGGACGCGGGCGACCCTGCATTCGCTCGACGATGACGGGCTTCGGGGTTGGGTGGCGTTCGCCCACACCGACCAGACGGATCACCCGCACGTCCACGTGATCGCTTTCACCGATGAATACCTCGATCAGGACACCTGGCGCGAGGTGCGTGAGGCGGGCGACGCGGCCCTCGAGGTCGAACTCGCGTACCGCCGGATGTTCGAGTCGGCAATGGACGGGGCGGAGCGGGAGATGGCTCGCGAATTCGAGCGAGACTCGGGTTTGGAGCACGCCCGCGAAGCCGGGGTTGATCGCCCAGAATCCAGCTCTTCGGAGCGGGGTTCTTCGAGCCAGACCGATGCGACTGCGCCAAGTTCGACGGGGGATACGGGAAGCGGTGGTTTGATCGTGGAGACGGAAGCCTTTGGAGAGCACAGGCGCGAACCCGTCGAAAACGAGACTGATGTCAGCGGTTCCGGGAGCAAGGTCGAACTGGATGAAGACCTCGACATGGACTTTTGATGGTCAGAATGAAACGACAGGCCAACCACCAATCCGGCGCTCGAGCGGCCAGGGCCAGAAGGCACGAGACCTACTTGGTCACGACCAGAGGAATCTTCCTCAAGGGGCTGCCCTTTAATTCTCCCGCCGAGGCCGTCAACGCTGGCGCACGAACGATTCACGAGTGGTGCGATGTGCTCACCATCGAACTCGACAAACTCAGCTCGGAGACCCCAGTCAACACCGGGCGGCAACCTGGCTCATCGAAGAAAGTCGTGATCTCACCGCGGGCTACACTCGAGTCGTGAACACCCCGCGCGAAGATGAATCAAGCCGAACGACACAGGCTGAAACTGATCGGCCTGACCCCATCGAAGCGCGAGGTGAGGTTTACACGCCGCTCGAGATCGCGCACCTGTACCGAGCCGCCCTGCAAAGCCGCACAGGGACGCGGTTGATCACCGCGCGAGGACTGTTCAACCCGAGCGGAACCCGCGAGTACAACGGCTGGTACTACGACACTCTCGACGGTCCGCAAGACGCCGGGCGCGTCAAACTGAAAGTCCCCACCGCGCTGCACGCCAGTTTGAAACCGTTCCAGGAGACGACCCTTCGCGGCGTGATCGAGGCGCAATTGCGCGACGACCACCGGGTCGAGTTCGTGCTGGTCGTGACCGCCTGCCTCGAGCAACGCGCGGCCACCGCCAACCCGGATGATCTCGAGCGACTCAAGCTACTCCGAGAGAAGCACGCTCGCGGTTCGGTGGATGTGTCGGCCCTGATCCGTGGGGTTCTGGCCCGCCACCGCACGCCGGTGATCGCCCTGGTTTACGGTGTGACGGGCATCGTGGATCGGGACGTGCTTGGGGCGCTCGGGGGGGCTGTGGCCAGTTACCAGGTCAAGGAGTACCGCGCCAACCTGACCTCCGTGACCGAGATCGGCCTGGCGCTTGAGCGGGCCAAAGGCGAGGGCTGCGATCTGATCGCCGTGGTGCGCGGGGGCGGCTCGGGACTCGAAACCTTCGACCATCCCTCGCTTGGGCGGACCCTGATCGATCTCGAACACCCGGTGGTGAGCGCGGTCGGGCACGCGGTGGACACGAGCTTGTTCGACCAGCTCGCGGACGCCTGCTTCATCACACCCACGGCGTTCGGGCATTTCCTCAAGCAGTTGGTGGATTTCTCGGTACAGGCCGAGAGCGCGGCGTCATTGCGCTTGGGTCTCGAGCAGGAATGGCGCGAGAAGCTCTCGCGGGAACGAGGGCGTGGGTTGCGGCTGACAGTGGCACTGTTGATCTTCGCAGGGCTGGTCGTACTTGGGTTGTTTGCGGGCGTCCTGCGGATGAACTGGCGTTAGTTGAATCTCGCCAGTCGGCTCGGCCCAACGACACGAACGTCGGCACGCTCCAACGAGGAGGCTGCCGATGGACTTCGCAGAACCGAACTGACGGGCGAGTTTGATCCTTGATTTGCGAGTTGGATGTCGTCGGTTCCGTTTCTGATGCAGTATGGGGGTTGGGATGCCTCAGGCGGTCAACCATCCAGATCGCCGCAAGATGCCGACGGCGTAGGCCGCCGCTTTGCGGCGCAATGCGCCGCGCTCTCGTTGTTCGAGCGCTTGCGAGGCCGCCGCGAACAGAAAAGTATCGTCTCTCCCCTCCCCTAACGCCCGGCGAAACTGCGTGTACCAGAACGCGGTCGAGTGACCGTCCGATAAGCGGTGCGCGACCACCTCAGCCTTGGCCCAAGAACTCGCGTCCAGGGCTTTGGCGCACGTCAATATTTTCGGTTGTGCGATCCCGGAGACGGCCTCGAGATCCGAGTGGCGGGAATTAGAAATCAACGTGGATGACGACGGAAAACCGCTTAAAAGCTCCCGCCCCTCCACTTGGACTCGGTGTAAAAAGCATTCAGGTTCCGAAGGGAACGTTTTAGTCCCATCCTGAAGCTGGCGGTTATTGGCCACAGGCGCAGTGACCAGTCGATCTTCGCCAGCGAAATCCGGCTGAGCCTTCGTTCCTGGAAGATCGCTCGTGTGCCGCCAAGGGGCCTTCAGCGCCTCGAGTCGGGGTTTC
>CAXTKV010000243.1:0-6760 GCA_964244895.1 uncultured Deinococcales bacterium
GATGCAGAAACGGTGGGTTCACTATGACTGACGCCCGGTTGCCGCGAAATGGCCCGACCCCCAGAAAACCCGTCTCGAGCGCGCAGGTGGCGCTGATGGTCGCGCTCGGGCTGGGCGGGCTGGTGATCATCGTGCCGTTCTTGTGGATGATCCTGACGGCCTTCAAAACCCCGGACGAGGCCTACGCCTGGCCGCCGACGTTCTTGCCCGCGCAATGGCAGCTCGGGAACTTCCAGAAACTCTTTGAGCTGGTGCCGTTCGGACGGATGTTCTTCAATTCCTTCTGGACATCCGCCCTGATCGCCACGTTGAACATCGTGGTCGGCGCGCCCGCCGCTTACGCCTTCGCGCGCTTGCGCTTTCCGGGCCGGGACGTGCTGTTTCAGAGCCACATCCTCTCGATGGTCGTGCCCTGGCAGATCACGCTGATCCCGACGTTTTTGATCGTGCGCTGGTTGGGCTGGATCGATTCCTACGCCGGGCTGATTGTGCCCAGCATCGCCAACGCCTTCAGCGTCTTCATGCTCTACCAGTTCTTCAAATCCCTGCCCCGATCCCTCGAGGAGAGCGTCCTGATCGACGGCGGCAACTGGGGTACGGCATTGCGTCACGTGGCCCTGCCGACCTCGTTCGGCGCGGTCACGGCCACCTGGCTGCTGTCCTTTCTGGGCAACTGGCAGTCCTTCGTCTGGCCCAGCATCGTGCTCAATTCCCAGGACAAGATGGTGCTGCCGGTTGGACTGCTGGCCCTGCAGAACCACTTCGCCATCAACGTTCCCGTGCTGATGGCGGGTTCCACGCTGGCGGTTCTACCGACCATCATCGCGTATCTGTTCACGCAGCGTTACCTGACGGATGCGGCCTTGAGCAGCGGATTGAAAGGATGAGCCGCAAGCCGCAAGTTGCAAGCTCGAAGCTCGAGAACACCGTCCAGCACGCATTCAATGTATCTCGAGAAACACCGTCCTAGACGCTCTTTCTTCTGACCCTCACCCACGCTCGAGCGGACGCTCACCCAGGAGGAACGTATGAAACAGGCGAAGTTTGGACTGGCTGCACTGGCGATGGCTGCGGGGGTCGCGCTGATCACGGCGAAAGCGGCGGCGCCCGTCACGATTCAGTACGCGACCTGGGACGCCACCCGAGAGAAAGCCGACAAGAAAATCCTGGCGGCCTTCGAGAAAACGCACCCGGACATCAAGGTCAATTACAACCTGGTGGCCTGGGACACGTACTGGCAGAAAGCCGCCGCCATGACGGCGGGCGGGTCTACGTTTGACGTGATGTGGATGAACTTGGACAACTTCCCGTTCTACGCCTCGCAGGGCGCACTCGAACCGATCGCCCTGAGCCCTCAGGAAAAGGCGGCCTACCCGGCGCTCTCGATCAACCCGTACCTGAACACGGCGGGCACGACCGCGTACGGCCTGCCGCTCGGGCCGCAGGCGGTCAGCGTCTTCGTCAACCGGGGCTTGTTCAAGGAGCGCGGCGTCAAAATTCCGACCTCCGGCTGGACGTGGGACGAGGTGCGCGCCGCCGCCAGGAAGCTGACCTTCACCAAGGGCGGCAAGAAATACTGGGGCATCAACGGTCAGGATTTGCAGGTCGACCTGGAATACGGCATGAGCTTTTATTACACCTTCGGCGGTTCGGCGCTGATCAAGAAAACCGCTTCGGGCTGGACGCCGAACCTGGACTCGAGCTTCAGATCGACCGCCAAAAAACTCTACGATCTGGTCTTCACCGATCGCGTCGCGCCCAGCACCAAGGACACGACCCAGGCGGGCTACCAGTTGTTCCAGGCCGGACAGTTGGGCATCTACATCGAGGGCACCTGGATGACCAGCGTGCTGAACGAAACCCCGAAGCTCGATTGGGCCTTCGCGCCCTTCCCGACGATGAAGGCGGGTGAGAAATCCAGGGCGGTCTTCAGCGCCCACGCGCTGGCGATTCCGACCTCCGCCAAGGAAAAGGACGCTGCCAAGGTCTTCGCCAAGTGGGTCACGACCGACAAGAGCGCGAGCGAACTGATCGCCAACAACGGATTGTTTCCGACGCAGACCGCGCCGTACAGCGGGCTCTTCTTGAAGTCCTTGCCGAACCGCAACGGTCAGGCGATCCTGGATCAACTGAAAACCTCCGTGGTCATCAACAGCGACCTGCGGCGCATCTCGAACTTGCCGGAAGTGTTGACGGCCCTCAATTCCGCCCTGAACCTGGCCTGGACGGGCAATCAGCCCCTCGATAAAGCGATCGACAAGGCCAGCGCGGACATGACGAAGCTCCTGAAGGACTCGACGGATCTCGAGTTGAAGTAACACACCGGATCGCATCCCTGAGCATTCAAACAACACTGTCCTGGACGGTGTTCCTGAGATCGCCCCGAATTTCCCATTGGAGAAGACCCGTGATCGCCTGCATCTGCCTGCACCCCGCCATCGACCGCACGCTCCAGCTCGAGGTTCCGCTCGAGCCGGGGCGATTGCACCGCACATCTGGCGTCCTGGAGCGCGCGGGCGGCAAGGGCGTCAACGTGGCGGCGGTGCTGCAACAACTCGGCGTGGAGGCGGTCGCGGTGCTGCCGGTCGGCGGCAGAAACGGGGAACGATTGCGCGGAATGCTGGAAGATTCCGGCATCCCGCACCGCTTGCTGGAAGTCGGCGGCGAGACGCGCGAGACGCAAACCATCATCAACGGTGACGGGCACCCGACCGAAATCTATGAATCCGGCCCGAGCCTGAACCCCCGCAACCTGAGCGCACTCGAGGCGCTGATCCCGGATGGTGCGAGCTGGGTGGTGCTCTCGGGCAGCCTCGCGCCGGGGCTGGAACTGCGCGCCTTCCGGGCGTGGCTCGAGCACCTGAAGACCAGGTTTCGCGTGGCGGTCGACACGAGCGGCGCGGCCCTGCGCGCGGCGCTCGAGGCGGGCGTGCAGTTGGTCAAACCCAACAGCGCGGAGCTCGGTCAGATCGGCATGGGCGCGCTCGAGGTCTTCGAGCTGTACGGCGTCAGCGTGCTGCACTCGCGCGGCGCGGACGGCCTGGAATACCTCGGGCCGCAAGGCTATTTCGTGCAGGCCGCCTACCAGATCGCGCCCATCAACCCGGTCGGCGCGGGCGACGCGACCCTGGCGGGCTTCGTGGCGGCGCTCGAGCGCGACGAACCGATCGCCTGGGCCATGCGCGAGGCCGCCGCCTGCGGCGCATCGGCCTGCCTCGAGCCGGTGGCGGGCGCGGTTTCGGCGGCGCGCGTCGGGGCGTTCCTGAAGCGGTCCGGGGTCGGGCGTGCCTGAATTCGTGATGGGCCTGGACGGTGGCGGCACGAAAACCGCGTTCGCGCTGGCGGATCGGGCTGGGCGAACGCTCGGGCCGTTTCTGGGCGCGGGCATCAACCCGTTCGATCAACCCCGGTGGCGCGAGGAATTCGAGCGATTGATTGCATTCTGCCCCGTGCCGCGCGACCGGATCGCGTTTTGTGCGTTCGGCATGCCCGGTTACGGTGAATCACGCGAAGTTTCAGCCCAGCAACTCGAGGCGGCGAGGTCAATCGCGGGTCAAGATTGCGCCGTGCTGAACGACGTGGCGGTCGCCTTCGCGGGCGCGCTGGCCGGGGAACCCGGCGTGCTGGTGCTGGCCGGGACGGGCTCGATGGCCTGGGGCGCGAACGCTGCGGGGCAGGTCGTGCGCGTCGGTGGTTGGGGCGAGGGTTTCGGCGACGAGGGCAGCGCGCACTGGATCGGGTTGCAGGCCCTGCAGAAACTCTCGTGGGCGCTCGATGGCCGGCTCAGCAATGACGCGTTCTGCCGCGCCCTGCTCGAGACCATCGGGGTGAACGGTGCCGAGGACTTGTTGTCGTGGTTTTACGGCCTCGAGCACCGCCGTTCCCGCGTCGCTGCGCTGGCGAGCGCCGTGGATCGGCTGGCGGATGCGGGCAATATCACGGCGCAAACGATGCTGCTCGAGGCGGCGGAATTGCTGGCCGCGCACGCGCAGACCGTGCACCGCAGGCTCAATCTGGACTCGAGCGCCCGCCTGAGTTACGCGGGCAGCACCTTCAAATCGCGCACGGTAACGGATGGTCTGCGCTCGCGGCTCGAGACGCTGGGACGCTGGGCTGCGCCCGTGGCCTCCCCGCTGGCTGGGGCGCTGTTCGAGGCGGCTCGCGGCGCGGGCTGGGACGCGGATCGCGCGTGGCTCGAGAAGGTTCAGGTTTCTCTGGACGGTGATGCGTGAAAGACCACCGTTCTCGCTCACGAAATAGCACCTGCCGGGCTGTTCGCGCTTCTTGCTCACGAAATAGCACCTGCCGGGCTGTTCGCGCTCCAGGACGCAAATTTTTGATGTTGAAGAAACGCCGTGCTGGACGGTGTTCTTTGTGCAAACAATCGAGAATCCACCGATCTGAACGCCGATTTGCCCCTGGCCCCGACCCTCGAGACGACTGAACTTCTATTCCCAGCCGAGAAATGAACGGCTTTCGCACCACGAAAGGACGCAATGAACGCGACGGAACAAACCATCATCGAGCAATTCAGCTACTGGCGAGACGCGATCAGCATCGACCTGAGCGCGGCGCAACTCGAGCCGGACGCGCTGACCGTGGTGATCGGCTGCGGAAGCTCGTATTACCTGGCGCAGACCATCGCCGCCAGCCTGAACGCGCACGGGCGCGAAGCCATCGCCGTGCCGGGCGGCGAGTGGAACCTCAGGTCGGAATTTTTCGTTCCGCGCGGTCAGCCCGTGCAGATCCTGGCGCTCTCCAGGAGCGGTGAGACGACGGAAACCCTTGCCGCAGCCAGATCCAGCCTGATGCAAAATCAGCGCGTCGTCGGCATTACCTGCGAGGCCGACAGCAGCCTGACTCGAGCCTGCACAGTCTGCATCGCCATACCCACGCATCCCATTGAGGACATCGTCATGACGACCAGCGCCAGCCTGATGCTGCTCGTCGGGTTGCGGCTGGCGGGGGTGAGCATCACGCCAATAACGGTCTCAGAGGCCGAGCGCATCTTTGAGCGCGCCAGAGATCACCTGGATGGCCTGATCGCGGGGCGCTCGCACTTCGTCTACCTGGGCGGCGGAGCGCTTTACGGCGTCGCCAACGAGGGAGCCCTGAAATTGATGGAGATGAGCCTCAGTTACGCTCAGGCTTACCACCCGCTGGAATACCGGCACGGCCCGGTCGCGTTGGTGGACGAGCGCACGCTGGCCGTGATGCTCTACCAGCCGGAGGCCGAGGAATCCAAACTGGTGGCGGAATTGCAGGCCAAGGGCGCTCGCGCGATCGGCCTGGGCGGCCCCGGAGATTTCAGTCTGGAACTGACCGCGCAAGATCCCGCCGTGCGCGGCCTGATCGCGCTGCCGAGCCTGCAATGGCTGGGTGAACGCGTGGCGCAATCCAAGGGACTGGACACCCGCGCGCCGCGCCACTTGACCAAAGTGGTGGTGCTGACGTGAACACCGCTCGCACGTGGCTGAATGCGGCTCGCGCGCACGGCTACGCCATTCCCGCTTTCAACGCGGTCAACCTCGAGACAGCGCAGGCCATCGTGCGGGCCGCCGAACTCGAGCGCGCGCCGGTGATCGTGCAGATCAGCCAGAACGCCGCGCGTTACGCGGCCTTGCCGCTCTTGGCCGCCGTCGCTGTGAATCTGCGAGAGACCGCCAGCGTGCCCGTGATCGCGCATTTCGATCACGCGGAAACCGTCGGTGACGCCAAAGCCGCGCTGGGGTACGGCTTCGACATGGTCATGTTCGAGGGGCACGACCTGATCGCGCTGCGCGACCTGGCGCAACTCGCGCACGAGCGCGGTGCGGCGCTCGAGGCGGAATTCGAGGTGGTCTCGAAGGGTGAACGCGTCTCGACCCGCGCCGAGATCGAAGACCTGGCGTCGTTCGCGCAAGCCTCACGCTGCGATGCGCTGGCCGTGTCCATCGGCAGCGCCCACAAGCAGACCGACAAGACCAGCCACCTGGATCTGGAACGTCTGGCGCAGATGGCGAGCGCCACAGCCTTACCGCTCGTGCTGCACGGTGCGTCCGGTGTTCTCGAGGCCGACTTACGACGCGCCGTCGCGCTCGGCATCGCCAAGGTCAACGTGGCGACCGAGCTGGCGGTCGTGTTCACCGACGCCGTGCGCGCGCAACTCGAGGACTCGAGCTTGAACGACCCGCGCAAGTACCTGGGTGCGGCGCGCGAGGCCATGACCGAACGCGCCCGCGCGATCATTCAATTGCTCGGCGCGAGCGGCAGGGCGGGATCGTGAAGCCCATCCGGTTGGCGGTCATCGGCGCGGGTTCCAGAGGCGCGACCTACGCGCAATACGCCCTGGAGAACCCCGATCAACTCAAGATCGTCGGCGTGGCCGAACCCAGGGACGCGCAGCGCGACCGAATGGCGGTCGCACACCGGATTCCCGCCCAGAACACCGCGCAGGACTGGCGCGAGTGGCTGGAGCGCGAGCGCTTCGCGGACGGTGTCATTATTGCCACGCAGGACGCGCAGCACCTCGAACCCGCCGTGGCCTTCGCTGAGCGCGGCTACCACGTGCTGCTGGAAAAACCCATCGCGCCCAACGAAGCCGATTGCCGCCGCATCGTCGGGGCGGTGGATCGCGCCGGGGTGATGCTGGCCGTCTGCCACGTCATGCGCTACACGCCGTACACCCGCGCCCTCAAGGCCGCGCTCGAGGCCGGAGCGGTCGGTCAGATCGTGAGCGTCCAACATCTGGAACCGGTCGGATTCTGGCATCAGGCGCACT
>CAXTKV010000244.1:0-6504 GCA_964244895.1 uncultured Deinococcales bacterium
CGAAAACCGACTTGCCGATGTCTGACATAAAAACCTCCGTGCGTCCTTGCGATGATCAGTCTCATGGAGACTCAGGGTAAAAAACCGCCATCGAACAAAGCCCACGATTCCGAACTCGAGACCGTTGAGGTCACGACCGGAACGATCAACGTGCCGGATGGAGGTAATGCCGAGGATCAAATCGAATTGGACTGGCCCGTTGACGATGGTGACGTAATGGAAGATCCCGCTGATGCGGAAGGGACACCAACCCAACCCGACGCGCACGCGCCCGTCACCGATGAGGAGATTGAACTCCTGAAGGATCGGGCCAGGCTCGCCGGAAATTCAGTCCGACACCAGGTCCAGGAGGCCCGTGCCCACACCGTCCTGGGGAAGCTGTGGCAGAAGCTCGCGCTGGAATCGAAGCCGGACCTCGACGGGAAGTTTCATCCGTCGAGGTTCAAACTCGGGTCGTGGCTCGGGCTGGCTGCGTGCATCGGCTTCGCCCTGGTGCTGGCCACCGTGCTCGCCCCCACCCCGACCGCCAAAAAGCCCTGCCTGCCCGGTGAGGTGGTCGCGGTGGATGGCGCACCCTGCGAACCTGCGACCGTAGCCGACACGACGAACACCGTCGGCACAAACGGCGAGACCCAGCAAAGAGCGGCGCAAACACCGGAAACCGCCGTGGTGGATGCACCTGCGCTGCCCAAAAGCACCATCAACGGTGATCCCTTGCCCAACCCGGAACCCGCGCCAACCCCCACCACGAGAATGCGTCCGCAAACCGAAGCGGTCGCGCCCCCAGCGACTGCTGACGTATCGAGCGCCACGGCGCTCGAGTCCGGCGCAACAATGTCACCGGGTGGACCGATGGGACGCAACTACTCGGCCACGGAACAAGGGGCACCGTATCTCGCAGGCCCTCAAGCCATCGCCCCGTTGCCTTCGAGTGTGCGCACCCCTGCGCGTCCTGCTCGCGCCAGAACCTATGTCTTGAGCAGCCGACGACAGGCTCGAGCCGTGTCCGTCATGCTTAAATCCGTGTCATCCGCCCCGATGGATCGTTCTCGCGATCTGTCGTCGGCTGGCGAACCCCCGGCCCAATTGGGCGGTGCGTCGTCTTCCATCGTGGCGTCCGAAACCCCTCAAGGCGGTGCAAATCCTGGCAGTGGTGGCCGCGACGAGACCGGGGCTGCACCCGAGACCCAGATGCGGAGCTCGGTCCTGTTGACGGCGGCTGGCTCGAGCGAAGTTGTGAGCACACGCGACCGGGCGCTTGCAAGCGATGCTCGAGCCTCTGAAACGCAAGCCCGGAGCGCGAATGTGGGCGGTGGTGGCAATCCCGCGACGACCCCCACGCGCACCGTCGCCCTCGGCGCTAGCCAGAACGCCGCGAGCGCGAATGGACCGGGCCCAGAGGTGGCACAAGCGGGTCTGGGTCAGGACACCTATCCGATCGGCTCGCAGGTTCAGGCGAAGCTGCGGTTCGGCTTTCTCGCCGTCGAGGGCCACGATGACATCCCAGTGGTCGCCGAATCCGCCGATGGTTCGGTCTGGCTCGGCTGGGCCTCGATCAACAAGGAATCTCGAGTCGAGATCCTGTTCCGCGAGGTCTACATCAAAGGGAAGTCGTACCTGACAGGCGCTCAGGCGTACAACCTCGAAAAGCTGCCGGGCTTGAACGGCACGACCCGGTACGAGACGCCAAATCTGGTCGCCGATCTGCTGCAAGCGGCGGTCGGCGGGATCTCGAGTTATGTCAGCGATCTGACCCAACGCGGCACGACCACCACCAGCCCCAACAGTGTCACCACCTCGCGCGACAGCGGCCCGACGCTCGGCCAGACGGTCCTCGGTCGCACGGCCAACCTCTTCGACATCGGCAAGGACACGCGGGCCCTGATCCGGCTGGTGGAAGTGCCCGCCGAAACGCCCTTTCTGGTGATCGTGCTGCCGAAGCGCTGATGCTGGCCGAACTCACCCGCGCCCTCCGTGTGGACCTGTGTCTCACGGAGGGTCAACTGTTGAGACACCACGGGGTGCGGCTCGAGCAACTCCCAGCTGGGTTTCACGTCACCCGCGCCGCGTTGGGCAACACCGCCGAAGCCACGATCAGGGCGGAGGTGGCCCTGGTCACGCTGTACCAGCTCGGGATCTCAGCGGCCCACCTGCGCCACTTCGCCATCACCGCCGAAGCGCGGCGCACGCTCGGTGCGGCCCTCGAGGATTGGACCGTGGTTCGTGTGCAGGGCCAGACGCATCTTCCTGACGCCATCTGGCGCACCGGGCGAGGGCGATGGGCGATCGAGATTGACACCGCCAGTTACCGGCCCGAGAAGGTCAAGGAAAAAATTCGGCGCTTCGACGCCGAATTCGATGGGCAGGTGTGGTTCACCTCGAGCCGACGCCGCGCGGATTCGTTGCGCTTGCGCTACGGTCTCGAGGCGGAGGTTGTGGCCTGGCTGTAAAGCGAACGAAGGACCACGCGCTCAAGGTTTCGCAAGCGGCGCAAGCACGACGCCGTAGCTGCTCGGCACGCCCTTGACTTCGGGAATCGCTCGACCTTCGGGCACGGAGTCCCAGAAGGTCTCGAGACGCGGTACGGCGTGAACGACGGGTGGAAGAGGGGTCGGGAAGGGGATGACCGCGCCGCTCGAGAGATCGAAGCAGGATCGCCACAACAGCGGGATGCGCGGGGAGATTTCGATGATGAACCGCGACTGCACGTTGAAGAACACCTGGTGTCCGACCCCCGCCATTTCATACGGGGTCGAAGCCGCCGTCTCCCCGGTCGGTTTCGGTCCCGAGCCAAGAAGCGATGGGGTCGCCCACTGCAACGGCTGATCGAAGATGCCCGTGCGCGTCGTCAGCTCGCGCTTCAACGCCTCGACCTCCTCCAGGCCGGGCATGGATTTGTCAATCTGGTCGCCGGGCAACCACCGCAGGACCTGCTTCAGCACGCTGCGCGGCAAGACGTTCAAGGGGTAGTTCTGCATGATGTAGGCCGCGCCGCGAACATCGACGTTCTGCGCCCGCTGGGCGAGCTTGAGGTACATGGCGGGTTGCGGCGGTCCGAAGATCGGCTGCAAGACGACCCCCGTCGGCTTTCCCGGAAAGGCGATTCCGGGAAAGCCCCAGTTGATCGCCGTGGGCATGTTTTTGCCGATCACGCCGAGGGCCTTCTTGGTGTAATCGGGGTAGTACGTGGTCAGGCCGTGGGCCACCGCGTTGGCGTAATTGCTCTGGATGCGACCCCAGTCTGTCCACAGGGTCCCGTCTCCGACGCCACACAGCCCGATGATGTAGGTCGGCCACTGCAAGCCCAGGCCATCACAAAAGAGGTCAGGCGGCACTGTCGCCAGTAGGTTGCCATCCCACGCGCCCAGCAGCGCGTCGAAGTTGGTCAGGCCGACCAAGCAGTTCGGCACGTACGCTAGGCTGTTGATCTCCGTACCGATGCGCCAGGAGATGCGTGCGTCGTACTCGTTCCAGAGCTTCGAAAGCCCCTCCTCGACCGCGAAGGCTTGCGCTTCGGGCAGCATCAGCACCCGCCACTCGTGCGGCTTGACGCGCCTGGCCCAGTTGGCGTCGTGGATCACTTCGACCGCCGGGGGCAGGTCGTCGTCCACCAGCGACAGGGTCTGGCCCGACGCCAGAGGGAGGGTCAGGGACAGCGTGATGGCAAACACGTGAACGAGATGCTTCATGCGCGAGCCCCTTTCTTGTGCGTCCGTCGCAGACTGGCCGCGACTTGGTTGTGGATCTTCGCCTGCTGCTGGTGGACCCCGCTGGTCAATCCCACGATCTGCGCTCTGACCGCCTCGAGTTCGTCGCGGATGCCTCGAACCTCGGCCTCTTGCTTCTGGAGTCGCGCCTCCCAGGCCGCGTAGTATCTGGCGTGGCTCTCGAGATAGTCCATAAGTTTGGGAAACAGCTCGTGACCTCGCGCATTCTCGAGGTCATGTGGTAACTCGGGTGGGCATTTGACGTCGCTGTCGGGCACGCTGTTGTCCGTTTCGGTTGTCTTGAACGCCGCTTCGAGACCAATGTTTTCACGGGCCGCGCAGGTACGCGCTCGAATCAGGTGATCCGCCTCGGCTTGCGTCAGATCGTCACCGGCGTAGACGTTTCGATATCGCTTGATCAGGCGATGCGCCTGGCGGGAAGAAACGCTCAGCCACGTGGCGAGCAACGTGGCTGAGATGGTGGATTCAATCTTGGTTGATGTGATCATGTCGCTACTTGAGGTACTGAGCGATGTCGATGATTTTGACAATCGTGCCTTTGGTGCGCGTGGAAATGTCGGTGAAAACCTCCCACAACAGGTTCAAGCGACCCGGCTGCGGCTTGACGATCTCGATCACGCCGACCTGTGACAGGCCGGGCGCGACGATGATCTGACTTTGCAGCGTCTTGGCGCGGGCCTCGAACCCCTCGAACCGCGCTCGGGCGGGGTCAATCACCATCCGGGTCTTGCCCGTGTTCTGGAGCCGGTACACGAGCGTCAGCACCCCGGCTTCGACCCCTCTGGACTCGAGTTCGAGCCGAGCGCCGGGCAAGACGTCCTCGGCGGACGTCACGGGCTGTGCGGGGGCCGCATTGCTTGCACCGATGGCGCTGGTCGTCGAGGCTGGCGCGGGTGGCGTCGCCGGACGGGTGCTCGAGCTGGTCGGAGGTGACGACCCTCGTGGCGCGTTCTGGGCGACCGCCGGGGTGGCCTCGGGTTCCGCCTCCGGTCGTTCCAGCACCATCACCACGGGCGTGGTGGATCGAGCGGTCACGGTCACCTTGAAGCGCAAATTGAGGCCACCGGTTTTGACGACCATCCCGGTGCTGCCCTTCTTGCCGTTGGTGTCCAGCCAGAGCGTCTTTTTCTCGTCGTCCGGCGCGATGTCCACGGTTCCGGGCACCGTCAGGTGGTACATCGTGACCTCGCTCGGAAAGGTCAGGGAGGTCGTGACGCCGGGGCTGACCTCGATCAACCCGTCCTTGACGCGCAGGTCGTCAGTGTAATAGGTGGTGATTTTCTGGGCGCTGGCCGCCATGGCGAGCAACAGCATCGGTGCGAGTGACATCCATCGTTTCTTCATGCTGGACCTCCGTCGAGGATGATGGTAGCGACGACGCTCGAAGTCTGGCCGCCTGTCTTTTGAGTTGGTCCACGCGAGATTGAAGTTGGGTCAAAAGCTCCTGGATTCGAAGGTCCTCGCTCGCCTCCGGCATGGCCCGGATCTCGTTGACCAGTGCGACCGGGTTCGGCAGAGGCGCGGCCTTGCGCCCCGTCTCGAGCAGGCGCTCGATGGCCTCGTTGATGGCTTTCCCTCGCAACTCCCTCGAGGCGATGCGCTCGAGCAACTCGCCGCGCACCCCTTCTTTTTCGATTCGGGCGATCAGCCTGGCGTGGCGGTACCCGAGGCCCGCCAGCATTGCGTCTCGCACGTCCCGAGGCAAGTCGAGATGCGGCAGGCGGTGCGTCACGAAGGTCAGCCAGTGAATGTGCGCGACCTCAGAAAAGAATTTTTCGATTCGGGGCGCAAAACGTTCGACCAATTGCTCCAATTCGGTTTTTTCAGCACGCCTGCTGAACACCCGAGGTCCACGCCGCTCCTGCGACTTTGCAGCGCGATACCGTGAGTACATTTTGCACAACACGGCCTTGCAAAGGCTTTCATCGAGCCGCAGGTGAAACATCAACAAGAACATGATGGCTTCGGTCAGCTCGATGGGACGCAGCGCGACTTGGTGCCGATGGCTGGCGAAGTTGATCAGCATCGCTTCAAACCGTTCGTGGTGTTCGGGCTTCAAATCCCCCAGTAAGTCTGGAAAATGATGCTCGAAGGTTTTGGCGATGACTGGCACGTGGCTGAGATTTGCGATTCTCGCCGCCCGTAGACGGCGCTCACCGAGCGTCACTTCGTACCGGTCTCCGACTGGTCGCACCACAAGCGGTTCGTGCATCCCCACCTGCTTCATGTCTTTGGCCAGCGCCTCGAGTTCAACCTGATCAAAGATTCTCCGGTGGTTGACTCTCGACGAATCAATGAGGCGGATGGGCACGTACTGCATGGAATAGTCGCTCATGGCGCTCCTTTAACTCGGCTCAACAGCTCGAGCGGACCGAACCTCAGCAGGATGTCGTTGGCGTCAAGCTTCTCCGGATCGCTCGCTCGTCGCAACGCGATGCGTCTCAGCGGTACGGCGTACCCGTGAAGCAGCTCCCGCAGGCCCGCGAAGTGCTTCTCCCCTGCCCCGTCGTCGTCCACGATCGCGGCGCACGAGCGCGTTCGCAAGTGCTCCGCCCACGCGAGCGGCAACCGTCCACCGGGCAGCCCGATGATGGCGGCGTCGGGCAGCGACAGGGCGATGGCAGCGGCGTTCAGTTCGCCCTCGATCAGCAACACGTCGCCCGGAAATTGCAGGCTGTCCGCGTTCCATGGCGCGGGCAACACGTGATGTCCTACGTTGGGGCCGTCGTAGCGCAGCACGTGTTTGGCTTTCAGCTCGGCGGCGGTCTCGCCGCCG
>CAXTKV010000245.1:0-6492 GCA_964244895.1 uncultured Deinococcales bacterium
TGATGCGGTCTGGACGAATTGATTCATCTCGGGTACGGACTTTCAGTCGGATTCGACATCCGAGCAGGATTGAGGTCTGGGTGCTCGAGAACATTGATTCCGCGATCGAGAAAAACCGTCTCGGACGTCAAATCAGTCGGACTGACTCAATTGATCTCGCCCTGAACGGTCTTCGCATCGAGTCAGCCGAGAAATCCAGGCTCGAGATCACACTGGCTCGAGATCACACTGGCTCGAGTTCACACTGGCTCGAGTTCACACTGCTTCGAGACCGCCGGACGAAGCGGTCTCGAACGGGAGCGTCTCGCGGTGCAAACCAAGAAACACTGTCCAGGACGGTGTTTCTTGACTACGAGAATGTATTGTGCTGAACGGTCTTTCTTCAGACCCGCTCGAACTCGTCGGCTGGAACCAGCGACCGACGGCGCAGCAAATCCATGACCATCGTTTTGAAGGCTTGCGCCGCCAAAGGTTTGACCACCACGCCATCCGCTCGCGCGATGCGGGCGCTGTCCGCCAGACGTTGATCCGACGTGGCGGTCAGCACGATCACGACGCAATCCTGAAGCCGCCGGATGCGCTTGATGCGGCTGCACAAGTCAATTCCATCCAGGGTCGGCAGGTCGGCATCGACGATCACCACGTCCGGGGTATTTTCCTTGAGGTACGCGCCCGCCTCAAGGCCAGTAGAGATGTTGGTGACGTTGAATTCTCGGGCGGGGAAGACCACTTCCAGCAAGCTCTGGATGTATCGATCCGCGTCGGCGATCAGGATGTTCTTCTTCTCACTATTCATGCTACTCGTGAACAGATTAGCTGCCTGGACTGTCAAAAACCTCACAGGTACGCGCGATGGCGCCCAACGCATCGTGAAGCTCGGTCGGTCTCGAGATTGAAATCGCGCTCAGCCCAGCGCGGCGATGCGTTGGGTGAGCAGCTCGAAGAACCCGTCCGCGTCAGCCTCGAGCGCGACTTGAACGTTGGCGCGCTCGCCAGTCACGCCCCAGTAATCGCAGACCGTCCGACCGAAACTGGGGCCGTTGGACGCGTCCACTTCGACGTGCATGGCCTTCAGGGTGAACAATTCCGGGCGAATCAGGTACGCGATGGTGCAAGGATCGTGCAGCGCGGGGCCATCGAAACCGTAACGGCGCTGGTAGGCCAGCTTGAAGAACTCGAGCAACCCGACCGCCGCGTCCCCGACGCGCGTTCCCAGCGCCCGAAGCCGTTCGACGCGCGGCGGCGTGGCCAGCACCTGATGCGTCAGGTTCAATCCGAACATGGCGATGTCCGCACCCGACCCGAACACGATCTGCGCGGCGTGCGGATCGCAGAGGATGTTGAACTCGGCTGCGGGCGTCCAGTTTCCCAGGAACGCGTCGCCGCCCATCAGCACGATTCGTTTGACGGCGGGCACGATTTTCGGCTCGAGCCGCATGGCGAGTGCGATGTTGGTCAACGGCCCGACCGGAACCAGCGTGACCTGATTCGGTTGCGCCAGCACGGATTCGATGATGAATTCGGCGGCCCGCACGGGCTCGAGCCCGCGCGTCGGTGCGGGCAGCGCGGGGCCGTCCAGACCGGAGGTGCCATGGACGCTCTCGGCGCTGATGCGCTCGCGCAGCAAGGGCCGATCCGCGCCCGCGAAAATCTTGACTTTCGACCCGCACAATTCCCGCACGATCATCGCGTTGCGCAAGGTGTTTTCCAGGGCCACGTTGCCGTAGGTGACCGTGATGCCCAGCACCTCGAGTTCCGGGCTGGCCAGCGCCAGCATGATCGCCAGGGCGTCGTCGTGGCCGGGATCGCAGTCGATGATGATGTTTTCGGGCACGGATCAGTTTAGCCCGCTTCAGCTCAGCTCGGTGGTCGATGCGGTGCAGCAACGCGGTCTCGAGAACGAGTCACCTTCAGCACGAGTCTTTTCTGAGGTATGGCTCACGCCTCGAAATTCACGGCGGGGATTCATCTGAGCTGACGAGAAGTTCGTGGGTTTCCTTGATTTCTTCCAGGACAATCGCGGTCTGGATGCTGGAAATCACGTCCTGGACGCTGGAAAACCTGAGCAGAAATTCGCGCAGGTGCTTGTGGTCGCGCACCGTGATTTTCAAAATGGCGTCGTTCGCGCCGGTCAGCGTGTAGCACTCCAGGACTTCCGGCAGTTCGGCGGTCGCCTCGCGCAGGGCGCGCATGTTGTCGGTGTGCGTGTTCGTCTTGAAGCTGGCGGTCAAGAAGCACAGCAAGTCCAGCCCCAAACCCTCCCGATCGAGTTGCGCGACGTTGCGGCGGATCAGGCCGCTGGTTTGCAAACGCCGTACACGTTTATGCACGCCCGCCACGGACAGACCGACCGCACGCGCCAGTTCCGCGTGCCCTGTGGTGGCATCGCGTTGTAAAAGGCGCAGAATTGTGGCGTCTACGCCGTCCAGAACGACCCCGAATGAATTTCAATCTTGAAACCCGCAGTGTTTCTCGGTGACGGATCAACCCACATCGGTGAATTCAAGTTACCACAGTTGCACTCGTGCGGGCGATGGTGTTACGTTCATGGGGTTCGATCAGCGCGCCTTGAAAGAACCGCACGAAGAACCGACCCCGGAACCCCAACTGAATAAATACGCGATGACCACGACCGCCGACAACGCGCCATTGCTCGAGACGAACGGCCTGACCAAGTCGTTTCGGGGGTTGGTTGCGCTCAAAAATCACAGCTTGCGCGTCAACGCTCAAGAAATCGTCGGCGTGATCGGTCCGAACGGGTCGGGCAAGAGCACGCTGTTCAACCTGATCACGGGGTTCATCCAGCCCTCGAGCGGCGCGGTGCGCTTGCTCGGGCGCGCGGTCGACACCCTCGAACCGCCCGAGATCGCTCGGCGTGGCGTGGCCCGAACCTTTCAAGGCACGCGCTTGTTCAAGAACCTCTCCGTGCTGGAAAACGTCCGCGCGGGCGCGCAACTCGCGCACCCGACGAACCTTCTTGAGAGCGTGCTGGGGGCGAACACCGCCAAGGCGCGCGCGGTTGACGCCGCCAGTCGAGAATTGCTGGAGCTGGTCGGTTTATCCAGTCAATCCGATGTGCGCGCCGGAAGCCTGCCCTACGGCGATCAGCGCCGCCTCGAGATCGCGCGCGCCCTGGCCACCCGACCCAGACTCCTGATGATGGACGAACCCGCCGCTGGGCTCGATTCGCGCGAGACGCGCGCGCTGCTGGATTTGATCCAACGCATCCGCCAGGAGTTCCGCGTGGCCGTAATCGTGATCGAACACGACATGGAACTGATCATGAACCTCTGCGAGCGCATTCAGGTGCTGGCCTACGGCGAAACCATCTGCGAGGGCTCCCCGCGCGAGGTGCAATCCGACGCGCGCGTGCGCGAGGCGTATTTGGGTGGTGAAATCGATGCCTGAAGGTGGTCGGGATTCAGTGGAGACCGTCTGGTACGCGCCTCGAGGATGCTGTGCTGGACGGTTTTCTCGTGTAAAGGCCCGAGATGCCTGAGGTGCTGGAACGCACCGCGACGGCGCTCGAGATACGCGATCTCGAGGTCAATTACGGCGCGGTGCGGGCGCTCAAGGGCGTGACGCTGACCGTGCGCGAGGGCGAGGTGGTCGCGCTCTTGGGCGCGAACGGTGCGGGCAAAAGCACGACCCTGCGTGCGATCTCCGGGCTGGTGAAACCGCGCGCCGGAACGGTGGACGTGTTCGGGCAGTCAATCGCGAATGCGGGGTTGATGCGTTTGAACCCCACGCAGATCGTGGCGCGCGGCGTGGCGCACTGCCCGGAAGGGCGGCGCGTGTTTACGGGGCTGACCGTTCTGGAAAACCTTCGCCTCGGCGCGAGTCAACGCAGGGACAGTGAAATCCAGGCCGATCTGGGCAAGATGCTGAGCATGTTCCCGATCCTCTCTGAACGCCAAAAGCAGACCGCTGGAACGCTCTCCGGCGGCGAACAACAGATGCTGGCATTGGGCAGGGCGTTGATGTCGCGCCCGAGGCTGCTGCTGCTGGACGAACCCTCGCTCGGGCTGGCGCCCTTGATCGTGCAAGGCATTTTCCGCACGCTGGAAACGCTGCGCAAGGACGGCGTGACGATTTTGCTGGTCGAACAGAACGTCAAGCTGGCGCTGCAACTCGCGGATCGGGCCTACGTGCTGCGCACCGGCACGATCACGCTGACCGGTTCCGCCAGCGAACTGCGCGACGACGAACGCGTGGCCAACGCGTACCTGGGCGGTGGCGCGTGAGACGATCGCTCCGTCATCCGCCACGTCCGGGCGGATGCCATTCCCACAATGAAATGGGGCAGGACAGATTCACGAACGCCGTCCAGGGCAGCATTCCTTTCATCCTCGAGAACCGCGCCCTGGACGGTGCCCTTAACCCTGCGGCTCGCGGCTCGCGGCTCGCGGCTGGGATCTTCCATGTCTAACCTCGAGTACGTGATCCAACAGATCATCAACGCGCTCTCGCAGGGCAGTTTGTTCGCGTTGGTGGCGGTCGGACTGTCGATCATCTTCAGTTTGTTGCGCCTGACCAACTTCGCGCACGGCGACATGATGATGGTCGGCGCGTTCGCCACGCTGCTGTTGCAGTTCGCGGGCTTGCCATTTTTGCTGGCGGTGGTGGGCGGTATCGCCATCAGCGCCGTGGCGGGCATCATCATCGAACGCATCGCGTACCGACCCGTGCGCGGCGCGCCCGACGTGACGATGCTGCTGACCTCCGTGGCGCTGACCTACATCCTCGAGAACCTGGCGATCTTGTTGTTCACCTCCAGCCCGCGCAATTTCCCGCTGCCGGACTGGGTTAGCACGACCCACTCGCTGGCGGACGGGCGCATCACCTTCACCAACATCACCGTGCTGACGTTGACGCTGACGCTGGCGGCGCTCGGCTTTCTGGCCTGGTTCGTGACGCGCACCAGCACCGGCCTCGGGATGCGCGCCGCCGCCGAAGACCTGACCGCCAGTTACCTGGTCGGTATCGACGTGAACACCGTGATCGTGGTCGGATTCGTGATGGCCTCATCTTTTGCGGGTCTGGGCGGCGTGCTGTGGGCCGCGCAAGCGGGCGTGGTCGAACCATTGATGGGCTTCACGCCGCTTCTGAAAGCCTTCGTGGCCGCGATCATCGGCGGTTTCGGCAGCATCCCCGGTGCGCTCGTCGGCGGTTTCGTGCTCGGTGCGCTCGAGGTGCTGATCCAATCCTTGCCCTCCGAATGGGGGCTCTCGCCGTACCGCGACGCGCTCGTGTTCGCGCTCTTGATCGCATTTTTGCTGTTTCGGCCCGGCGGGATTCTGGGCGTCAAGCAAGAGGTCAAGCTGTGAGGGCGATTCGTGCTGCACTCGAGCCTCGAGCGAGAACACCGTTCCGCACGTGTTTTCAGGAATGCGTGCTGGACGGTGCTCTTGAACTTTGCCTCCCCTATGCAATGCCACGGAACAGCACGGCGTGCTGTTCCGTGGCATCCGCCCGCTGTTGGCGGATGCCGGAGGGGTCGTGGTGTACGGCGACCCCTCCGTCTCGAGCCTCGATGAAGCTGAGACTCGATCCACCTCCCCTGCGGAGTAGGGGAGGACAAAAAGCGTGGTTCTCGAGTCTCGGGGCGAACCTGTGAACACCTCGAGCTTGAACCTCTTGCGGGTTCTGGGCGTGATCGCATCGGTCGCTTTGCTCGGCTGGCTGGGCACAAGCGTCCTGCCGAATTACCTCGAGCGCGTGCTGATCGTGCTGGTCATCAACGTGATCCTGGTCGCCAGCCTGGGGCTCTCGAACGGCTTCACGGGCGTGTTTTCTTTGGGCCATCCGGGTTTCGTGGCGCTGGGCGCGTACGTCTCAGGGATTCTGACGCTGGCCGTGGATCGCAAAGCGTCTTATTTGCCGGACTTGCCGGGCTTTCTTTCGCAGATTGCTCTGCCGTTTTTGCCCGCCACGTTGATCGCCGGACTGTTTTGTGCGCTGGTCGCGTTCGTGATCGGCATTCCGTTGATGCGGCTCTCTGGGAATTACGTGTCCGTCGCCACGCTGGGCTTTCTGGTGATCGTCAACAACGTGCTGGTCAACGCTGAACAGTTCACGCGCGGCGCGAGAACCTTCACCGGCATCCCGGATTACACGAACCTCTGGTGGGCGCTGGGATGGGCGTGCGTGACGCTTTTTGTGCTCTCCAGGGTCGCGTACTCGAGCCTGGGGCGGGCCATGCGCGCCTCCAAGGAGGACGGCATCGCGGCGCAGGCGGTCGGGATTCGGATTCTGCCGACGCGCTTGCTGGCGTTCACGCTCGGTGCGTTCTTCGCCGGGGTCGGCGGCGCGCTGTACGGGCATTACCTGGTGTCGTTCAGCCCGGCCACGTTCTTCATCGCCCTCGCCGGCCCCACGATCGTCACCCACGGCAACGACGCGCAGCGCAACCGCTTCCTCCGGCCCATGTACACCGGCGAGGAGCGCTGGTGCCAGCTCTTCAGCGAGCCGGGCGCGGGCAGCGACTTCGCC
>CAXTKV010000246.1:0-6465 GCA_964244895.1 uncultured Deinococcales bacterium
CTCCTGGGCTGGTGTTCAGGATGACCGTTAGACACACTTCGTTCTATACCCTCTTTCACGACGTTCTCTTCGGCCTCGAGCCACGCGTGATCGACCCCCTCGGACTCGAGCAATTTCTTGAGCCGCAACCGGAACGACGGATTGCTGAACGCGTCCGCCTCGCGAACCGCTCGCTCAAACCGACGAAAGACGTTCCCCGGCGAGACCCTCCTCGGCTCCCGGCCTTCCCGCCACCGCCGCAAGGCGACCTGAAGTTGATCGTGTGACAAGTCGGCGTCCATCAACCGGATCCGTTCCGCCCGATCGTCGATGTGCCGCACGATGTTCGCCTTGCTGTACTCGACCCGGCCCGACCGCACCCGCTCGAGCACGTCTGAAGGCAACTCCAGCAACGGCAGGTGATTCCCACAGAACGTCGGTAACCGCTGCCCGCACGAGCCGAACACGAACTCCTCCGTCACCAGGAACGCGTCGCGCACCTCCTCGGGCATGCGCTCGAGCACCCGCTCACGGTACGCTCCGGCCTTCTCTCCCTCGCCGCGCTTTCCCACGCGACCGCGCGATGCCTCGTACGCCCGGTTCAACTCCTGAAGGCGCGCGACCGCCCCAGCGCGCGAGACGCGCAAACCGTGCTGCGCCGCAGAGAACGCCACGTACTCCACCACCCCGTCCGCGATCTCGAGCGGGCTCAACGGTCGAGCGCTGGCCGTCGCCAGAAACGCGATGTGCGCTGCGCGCGCTTGATCTGTCTGAACCACCAGGCACTGGATGTTCTCGTGCCACGTCCCGCCCAGAACTCGGAGCGCCTCCACCCGCCGGTTGCCTTTGACGACCTCGTACAACCCCTCACCGACCGGCCTGACGATGATCGGCACGATCAGGTCGCGCATCTCCTGGATGCTCGCCATCAAGCTGGCAAGGTGCTCGTCATCGGGCGCGTAACGGGGCGATCGGTCGCTGCGCACGAGCTGGTCGATCGAGAGCAACTTGATCGTGCTGCTGAATGACCAGTTCACCAGGCCTGCTTCCCACTGACCTTCGGTTTTCTCTGCTTCGACTTCTTGGTTGGCGAGTTCGCTTTCGTCGGCTTCTTCGAACAGGTCTTCAACGTCTTCCATGTTTCACTCCTTTCATCTCAAGTTTCGGGCATCCCCCCCCCCTTTCAAGCGCAAGTCTCGAGTTCGACGCGGCTCGTCTCGGTAGGGGGGAGGAGCGAAACTGAGGCATGATCACCGCGCGCAACGACCGTACGAGCATCAAGGAACGCACGCCACTGAGTTCGCAATTATTTTGTCTTGAATCACGCCGTTGTTTTTGAGGCTCCTATTGGCTAACCAACACGGTCATACCCAGGACACGAGGCTCGAGGCCTCTGAACAGGCGCCTCGCGTAACGAGTGCTGATCGCGTTGTCGGCTCAAGAACTCTTTCGGGGCGGATCATTGGTCGATGAGTACAGCCCTCAACTCGTCAATGGCTTGTCGGACGAGGAGCTTGAAGTCGCTCTGATCTGAATTCTCGATCCATCGTTCAAACGCGACCTTGAAGATGGCTATCCCCGCATCGGCAGTCAAACCTGCGGCGGGATCTAAGATTCCACGGCTCCTCAGCACGTTGGCCAGGGCCGCAGACAACGAGGCCAGTTTCATCACCTCACGCTCGAGGAGTTCGCCATTCGCGTCGAGGATTCGCTGGCGCGTTCGGGCGTGTTCGCGCCGATCGGCGAAAAAACTTTCTGCCGCCTCGAGTGCGAGCGCGACCGCTTCAAGGGGGGAAGCGGTACTCGGTGCTGCGGCGACTCGGTTCGCCAGGAGCTCTTGAAGGGCCTTGGAACCTCCGAACAGCACCTCGCGTTTGTCGGCGAAGTGCCGGAAGTAGGTCCGTTCCGTCAGTCCGGCGCGGGCGG
This sequence comes from uncultured Deinococcales bacterium, assembly GCA_964244895.1. Lineage (GTDB taxonomy): Bacteria > Deinococcota > Deinococci > Deinococcales > JAAFIG01 > CAXTKV01. The sequence goes on from CAXTKV010000246.1 coordinate 1,906, forward strand.
CGATATCGGAAACGGTGGTCTGCTCGAAGCCTCGTTGGCTGTACAGCTCGAGTGCGGACTGCTCGAGGCGACCGCGAGCGTCGGGAGTCCATCGGCCCATGCGGCAGTTTACCGCCAAATCCCAGTGTTGGCAGTCCCTGACATCACGTGCTAGTCTCATGTCAGTTGATGACATCGCTTCGCCTTCGATCCGGCGTCGCGAAACACGCATCGACAACAGGAGGTTTTACCCATGCGCGTATTCGTGACTGGCGCTACCGGCTTTATCGGCTCTGCCGTCGTTCCCGAACTCGTCGCTGGCGGACATCAGGTGATCGGTCTGGCCCGCTCAGACGCATCCGCCGAGATCCTGGTTGCCGCCGGCGCTGCCGTTCATCCGGGTTCGCTCGATGACCTCGAGAGCCTACGCTCTGGGGCCACCAAAGCCGACGGGGTGATCCACCTCGCCTACAATCACGACTTCTCTCAATATGAGGCCGCCGCCCAGACGGACCTGCTCGCCATCGAGACGTTCGGCGCCGCGCTCGAAGGTTCCAATCGGCCCTTGGTCATCGCCTCCGGGGTGCTCGGATTGGCGACAGGGCGTGTCGCCACCGAGCAGGACACGCCCGACGTGGCGGCCCATCCTCGTGCCCTTTCCAGTCAGAGAGCCCTCTCCCTGGCAGCGCGGGGTGTGCAATCGTCCGTGGTGCGGCTCGCGCCGACGGTTCACGGGCTCGGAGATCGAGGCTTCGTGGCCGCCCTGATTGGCATCGCCCGCACGACGGGCGCGTCAGGGTACATCGGCGACGGGCAAAACCGCTGGCCTGCCATTCACCGACTCGACGCTGCGCGCCTATTCCGCACGGCGCTCGAGAGCGCTCCAGCGGGCTCGGTATTGCACGGGATCGCCGAGGAGGGGGTGTCCACCCGCACCATCGCCGAGGTCATCGGTCGCCATCTCGCACTGCCCGTCGTCTCGATCCCGACCGAAGGTGCGGGTGATCACTTCGGTTGGCTGGCCCGATTTTTGGCGGCCGATATTCCTGCGTCAAACGCCTTGACCCGCGAGTTGCTGGATTGGCACCCGACGCACCCTGGGCTGATCGAGGATCTCGAGCGGGGTCACTACTTCCGCGCTCCCTAGTCAGCCTTCGGGTAGAGTAAACGGCCAAAATCGGGTTAGCGACCCACGAACCGCTCATGCGTTCAACCCGAATTCTCAGGGTGCTTGTTTCAGAGCTTCCAGCGCACTAAATCAATACCCTAAACTAGCGCAAAAAAGAAAAGCCAGCACAGAAGTCTGAGATTCCCAGATTTTCGTGGACACTCACGACAGCACTCCCTGAACGACTTCCTCGAACACGGCTGGCGACCTGAACCCGAGCTTCGAGTGCAACCGTTCCCGATTGTAAAACACGTTGATCCACTCGAACACCGCCGCTCGAGCCTGCCGGAGGAAGCCCTCTTCCAGACCTGACCGCTCAGTTGATCTTCAACCGCAGTTCAGCGCGAAACTGAAGGCTAAGCCTGTGAGCCCGAAAAACTCGCGTCGTCTGGATCGCGCCATGCCCGAGCGCGCCCTCGAACTCGCCTGCCAGAGCTTCTGTCGCGGCTCGAGGCAGACGACCAAGCGCGTCCTCGACGCCCACGGTGTTCCCTGGGGCGAGGTTGATCTGGGCGATGAGACCTTGAACGACTATGGCATCTATTTTTTCGACCCGTTCGTTGACGGCCTCGAGCACCTGCGCGACCCTCGCAATCTGGGGTGATCTCAGGGTAAAATTCAAAAAGCCGCATAGTGTCAAACCACACCGTGCAGAACGGGCTTCCTGCCACCTGGACGAACCCAACTCCTGATTTCACGGTGCCTCGCAAAACGACACCTCGCCTCTTCGGGCACGGCGCTCCTCAAGCGTGACCCACGGAGCCGTCTCGGGCCGGTGATCCGCCCCTGGGCTTCGCAACTCGAGCGCAACGCATGCGTCCCCACAAACTGTGCGGGAACCGCCGCTGGAAGCGCTACACCGTCCAGCACAGCATTCTCGAGCGACCCGAGAACAACGGCGCGCGAACGTTTGGCCCGTTCGACACCAGCCTCGCTCGAGCTTCGAAGCGCCCTGGACCGCGCCGAGTCTTGTGAGGAGGCGCGTGCTGCACGATGTCAATGGCGATGTGCGGTTTTTTGTGTTTCACCCTGAGGTGACGCCAAAAACCTCGACGTGAATGGAGGTGGATCAGGTTCGAGTTCACCATCAACACCACGATGGGAACGGATTTCGGGTCGATGTTTGACACCCTCCTAGAAGTAAGATAATATTTCCTTACTTCTAGGAGGTGCTGTAAGATGCGGAATATCGCCACCGTCACCAGCAAAGGCCAGATCACCGTGCCGCTCGAGGTCCGGAACCGGCTCGGCCTCAAAGAAGGCGACCGACTCGAGTTCATCACCGAAGGCGGCGTCACCATCGTCAGACCGGACCGGGGCGAGCAGAACCCGTTCCTCGCCTACGCGGGCGTCCTCGGCACGTTTCCGGGCGGGGTCGAGGAGATCAACGCCTTCGTGCGCGACCTGCGAGACGACGAGGACGCGACTGAAGACACCAATCCCGTCTCGAGGGACGCGTCGCGGTGAGGACGGCGGTGGACACGAACGTCTTCTCGGCCCTGTGGTCGGGGGAACCGACGGCGGGTCAGATGGCTGCGCTGCTCGGGGGATCGCGCAACGCGGGCGGGCTGGTGATCTGTGCGCCCGTCTACGCGGAATTGCTGGCGCACTCGAAGGCCACGCAAGCCTTCGTGGACGACTTTCTGGCGGACACGGGCGTGATGGTCGAGTTCGACCTCGAGGAAGCGCTCTGGCGCGAGGCGGCACGGGGCTTCGCCGACTACGCCCAACGCAGACGGCGCTCGGGCAGGAGTGAGGCCAAGCGCCTCCTGGTGGATTTCATCGTCGGGGCGCACGCGGTCAACCGGGCGGATCGGCTCTTGAGCCTCGATCCGAGCCGGTACGCGCAGGACTTCTCCTATCTAACGGTCGTGCCGTAGAGGGGTTGTGACCCGCCGAAATTTTTGTACGCTTCAAGAGGGGAGACAACGGAAAGCCTCAAACTGCGCTACGATCGTGAAACTCGTCACCCACAACTCGAGAACACGGTCCAGGGCACGCCCCGCCCCCGAAACCAGTTCGGGACGCACGGGTTCCGCCTGGCACGGAGCAAGCCCCCAGGCGCTCGAGCGCCTGAGGGACTCATCGAGTCCGATCCCGTCCTCGGGGCGAGGGGCTCGGCTGAGACGCTGGACTCGTCACCGTCGGGATGATGCTTGGCCGCGAGCACGCGACGGGTTGCACGACAGGAGCGTGGTTCATCGCGAATCGTTGTCTCCCCTCGGGTGTCGGAGCGCACCGTCCAGCGCTGGCTCTCGAGGGGCTACAAGGGTCGCTCCTGGCTTGAGGCGTGGGTTTCCCGCCGCACGCTCTACATGACTCGAGACGATGGCCTGCCCTGCCGGGCTGGGACCGTCTTCCGGGTCTCGCTCGAGGCCAAACCCACCCACGACCGCACGCCCGCCCCGAGGCCGCGTCTCGAGGCGCTCAAAGCCAAGTGGCGCTTCGCGTGGGAACTCCCCCAGGCTCGAGCCGAGGAGAACCCAGACCTCGAGAACACCGTGCTGGAGCTTAAACGACACGAAAAGTTGGGCACTATAACGTTCCCGGTAAAGCAGGGAATGCTGCCCATCAGAGTTCAAATCGAGGGACGCGACCTTGAGCTGGTGAAGATGGACGACTCCACGTTGAATTCTAGTACCCGCCAAACCCCCTCGAGCGGCTTGACCCGCAAGCTTTCAGCCTCGAGCGTGTTGTTCGCTGAGGCGGCGGCGAAGGCGGAAACCGTGTGCTCGAGGTTGAACGATGCTCACTCGTGGGCGTTCTGGTTCTCGCAGTACCGCCAGGCTGGAGAGAACGACGGGCATATCTGGGCGGCTGTCGGGCAGGGTCTCGAGAAGAAGGAGAGGGGAGAGCTGAAACGGGTGACGGCGGCGGGGTACGCGGTGGGCGTGCTGCGGAAGGCGGAGATGGTCACTGCCTAACGCTCTTCGGGCATTGTCGATGGATGTCCCATGTTGTTCATGGCTGCGCTGCTCAACCATGCCATCCACCGTTCGAAGAACCCTATTTCGTCGCCTTGGTCGATTGGCCGCGTTCTTCGAGCGCAGTCATAGCTATGCATGGTTGATGATAGGGCAAGGTATGCATCCTGCCCTGGATTCAGGGCGAATGGATTCACAGAAGGACTGGGCTTGGCAATCAGTGCATGGTTCATGAAAGCCAACTCGAGCCAGCGATACTCATCCCTGTTCCCATATTCGCAGTACCAGAGGGCATGTTGGCGACCGAGATAGCCGTAATTTGCTCGATGTTGTGTCAAGGTGATTGTGGTAAATGCGATCACGTCGAATGGTTGGGGAACGCCGTGTGCGGTTGCTGACTTCGTAGGACATGGTTTCACCACATCAAGGGTAAGCGTCGCATCGCCGAATTGAACCTCGAGAATGCCTTTTGTTCCTAAGCGTGCCGCA
>CAXTKV010000247.1:0-6280 GCA_964244895.1 uncultured Deinococcales bacterium
GGAATGAACACCAGGATGCAGCCGGAGATCACGCCGGGCAGGGAAAGTGGCACGATCACGCGCTGAAACGCGCGCCAGCGGTTCGCGCCGAGATCGAAGGCGGCTTCGACCAAACGCCAGTCGAGCTTCTCGAGGCTGGTGTAAATGGGCAGCACCATGAACGGCAAGAAACTGTAGACCAGCCCGACTTGCACGGCGAAATCGGTGTAGAGCAGATTGAGCGATCCGCGATAGCCAAAAAATTCCAGGCTGGACTGGATCAGCCCGCCGTTCCTGAGCAAGAGAATCCACGAGTACGTGCGCACCAAGAGGTTCGTCCAGAACGGGATGGACACCAGGAACATCAGCATGTCGCGGCGTTTGGGCGGTTGCAGCGCGATGTACAAGGCACTCGGGAAGCCGATCAAGAGCGTCCAGAAGGTCGTGCCAGCTGACAGAACGAACGACCTGGAGAAGATGCTCAGGTAATCCGTGTTGAGAACCAGGTTGTCCGAGAGGTCGCGCTCGAACAGGAATTTCAGGTATCCGTCCAGGCTGTACGCGCCCCATTTGACGCCGCCGAAATTGCCGGGCTGCAGGATGCTGATGAAGGCCATCAGGATCATCGGCAGCACCATGAAGCTCACGATCACGGTTCCGGCGGGCAGGATCAGCCCCCAGCGGCGCGCCAGATCGCGGCGCTCAGAGCGGGTTTTCTCGAGGTTCGCGGACGGGTTTGCTGGCGCGTTCACGAGATGACCTTTTCGCGCTCAACTGAATCGATGTCCTCGAGCACTTGGATGGCGTCGGGCGGGATCGTGACGCGCACGTCATCGTCGACCGCGAAGGCTCGAGCCGCGCCGGAAGTGTTGGTGACGCGCACCTTGAAGGCCGTGCTGCCCAACCGCAAGTGGTAGAGCGTGTCCGTGCCCATGTACACGACCTGCGTTACCCGCGCGGGGAGGTCGCCGTCCCTGGAAAGCCTGGCGCGTTCGGGTCGTATGGCCAGCGTCACGCGGGAACCGTCGGGAAGACCGTGCTGAAAGGCAATCTTCAGGTTGTCCTCGAGAAACACGGTGTTGCCTGCCACCCGGCCTTCCAGGAAATTCGTGTCCCCGATGAAATCCGCGACGTAACGGTTTCGCGGGTGATCGTAGATTTCTGTGGGCGTGCCGATCTGCTCGACGCGACCGGCGCGCATCACGGCCACGCGGTCAGACATGGTTAAGGCTTCATCCTGGTCGTGCGTGACGAACACGAAGGTGATGCCGGTTTCGGACTGGATGCGTTTGAGTTCCAGGCGCATTTCCTGGCGGAGCTTCAGGTCGAGCGCCGAAAGGGATTCGTCCAAGAGCAGCACTTTCGGGTGGTTCGCTAGCGCCCGCGCGAGCGCCACGCGCTGCTGCTGACCGCCGGAAAGCTGAGATGGCCTGCGGTTCGCGTAGCCTTCCAAGCGCACCAGGTTGAGCATGTCGGACACGGTCTTCTCGATTTCCGTTCGCAGTCTGCGCGATTCCTCCAGCCCGAAAGCGATATTCTGCGCGACCGTCATGTGCGGAAAGAGCGCGTAGCTCTGAAAGACCGTGTTGACGGGGCGCTTGTACGGCGGCAAGCCCTGAAGCGGCAGCCCGTAGAGGTGCACGCTGCCGGACGTGGGTTGCTCGAACCCCGCGATCAAGCGCAGCAAGGTCGTCTTGCCGCACCCGGACGGCCCCAAGAGCGTGAAGAATTCGTTGGCGCGAATCTCGAGCGAAACGTTTTCGAGCGCCCGCACGAGCTCGCGGCCATCGCCGAAGACCATGCTGAGACCTTCGATAAGAATGGCGGGTTGGGCGTCATTCAAGGCCGTGGAACCTCCGTTGGCGGTCACGATAACCCGAGCCCGAACGCGATAGGCGGACTCTGGTGCGCGCAAACGGTTCTCGGGAGACTCGCGCCGTGGCTGATTTCCCGCGAGGATCAACTCGAGAACACCGTCCCACACGATGTCCTCTATTTGCGTCCGGACGGTCTTCTCGAGCGATAGGGTTTCGTGGGGTTGCGATTCATGGCGCCCTCCTGCGACGCACAGGTCTGGGCAGCTCGAGTCTCCCGAAAGGGCTATACTTCGGCCTCAAGGGGGAACCCATGCGACTTATCGCCGACATCCTGGTCGTGCTGATCGGGATTGAACACGTTTACATCCTGGTGCTCGAGATGTTCTTGTGGCGCACGCCTCGCGCCATGCGCGCCTTCGGCACCAGCCCGGAATTCGCGAAGGTGTCTGCGCCGTTGGCGGCCAACCAGGGTTTGTACAACGGCTTCCTGGCGGCGGGTTTGTTCTGGGGCGGGCTGTTCGGTGGCGGTTTTGCCCTCAAGGTTTTCTTCGTGGCGTGCGTGATCGTGGCGGGCGTCTACGGCGGCCTGACGGCCAACCGCCGGATTCTGTTCGTGCAGGCCGCCCCTGCGGTACTGGCGATGATTTTCGTGCTGCTCGCCGGGACGTGAACCTTTCCGGCGCGGTGCTGGCGGGCGGGCGATCATCGCGCTTCGGGGCGGACAAGGCGCTCGCATCGTGGCGCGGCAAAACGCTGCTGGAACATGCGCTGGCGGGGCTGCAAGGCTGCGAGGAACGATTCGTGGTCGGTGGTGATGCCGCGCGTTACGGCTTCGCCGGTGTTGCCGTCCATCCCGACCCGGAGCCGCACCGGGGTTCGTTGTCCGGCCTGGCGCTCGCGCTTCAGGTGGCCGCGCAACCGCGCGTGGCCGCGACCGCCTGCGACATGCCTAGGCTTTCGGGCGCGTACTGGTCGTTCCTGGCTGGGCTGGAACCCGCCGACGCGGTGATTCCGGAAAACGCGAGCGGGCGGCTCGAACCGCTGGCAGCGATTTACGCTGTGACCTGCCTCGCGCCCGTCAGGGTCGCGCTGGAAGCCGATCAACTCAGGATGACCGGATGGCTCGAGCGCGTGACTGTGCGCGTCGTGGCGTGGTCGGACGTGGAATCGCGCTTTGGATCGGACGCATTTCGCAACGTCAATACCCGCGCCGATCTCGAGCGCGCTCGGCTGGACAGCCTCGAGTGAGGGGTAGGGACGAGCACTATTCTTACAAAACCGTGTCCCGTAGGGGCAACCTTCACGGTTGCCCTCGCGCGAACCCGTTCTCGAGACTGACTGTCGCAGGAAGCCCAATCACTCGTCGAGAGGTTGACGCACAACGAGACGTTCATCGCTTTTCTTGAGCCTGCAGAAGTCTCGAGAAACACCGTCCAGTACGCATTCCCCGAGATGCGCACTGGACGGTGTCCTTCACGATGCCCGAGTCGCGGCCTTGTTCAGGACTTCGTTGTACGCGTCGATGTAGCGAGGCAAGATCACGCCGGGACGGAACTGGCGGATGGCGCGAATCCGCGAACGTTCGCCCATCTCATTGCGCCGCTCCACGCTGGACAGCACCTCGAGCGAGGCTTTGACCATGCCCTCCACGTCGGCGATGGGTCGCATGAAGCCCGTCTCGCCCTCGCTGACGACCTCCGGGATGCCGCCCGCGTTGCTGGCGACCACCGGCACGCCGCAGGCCATCGCCTCGAGCGCCACCAGCCCGAACGATTCCTCGCTGGAAGGCAGCAGGAACAGATCCGCGATGCCCAGCACCGTCTCGAGCATCGGCAAGGAACCCAGGAAGTGAACGCGGTCGTTCACGCCCAACTTGCGGGCCAGTTCCAGGCAGCGCGAACGTTCCGGGCCGTCACCGACCATCAGTAGACGCGCGGGGCGCTGTTCCGCGATTCCGGCAAAAATATGAACCACGTCCTCGGATCGTTTGACCGCCCGGAAGTTGCTGGCGTGCATCACGATGGCTTCCTCGGCCAGCGCGAAGCGGGATCGGTAATTCGGGTCTTTGATCGGGCGGAAACGATCCGGGTCGACCCAGTTGTGAACCACGCTGATCGGCCTGGAGATGTTCATGGCGTTGTGCGTGTGATCCGCCAGGTACTGCGATACCGCCGTCACGCCGTCGCTGTGCGTGATCGCGTGCTGCGTGGTGCGCAGGAACGCGGGTTCCAAGCCGACCAGCGTCACGTCCGTACCGTGCAGGGTGGTCACGACCTTGACCTTGCGATCCACCATTTCACGCGCCAGGATCGCGCTGGTCGTGTGCGGAATCGCGTAGTGCGCGTGAATCAGGTCGATCTCGTACTCCTCGACCACCTCTGAGAGCGTGTTGGCGGCGGCCAAAAGCGTCAGGGGTTCGTTGAAGAGCGGGTAGCTCGAGTTCTCGATGCGGTGGAAGTAAACCTCGCCGCGCATCTCGAGCCGCGCCGGGTCGGGACGGGATCGCGGCAGGGTCGCGCCGGACAGTCGGAACGGCATTTCCGTGGCGACCATGTGCGCGTCGTGACCCAGGCTGGCGAGCGCCAGCGCGAGTTCCGTGGCGACCACGCCGGAACCGCCCGCGCTCGGGTGGCAGAGTACCGCGACTTTCATAGCAGCATCCTACGGACGATCCGTGAGGCGGAAGGTCATCGGAAGGACATGGGTATTCATTCTCAGGTCGTTAGAACCACCAGTACGCCTTCCGGGACGCGGTCTCGAGGTTCGGTCTGGAACGGCGCGCGCTCAGATGGAGGGTCTCGAGCGCGCGATTCAGCCACGTCTCGAGGTGCGGGTGGGTCGCAGACCCGCCCCTGCGGGAATTCGCGGTGTGAATACGCGCGACTCCGGTTTCTCGAGGTGTGGGTGACTCGGGTATTACAAAGGAGCACCGTCCAGCACGCGAATTCAAAAGTGCGTGCTGGACGGTGCTCTTCAATTCAACGTGCGGCTGCTCGAGCCTTTCAGCAACTCTTTGGCCTTCTGAATGTAACCTTCCAGCGTCACGACCCACTCGTCAGATGGCTCGAGGTGCGGCAGGGCGGTTTCGCTGTGGTGCACGATCCGGTCGGGGTCGCGCCAGCCGTCCTGAACGAGCGTGTCGGCGATCATCTCGTGGGCGATGACCCAATCGCGGGAACCTTCCGGGGCGTTCTCGAGGACGCGCTGGTAGTGGTCTAAAGCCTCGCCCAACCTGAAGTACTCGTAGGCGATGTTGGCCAGCATCAGGCTGGCGGGCACGGTCGCGCCCAGCTCGAGCGCGACCCTGGCGGCGCGCTCGGCCTCGTCGAAGTGACCCATGCGGTACTCGACTTCGGCCAGGTCGGCGTAAACCTCGCCCCGGAAGGCGTAGCGCGGGTCGAGCGCGGATTGCATCAATGTCGCCTGGGATTCTTCCAGCAAACCCGCGTCCATCTGCGCCAACCCCATCTCGTGCATGGCGTACGCCTTGTCCTGCGGCAGCGCCCGATCCACGGCGGCCTGGAACGCGACCAGCGCGCGCTCCCACTCGCCCAGCGCGGCCAGCGCCTGCCCGTGAACCAGCGCCGTGCCGTGCGATGGTTCTCCGGCTTCTTCTTCCAGGGCTCGGGCTTTCTCAGCCTTCTCGGACGCCAGGCCGGGATTGTCCAGCGCCAGGTGCGCTCGGGCTTCCAGGTGCAGGCGGCTGGCGGCCTCCAGGGGCGGTTCGGCCTCGCCGTAGACGGCGCGGGCTTCCTCGAGGATTTCCAGCGCGTCGAAGGATTCGTCGATTTCCAAGAGCATCGCGGCCCGATCCATCAGCATGGCGGCCTTGTCCGGCCCGGAACTGAGCAATGCGCCCTGGCCGTAAGCGTTGGCGGCCTCGCGGTAGCGCCCCAGATCCTCCAGTGCGCCGCCCCGCCACGACCAGACGCGCCAGATCAGGTGCGCGGGCAGTTGCATCCTGTCCAGCGTCTCGAGGATGCTGTACGCGACCTCCGCCTCGCCGAGCGTGACCAGCGCGGCGGCGGCGTGGAAGCGCGCTACGGGCGGGCCTTCGCGGGCTTCCAGGGCTTGCTGTGCGGCGCGTTCCAGGCGCGGATCGTCGTCGGGTTCGGGACGGCTCTGGGCTTGGAGTTCCAGGGTGTAGGCGGTGAATTCGGCGCGCAAGGCGTTGTAAAGGGGGTCCGTGCGGATGCGTGCGTCGGCCATCACGGCATCCGACAGGCAGCCCGTGCCGCCGTCCACGCCATCGCGCCCGTAGAGCGCGTAAATCGCGGCGATCTCGAGATCGAGCTTGGCGCGCGCGCTCGGGTCGCGGGCCGCTTTGGCGGCGGACTCGAGGATATCGAAGGCGGTATCGAAATCGCCCTCGGAAAGTGCGTTGTGTGCGGCTGAGATGCTCGTCATAGGAACCAGTTGAAGCCGTCTGGCTGAAGAAGCATAACCCGCGCCGTGATCCAAACGTGGATGCGTCCATACGTTGC
>CAXTKV010000248.1:0-6251 GCA_964244895.1 uncultured Deinococcales bacterium
GATAGCGAGCATGGATTGCTACCAGATCCGAGCGTCACCCCGTCCAGTTCGAGCCCGATCTTGCCCGATGCGACCAGAACGCCCGGCGACGTGCTGATTACGAACCTCATCGCGATCTGCACACCGGGCTACACTGCGACCGTGCGGAACGTCCCGCAAAGCTTGAAAGATGCGGTCTATGCCAGTTATGGCATCGCCAAGCGCCTGCCTCGAGAATACGAGATCGATCACCTCGTCAGTCTCGAGCTGGGCGGCTCGAACTCGTTCAAAAATTTGTGGCCGCAGTCGTACATCACGACACCCCTCAATGCCCACATCAAGGATGGGCTGGAGAACAGACTGCACGACCTGGCCTGCAAGGGCAGCAGCAAGCTCAGTGACGCGCAACGCGACATCGCGACGGACTGGACGAAGGCGTTCGAGAAGTACATCGGGCCGCTGCCAAGCTCAGCAGCGCAACTCAAGGCGTACCACTTGTTGGTGGATGACACGGACCGGGATGGCGACCGGGATTGAGGCGGGCGCTGCACGACTGAGCGTGAAACATTCAGCCCGAACCCTGCGGTGTTTCACGTCCTCGAGAACACCGTCCAGCACAGCATTTCAATGGCAAAACAGTGGAAGCGCGATCAGTTCGGCAGGCTGCAAGCCCGCTCTAGCACACGGTCGATCAGCTCATCGGCCAGATCGAGTCGTTGTAACGCATCGAGCAACCCGAGGCCGTAACCTGCACGGTAGTATCCGCTCGCGTCCAGCGAACTGTTATGTTCACGAACGTTCTCGAGCGCACGATTGATTGAGGCCAGTCTGGGTTCGCTCAGAGCTGCCTCGAGCGCGGTTCTGAGTGCCTCGAACTCCTTGATGAACGCTTCGCGAATGCGATCTCGGTCGGACATGGCTCGAGTCTAGCGTTCGCCGAACTGGACGGCTCGAACGGGTCAGGGATCACGCCGTGATCGCCCGCGACCGCGCATGATGAAGCTTCGGAGGTTCACCGTGCGACTTCGCCGACCGACACCCAAAGAGCATCGACCGCAGGCTGGATTTCTCGTCGGCGACGGTGTTCGCCACCGACGGGAGCCTTCGCTCGGTCTCGGCGCGGTGCTCAAGCTCGAGCTGGGCGCGAAACCTGTGTTGGTGGCTTGGTGTGCTGGGATCGAGACGTACCACGCGCCCGCCGAACTCGAGCACCTCTCGAACCATCGCCTCGAACGGGATCGGGCGGCGTGAACACTGTTTCGGATGGCGTTCGCAGGCTTCAGACTCAGCGCCTCGAGATGTAAATGGCGCAGCCGTTCCCGTCGTGGACACACCTGCCGGAGGACGAACGGCCCCTCTGGGTGTCGGGGTTCGTCTCGAGGCGCGGTGAGGACCTGACCGTCTGGCGCACGCCGGATGAGACGTACCCCGCCGTACTCGTTTACAACCGCGACGGATGGCGGGTGGCGAAAGCCATCTGCACGGTGATGACAGAGCGAGGATTGCTGCACCTGTGCGACCTCATCGTGGACGCCCACCCTCGGCCTCGAGGTTGGCTCGCGAGATTGACTCGACCCCGCACGCGGCGCGGTCAGGGCATCGGAACGCACGTCATGCGAACGGTGATCGAACTGGCCCGCGCTCGCGGTCTCGAGCGGGTGGTGCTGGGGGTCAAGGACACGCTCGGAGATCAACCGGCGTTGGCGGGTTGGTATGCGAAGTTCGGCTTCGAACCGTGGGTGAAAGACCACGACCTGCCGATGGTCGGCGCACCGATGGTACTCGACTTGTGAGGAACACCGTCTGGAACGGTGTTTTTGCGACTGATGATCTACTAATCTGGAAGCAACATCGCGTGGCAACGGCGGGGAACGTGGTGGATGTGTGCCTTGCCCGGATCGCCTGGCGCACCTGCTGCCTCCGGGCTGGCTCGAGGGTGCGCGGCAAGGCACTATGATTCTAGCGTAAACTCATGATCGAGGTTACGAGAATGCAGAAACGCATCACGATCCGGTTCGCCCTGCCCAGAGGCGGCGCTGCACCTACCTTCGACGATACTGCCGCCCGCCGCGACCTGCTGGCCGTGCTCGAGCCGCAGATTCACGACCGATTCGGAGAAGACACCCAAGTCGAACTCACAGAGGGCGCGACGAACGATATTCGCGTAGACGGGTCGTTCACCGAGAAGGCGAGCGAGGTGAAAGCGTTCGTCTCTGAGATTTTAGGGAACGAGATGGAAAACTTCGATCCGAGTGGGTACGCCTGAGAGGCCGTCCCAGACGCACCTGAGTGCATACACTTGCGTGTACCCGCATACCGTGCTATCCTTTATCTATCAGCGACCTACGGGTCGCGTTTTTCATGCCCTTCAAAGGCCATGTGTGAGGCTGGGTAGGGCCTGAGCATCGCGCGGGCATCGTCCATCTCGAGACTTGGGCTGAGCCACGCCTGCCAATCGACGGGTTTGACGATCACTGGCATCCGCTCGTGCCACGGTGCGACGACCGCGTTCGCGCTCGTGGTGATCACGGTGTAACTCTCGAGGGTCCGCCCGTCCCGCGTCCAACGGCACCACAATCCGGCCATCGCAAACGGCTTGCCGCTCGAGAGTCCGATTTCGATAGGCGTTTTCTGTCCCCGTTCACCCGTGAACTCGAAGAAGCTCGAGGCGGGCACGAGACACCGCGAGGTCTCGAGAAGACCGTCCCAGACGTGAGACGTCTCGAGGCGGTCGTCGCGAGCGTTGAACAGGCTGAGGTGTTTGATCGAAGCAACGGATTCTGCGTTCGCGGGCACGAATCCCCACCGGGCCAGGGTCATCTCGAGATCCCCGGATTCACCGCGTTTGATGATCGGGGCGGATTGCGTCGGCGCGACCGTGAACAACGGCAGTTGATCCACGGGCGGTTCGACCTTGAAGATCGAGCGCAATTCTTTCTTGCTGATCGCGATCGAATAGCGCCCGCACACCTCAGCCGCCCGCTTCGCTCGCGAGCCGCGCAGCCCGCGCCACCAACATCGTGATTTCCGGTGGGATCTCTCTCGGCTGCATTCGTTCAGCAATCAAGAGGCCATGTTTCTTCTTCTTGAATTTCGCGCCGAACTCACCGAACACGCCTTCAAGAATTTCCGCTCCGGGAGCGATCTGTGCGCGTGTCGCTCGGTTCTGCCAGACCTCCCGGTGCGCGTTGAGTTCAACCTCGATGATTTCGGCGATGGCCTTCTCTTCGATGCGGGGCAAGATGCGTGCGCTCACCACCGCCGTCACTCGATTCGGGAAATCCGGCTCGAGCGCATACGGGATTAGAGCTTCAACACCGTCCCGGTCGAGCAATCCGCCCTCGAGCCGTCCGAGCGCCTGCCGCACGCGTTTGACGATCACCATGCCCTCGAGCTTGTCGGCATGCTGCTGAATCAGCTGTTCGATGTCCGCAGCGGTGGCCGCCTGGCGCTTCGCATCAACCGCCGCGTTTCCAGACGGGAGGCTCTTCAGCGTTTCGAGGATGGCTTGCGGATCGAGCAAGTAGTTCTCGAGTTCCCGGCGCTCGAGCACGTGAAGGCGTTCGCCCAACCTCGCCTCGAGCTTGTCCACTTCCGCTTGTGGCCGGTGATCGCGGTCAATCACGAACAGGTGCGGCACGCGCAGCCCGCTGGCGAGGCCTTCGATCACCTCGCTGCGAATCGGTGCGTCTCGCCCTGCCATCTCGCCACCACCCGTGGTCAGGATTTTGACGTTGCCGCGCTCGAGGTCGTGACCAAGCGTTTTGGCCCAGGCGGTGAACACGGGTCCGTCGGTCGGCCCTTCGAGGAACAGCACGGCGTCCGCGAACAGCACGTCGCTCGGCCTGGAGCCGAGTTCAGCGAGTCCCTCTGCCAGGTCTGCGGGATTGGTCGCGCTCGAAACCCGTGTCGTTGGTCCCTCTCGCCGGACGGTGTAGGTTCGATGGTGATCCCCCAGGGTGTTGACGAAGATCGGCGAATGCGTGGTGACGAAGACCTGCCGCCCATCGGCGGCAAGTTGCTCGAGCAGGTAGCGTTGCGCACCGGGGTGGAGGTGGCTCTCGGGTTCCTCGAGAAACAGCGGATGCGAGGCATCAGTGGTGCGAAGGGCGGTGGCCACAAGCAGGAGTTGCTCGAGGCCACCACCCATCTCATGAAGGCGCGTGAAGAAGTTGGATTCCGTCTGCTCAAATGCGACAAATGTGTTCGCCGCGTCAATGCGAGAGCGGAGCAGCCCCAGATCTGGAAGGGCGTTCTGGACGAAGCGTTCGATGCTTCGGAACACAGGCTCGCCGTTGCTCCGCAAGGTATGCAATCGTCCCGCGAGATTGCGACCGTTCGCCTCGAGCGCGTTGGTTTCTTTTGCCGAATGTAGCTCGTCGCTTTGACGAATGGCAGAGAAAAAGAAAGCGTTGCTGAAGTAGGTTTGTAGACTGTTAAACCATGTGTTGTAGGGCTGGAATCCAAACGTATCTATAAGTCGAAATTCTGGAGCGGACAAGTATGAGAACGTACTAGGTCCTTGATTGCGCATCCAGCTAACATTCCAATCGAGGGAGGTAGCATTCTGAGCTATCACCATAAAATTGATGAATTGTAGTTCTAGTGGGCCTCGAACGGTGGTTTCCTCTACTGCTTCGACCCATGCACCATCATAAGCGGTGAGACCCAGTGATTTAAGCAAAATCCTTTTTGAATTCTGTGGGTCTACCCAGAAGTTGAACTTGATTTTTCGGAATGCATGACTATCGTTGAGATAGTCATGCATCTTGTGCTGAATGTTTTGATTAGTTTGGTTTAGGATAAAAGTAAGTACATCCTTGTGTTCACGTTTGTTGAGTTGGAACTCGAGATCAATCTTGAAGAACAGCGCGTCGTTGCGACTGGGCATTCGGGAATGCAAATCGACTGACTTGATCATTTGATCCCCACTGGAATTCTGGCGCAGAATTTCCCCAAAATCCAGGAGGGCATTGACGATGGCGGACTTGCCCGCGTTGTTCCGGCCCACGAGCACGTTAATGCGGCCCAGGTTCTCGAGACGGACATCCTCGAGTGAACGGTAATTCTGAATGCGAAGCGATTCGAGTTCCACAATGTGTTCAGCCTACCGTCCCGCTGTAGACGGTCCCAAGGGTTCTGGACGCCGGACCGATAGGGGTGTTGCGCTTGGTGAAGCCCCACAACGCCTCGGCTTTGAGTCCACGGTGCTCGCCGTTGCGGGTGAATTCGCCCTCGACGATCATCACGGTCGCGTCGCGCAGCAGCACGCGATTGGCCTCCCACAGCTCCGGGCTGATCACGACCTGTACGCGGTGATACCGGTCCTCGAGCCACCAGAAGGCCACGCCGTTGGCCGTCGGCGGTCTCTGCTTCTGCGCCACCAGGCCCGCCGTCAGCACCCTCGTCCAGGGCTTGCAGTTCACCAGCCCCGTCACGCCCAGCCCGTCGAGCGCGGACCGGTGCACGTCCATGACGTGCAACCCCGCCTCGTTGACCGCCTTCGTCTCGAGGTCCATCTCGAGGATCTCCTCGTCGGTCGGGGGAGCGAACGCGGGTGAAGGCACGCCTGGGCCGAACAGCGCGGCCTCCCCAGGTCTGAGCGCGTTCTCGAGCACCCTGGCCTGATAGATCGCCTCGCGCCTGGGCATCATGGCGTCGAACGCGCCCGCCCGCGCGAGCGTCTCGAGTTCGTCCCGGTCGAGCCTGACCCGCGCGTAGAAGTCCTCGAGGCTCGAGAAGTCTCCCCTGAGCCGCTCGAGCGCGATCCTGGCGGGGGTCGAGCGGGCCTGATCGCCCTCGGTCTCCTCGCCGCCCTTCAACCCGGTCACGCCGTTCAGCCCGAAGCGCACGGCCTTCCTCGAGCCTGTTTTGCCATCGTCGGGGACGCGTTCGCACGCGAAGCGCGCGCCGCTTTTGTTGATGTCCAGCGGCAGCAGTTCGACCTTCTGCTTGATCGCCTCCTGCACGAGCGTCTGGCGGTTGTACATCCCCGGCTCCTCGTTGAACAACCCGCAAAAATACTCAGCCGGGTAGAACTCGCGCAACCAGGCGCTGGCGTAGGCGTGCTGCGCGAAGGCAAACGCATGAGATTCCGCGAAGCCATAGCCGCGAAACGCTGAGAGCTGATCGAACACCGTGATCGCCTGATCTCGAGACGCGCCGACGGTGTTCGCCGCGCCCGTCACGAAGCGTTCGCGCAAGTCCACCAGGTCGTCCTCGGTCTCCCACTTCGAGAGATTCTTGCGGTACTGGTCCGCCGTCAACCAGTC
>CAXTKV010000249.1:0-6242 GCA_964244895.1 uncultured Deinococcales bacterium
CGCTGGACTCAGCGCGCTCGAGGTCGCTGGACTCAGCGCGCTCGAGGCGAACCGACTCAGCGCGCTCGAGGTTTGCCCGTAGCACGCGTATCGCACACCTTCCGGGCTGCCGACCGCGAGAGCAGCCCCAGGAATTGGGCCGTCGCGAATGGCTTTGTGAACAATCTCGAAGGCGGGATGATCAGCCGCGCGCATGACGCGAAGAGGCTAGCACCCGAGGCGTCACCAGGTCGTCATCAAGACTTCCTTGATCGAGTTGCTCAGACTCGGGTGCTAGAATTCCCGCATGGGCATCATCACCATTCTGTGCGGGCTGGCATTCGTCGCGATCGGCGCGGGCAGCCTGATCACGAGCCGTTCGTTGCTTCCCGAACTCAAACCTTCAGAGGCCGCGCTGACCACGCTGCCGTTCGGTTTGATCGTGGTCGTCATCGGAATCATCATTCAGACGGTCTGAACGCTCTTTAAGCTCGAGAAATCAGCTATTTAAACCGTCCTGTACGCGAATCCCGAGTCTCGAGAAGCGAGGTTCGGGACGTTCTTTTGATGGCTCGCGAGTCGGGCAGAGCCACAAAAAGACCGCGTGCGGTATCGTAAACCCATGACTCGAGTCACCGTCTGGAACGAAAATCGGCACGAGAAAAAGAACCCGGCTGTCGCGTCGTTGTACCCGAACGGCATTCACGGAGCCATCGCCGGAGCGTTGCGGGACGCCCAACTGGAAGTCCGCACCGCCACCCTGGACGAGCCCGATCACGGCCTGGGCGGTGACGTACTGGACACCACCGACGTGCTGGTCTGGTGGGGGCACCTGGCGCACGGTGACGTGTCTGACGCGACCGTGGAGCGCGTCAGGGCGCGCGTGCTGGACGGCATGGGTTTCGTGGCCCTGCACAGCGCGCACTTCAGCAAGCCCTTCAAGGCCCTGATGGGCACCTCTTGCGATCTGAAATGGCGCGAGGCCAACGACCGCGAGCGCCTGTGGGTGGTCGCGCCGGGGCACCCGATCGCGGCGGGCATCGGTGAAGCGATCACGCTGGAATCGGAAGAAATGTACGGCGAGCACTTCGACATTCCGCAACCGGACGAACTGGTGTTCGTGTCGTGGTTCTCGGGCGGCGAGGTTTTCCGGAGCGGCGCGTGCTGGCGGCGCGGCGCGGGTCGCGTGTTTTACTTTCGTCCCGGCCACGAGACCTACCCGACGTACCACAACCCCGAAATTCAGCGCGTGATCGTCAACGGCGTCAACTGGGCCGCGCCGACGGGCGGCGCGAAACCCTTTTACGGCAACGCGAAACCCCTGGAAAAAATGCCGGATTGAAGATCGCTCACCTCGAGGCTGCCGGGAACGCTCGGGCATCGCAGGGATCGAGACCGTCTGGCGCGCGAATCCAAAAAATGCGTGCCAGACGGTGTTCTCGAGTTAAAGATCGCGCAGAATTTCGATCATCTTGGCGTGAATCAAGCCATTGGACGCGATCAGTTTCTTCTCGGCCTCGTACTGGTACGGTTCGCCGCGAAAGTTGGTGACCGAACCGCCCGCTTCCTGGATGATCAGGTTGGCGGCGGCGCAATCCCAGGCTTGCAGTTTTGATTCGTAGAAACCGTCCAGTCGCCCGCAGGCGACGTAGCACAAATCGAGCGCCGCCGCGCCGGGCCGACGGATCGGCAGGCCGTAATCCATGAACCTCGTCAGGGCCTCGAGCATCCGCAAGGCTTCGGATTTGTCGTAGGGAAAGCCCGTGGCCAGCATCGTGCGCCCGCCCTCCAGGGTCGGCACGGTGGTCACGCGGATCGGCTGGCCGTTCATGAGGGCGCCGGAGCCTTTGGTGGCCGTGAATGTTTCAAAGCGGTTCGGGTCGTAGACCACGCCGACCACGGCCTGAGCGTCAATCTCGAGGGCGACCGAAGCGCAGAAAAACGGGAAGCCGTGGGCGTAATTGACCGTGCCGTCCAGCGGATCGACGATCCATCGGTACCGGCTCGACCCCGAGGTTCCGCCCTCCTCGCCCAGGAAGGCGTGATCGGGGTATTGGGTCAGGATGATGCGCCGGATTTCCGCCTCGCATTCCTTGTCGGTGCGCGTCACCAGGTCGCTCTCGTTGGATTTCGAGTCGATCTCGAGGTTCGTGCCCTGGTTGCGAAGCTGGATGGCGCCGGCGGCGCGAGCCGCCTGGAGCGCGATATCGAGGTACTGCCCGAGTGATTCCACACCCGGATTCTAACGGTCGCCCGTGTGACACGCGTCAGCTTCGATCATGAAACCTTCGATCGACCCACCTCCAAATCGTTCAAGCCAAGAACTCCGTCCAGCACGCAAATTCTCGAGCTCAAAAAAGTGCGTCCCAGACGGTCTACCCTACTTCCTCAACCTTCGTCTACAACCGTCGCGCGCAACACGTGTTTCCTAGAGGCTCGCGGCTTGCGGCCCGCCCTACTTTGCGTAACTGATCCGCCAGATCGCCTGGTTCCAGTCGTCGGAAAGCAGCAACGCGCCGTCGGGAGCGACGGTCAGGTCGACGGGGCGTCCGATCGCGCTCTCGTTGCGCAGGAATCCGGTCACGAAATCCTTGACCTCGCCGGTTTTCGGGTCGATCGTCACGACCTTGTAACCGCTTTTCTTGCTGCGGTTCCACGATCCGTGCAGGGCGGTAAAAATGAAGCCCTGAAAGGATGGCGGGAACATCTTGCCCGTGTAGAACGCCAGCCCGAGTGGTGCGCTGTGGGCGGTGGTGGTGGCGAAGGCAGGCACGGCACCATCACAGAATTTTTGGTCGCGAACCCCAAAGTTGCTGTCCCAGACCTGCTTGCCACCCACAGTGTAACAGTACGGCCAGCCGTAGTGCTTGCCTTCTTGAAGCACATAAAAGCTCTCGGGCGGCGTGTCGTCGCCGAGGTTATCGCGCCCGTTGTTGGTGGCGTACAGCCTGCCCCCATTCCAGGCCAAGCCGACGGCGTTGCGCAAGCCCGACGCGAACACCTTGCCGTTCTTGCCGTTCTCGTCGTAAGCCCAGACGGATGCGCGGCGCGGGTCGGATTCCTCGCAGACGTTGCAGCTCGAGCCGATGGAGACGTACATCCGTCCGTCCGGCCCGAAGACCACCGTGCGCGTCGTGTGACCACCGGAGGGCAAATCCACCAGCTTTTCCGGGGTTCCGGTGGCTCGAGTCTCGCCCGCCTTGTACGCGAAGCGAACCACGCCGTCCGTGTTGGCGACGTACAGGAAAGTCTTGTGGACGGCCAGCCCTTGCGGTTGGTTCAGCCCGGACGCGAACTCTTGGCGCTCGGCGTACTTGCCGTCCTTCCAGGGCAGCACGTAGACCTTGCCCGCCTTGTTGTCCGAGACGATCAGATCGCCGTTGTCCGCCGTAATCATGAAGCGCAACTTGCCGTAACCCTGCGAGAGCATCTCGATGCTGAAACCTTCGGGGACGCGCAAGTCGGTGTTGTTGGCCTGCGAGCGCACGATCGCGCCGCCCAGCATCAGGCTCGAGACGAGAAGACCGAGGATGGCGCGTCGATTCATGCGACCAATCTACGGGCGTCCCACGGATTGCTGTGCGCCCCAGATGACCATTCCCGTCCTGCCGCGAGAAAACCGTGCCGCACGCTGAAGCCCGAGAAGGATGAACACTGTCCAGGATGGTGTTTATCCTTCTCGGGCCGGGTGGCACCGCCCGGTAGGGGCTCGAGCTTACAGGGTCTGGAGCGCAAACTCGAGCGTCAGCGGGGCGCGCCCGTGAACAAAAACGCGGATCGCGTCTTCCAGTTCCAGCCACGTCCAGGCTCCCGCCGCCAGGCCGCGCGTCGCCCAGGATTCCGTCAGGGATTGCAGGGTCAGGTACGTCACGCCGCTCACGTGCCGCACGTCGTTCCAGTGGGCGTGGCCGGAGACGCACAGCCGCACCAGCGCGCAGCCTTCGATGATCGCGCGCGCCTTGTCGTTGTCCGCCGGGCAGGCGAAAGCCGCAAAATCGGACTCGAAGTACTGGTTGCCCGTCATCGGCTGACCGTGCAGCGGCTGATGGCTGAAAATCACGGTCGGCAGGGCGGTCTGGGTCAGGTTTGCCTCGAGAAATTCGAGCGTGTGATGAAAGATTCGACCGCCCGTCGTGCCGTCGTAGCTGTCCAGGAACACCAGGTTCCAGCCGTTCAACTCCACGGCGTGCGAACCCAGGTCCGCGTTCAGTTCGCGCGCCTGCTCTTCGCGCGGGATGGCGTCGTGGTTGCCCAGCAGGTGAACTTTCGGGCAAGAGAACCGAAGGAGCGCATCGCGCACCGCCAGGAAGTTCTGGCGATCCAGTTCCGGGCTCTGATCGGTGATGCGGTCGCCCAGATCGATCACCAGATCGGGCTCGAGGGGCGCGGCTTCGCGCACGAATTGCTCGAGCAAGGCGATGGCCTCGGGGCCGCGCACGTTGCCCGTGTCGGGTCCGTTGTGAACGTCTGTGACGATGGCGAGACGCAATCCCATGAAAGGCGATTGTACGGGCTGCCAGACGGCCCTCCCGTCCAAAATTCGCACGCTTTCGGCTCGAATGCGCCAAGAAATTCACGTCTGGAAGCAGAGAACACCGTCCTGAAGGGTCCCAATCCGCATCGTGCGGGACGTTTTGGACGCAATCGGCGTTCTGCCGTAGCCTGAAGGAATGAAACCTGGCTTCGCGGTTCTCGCGCTGGCGCTGCTTCACCTGACCGCAACCGCCCAGATGGGCGCGCAGGGTTTCGAGCTTCGGCGGCTCGAGTTCGAGGGGACGCGCTACGCGGTCGTCAGCCTCGACTTGCGCGAGGTGCGCTTGGTGATGCGCTGGAAGGACGCGTCGGGCAAACCGTACAAGCGTTTTTCTCGGCTCGGGGCGGCGCTCTCAAAACGCGGGGAACGCCTGTTGGCCGCGATGAACGCCGGAATTTTCGATACGGGCTTCAGGCCGCTCGGTTTGCACGTCGAAAACGCTCAGGTGCTGCACGATCTCAACCCACGTCAAAGCGGTTACGGCAACTTTTACCTGCAACCCAACGGCGTGTTCGTGATCTCACCGAGCGGTGCGCGAATCCTGACGACGAGCGCGTTCGCGCGCCAGAAGTTGACGGCGCTCCAGGCGACCCAGTCCGGCCCAATGCTGGTGGTCGAAAACACCATCAACGCCGCGTTCCAGAGGGGCTCAGACAATCGCCTGATGCGCAACGGCGTCGGCGTGGAATCGAACACCCGAGTCCACCTGGTGCTGGCCCTCGATCCCGTCAACTTCTTCGATTTTGCGCGGTTCATGAAAGAGGGGCTGAAATGCCCGGACGCGCTGTATCTGGACGGCAACATCTCCAGGTTGAACGTGCCCGGAACGGACATGGCCGGGGATGGCGAGTTCGCCGGAATCTTGACCGTCATCGCCCTTTGAAGGCTCGAGCCCTCCTCGAGTCTGGCTTCCTCGGGTCTGGCCTGTCCTGTAATGTTCGCGTCACCTGATAGGCTCAATAGCCGAGCGCATCCGTGTGCGTGCGTATTCGCCCTGACAATCTTCCGGCGTAGAATTGAGGCATGAGCACCGACGTGAGCCCCGCGCCGCAGATCACACCCGAAATCGTGGAACGGTACTTCGGGCAGTACGGCTGGAGCTTTGAAACCCTGGGAAACGGCGTGTGGCGCACGGGATTCAAAGGCGACCACTCTTTTTTCACGATTTACTTGCGCCTGACGGACGCGTGGCTGTACATGACCATCTCGCCGTTCGTTCCCGCACCCAGCGATGCCGAATGCCGCCGCCGCACCTACGAGGCGATGCTGTACTTCAACCGCGAGATGAACCTGGCCAAATTCGTGCTCGACGAGGACGACGACGTGACCTTGACGGTCGAACTGCCCATTTCCGCCGTCAACTACGACGTGTTCGCCGAAGGCTTGACCGCGCTGGCGTACTACGCCGATGACAGCTACCCGGACGTGCTGGAACTCTCGACGGACGCACAGGCGATCTCGAGGTTCTCGAACCTGTCCGGGCGCACCACCAAAGTCATCCGGGCCTGAGTCTCTAAAAGAGTGTTGGTACGAAAACATCGTCTCAGACAGTGTTTTTCGTACCGCGTCACACACGATCCCGCCTTCCATCGGGACTTGCACCGCTGCGGGGCTCGTGATACGCTTCATGCCGCTCGAGTTCGAGCATCTGGGGCTGTGGCGCAGTTGGGAGCGCGCCTGAATCGCACTCAGGAGGTCAGGGGTTCGAATCCCCTCAGCTCCACCAGAA
>CAXTKV010000250.1:0-6182 GCA_964244895.1 uncultured Deinococcales bacterium
TCCAAAAGCTGAGGCTCAGGCGGTCGTCTCGAGCCCCGCGCCCGAAGCGTCGCAGGTCGATGCTCCCAAACTCGAAGCCATCGCGAGCGAGGTTCCTTCAATCTCCGCACCCGCCGTGGAAGCTCCAAAGGCCGAAGCGCCCGAGGTTAAATCCATCGTCTCGAGCCCAGCACCCGAAGCGACGACCGAGGCCGCACCCGTCGAGGCTCCGAAGCCGGTCGCAGAAGCCGCGAGCGAGCCGCAGGCGTTGAGCACGGACACCGTCGTGGACGCAAAGCAAGAAACACCGTCCAGCACGGTGTCCTCGAGCGCGCCGGAAGCTCCAGTCGCCGTTCCGGTCGCGGAACAGAGCAAAGCCGACGACCTCTTAATCATCGAGGGCATCGGCCCGAAGCGCGCGGCGGCGCTCGTGGCGGCGGGCATCACGACTTTCGCGCAGCTCGCCACGACTGAAAAAGCCAGACTCGAGGAGATCATGACGGGCGCGGGCGTGAGCCTCGAGCCGGGCATCGAAACCTGGCCCGTGCAGGCCGACCTGCTCGCCAAGGGCGACACGGCGGGATTCAACGCCCTGACCGTGCGCCTGGTGGCGGGTCGCGTCACCAACGACAAGACGAAAAAACCGAAGAAGCCGGGTGATGCCTGATGACTTCGGATGTCAACTCGATTTTCTTTTATCTGATCGCGCTGGCCGTGCTGGTCACGGCGATCTACGCGGTCACCGCCAGCAAGCTGCTCAACGCGGCGCTCTCGCTGGCGCTGTCGTTCTTCGCCATCGGCGGATTGTACTTCCTGGTCGGGTCGCCGTTCCTGGGGATGCTGCAAATCCTGATCAACGCGGGCGCAATTCCCATCGTGACGGTCTTCATCCTGTTCATGACGCAATCGCGCCAGGTGCGACTCAAGAGCCCCCTGAGCGCAGTCTCGGCCTTCATCGCGTTCGTGCCGCTCGCCTTGGCGTTGGGCGCGTACCTGTTCAGGTCGTGGAAGGTGGGCGCGGGCAGCACCAGCGTCACCGCCGTCAGCCCCGCCAAGATCGGTGAGCACCTGCTGTCCGCACCGGAAACCACCGGCGTCAACGGAACGCTCTTGGCTTTCGAGATCGCGTCCGTGATCCTCTTGATCGCCATGGTCGGCGCAATCGTGCTGACCAAGCGCGACGGTGAGACGATCAAGGGCGATGTCGGCGTGCTTTCCGAAGTGGACAAGCCCGTGCGCGCCGGTGAGCTCCTGCCACCCGCCGTGACTTTTGAACGCGAGACGCAGATCGAAAGGGATCTGGTGAACGGATGAGTGAGCGCGCTGGCAATATCATTTCGGGATTGTTGATCTTGGCGGTGATCGCGCTTTTCGTATTTGCCGCGTTCTTCCCGCCCGTGCAGGAAGGGATTCGCGCCTTCGCCAATTCGGGCATCACGCTCAACCACTTCCTGGCGCTCGGAAGCTTGCTGTTCCTGGTCGGTCTGTACGGCGTGTTGACGCGCCGCAACCTGATCGCCATTCTGATGAGCGTCGAGATCCTGCTGAACGCCGCGATGCTGAACTTCGTGGCCATATCCGCCTACAC
The DNA here is from genome assembly GCA_964244895.1 of uncultured Deinococcales bacterium. Classification (GTDB taxonomy): domain Bacteria; phylum Deinococcota; class Deinococci; order Deinococcales; family JAAFIG01; genus CAXTKV01. The sequence goes on from CAXTKV010000250.1 coordinate 1,568, forward strand.
CGACCCGGAGAACGTCCAGGGTCAACTCTTCGCGCTGTTCATCATTGCGCTGGCCGCCGCAGAAATCGCGGTCGGGTTGGCGATTTTCATCAACGTCTTCCGCAACAAGGGTGGCGTCAGCGCGGACGACCTGATGGAGATGAAGGCCTGATGCTTCCTCGAGCCGCGCAACTCGAGAAGACCGTGAAAGACCGCTCGCGCGAGAACACCGTCGTAGACGCAGCTCAAGGAATGCCGTCCCAGACGGTGTTTTCGCGGTGCTCCGGGCGAAATACAGGGAGGGGAAGCCTCAATGTTCGTTGACATCGCCATTCTGATCCCGCTCTTCCCGGCACTGGGCTGGTTGCTGATTTCCTTGTTCGGGAAATCCATGCCGGGCCGCAGCGCCGCGTGGCTGGCGACATCCTTGATCGCGGCCTCCGCCGTGGTCGCCATCGGCTTGTTCACCGAAGTCTCGAGCAACGCGCCCCGCTGGGATGCCACCAAGCTCGAGAGCATCTATGGCCTCGAGAAATCCGAGAAGGCCAGTGCCGAAGCCAAGGTCGAAGGCGTGACGCCCGAAGCCGTGCGCGTATCAACGGAAAAGCTCGCCTCGCCCGAGATCAAAACCGCCGTCGAAGGCTCACTCGAGCGCGGCGCCATCGGCCAATTTCCGATCACCCGCGAGTGGTCGTGGCTGGCCATCAAGGGCCAAGAAAGCTTGCCGTTCGGCTTTTACTTCGATCAACTGGCCGCGATCATGCTCTTGATGGTGGCGGTCGTCTGCACGCTGATTCACCTCTTCAGCGTCGGGTACATGTGGGGTGAAGACCGCTACCCGACGTTCTTTGCCTACATCAACCTGTTCGCCGCCGCGATGCTGGCGATGGTCATGGCGAAAAATCTTTTTCACGTGCTGTTGTTCTGGGAAATCATGGGCGTCATGAGTTACTTGCTGATCGGCTTTTTCTACAAGAAGCGCTCGGCTCAGCAAGCCCAGAAAAAAGCCTTCCTGACGGTGCGCGTCGGCGATCTGGCCTTCATGGCCGGTTTGTTCTGGCTCTACCAGAAGACCGGCAGCCTGGATATCCCGACGCTGATCGCGCAGGGCGCATCCGGTCAGCTCGCCGCATTGCTGGCGGGTGGAGCGGCGACCGGCATCGGCTTGCTGCTGTTCCTGGCGGCGGTCGGCAAGAGCGCCCAGTTCCCGTTGCACGTCTGGTTGCCGGACGCGATGGAAGGCCCCACGCCCGTCAGCGCCATGATTCACGCCGCCACGATGGTCGCGGCGGGCGTGTACCTGGTCGCCAGGGCGTACCCGATCATGATCGTCGGCAACGTCCTGCCGGTGATCGCCTGGATCGGCGGCATCACCGCGATCTTCGCGGCATCGATGGCTCCGGCGCAGGCGGACGCCAAGAAAATCATGGCGTTTTCCACGCTCTCCCAGCTCGGGTACATGTTCCTCAGCCTGGGCGTCTTTGGGTATACGGCGGCGCTCTTTCACCTGTTGACGCACGCATTTTTCAAGGCGCTGTTGTTCCTCGGGTCGGGTTCCATGATTCACGGCTCCGGCACGCAAGACGTGTTTGAAATGGATCACCTCGCCAAGTACCAGAAGTGGACGCTCGGCACGGTCTGGGTCGGGGCGGCATCCTTGATGGGCTTCCCGCTGTTCGCGGGCTTCTGGAGCAAGGACGAGATCCTGCACGCCGCCCAGGGCGCGAACTTCCCGCTGTACGCGATCGGCGTGATCACCGCCGTGCTGACGGCCTTCTACACGACCCGATTGATGCTGATCGCGTTCTACAAACCCAAGACCGCCAGCCCCTGGAACGCCGCATGGTGGAACCAGGAGGGCGAAGCCAGCCTGAACATGACCGCAGCCGAAGTCAAGGCTGACGCCGCGCTCTCGAGCCACGGTCACGGCGATGACCACGATGCCGCTCATGCGCATCACCCGCACGAATCCGGCCCCGAGATGATCGTGCCGCTGGTGCTTTTGGCCACGGGCGCGTTCGTGATGGGCTTCGTCGGTTCTCCGCTCGCAAACCAGTGGTTCCAGCGCTTCGTGTACTTCGGCGAACCCGAGGTCGTGCCCGTCTCGAGCGCCATCGGTGGGTACATTCTGTCCTTGGTGATCGTGCTGTTCGGCGCGGGTATCGCCTTTGCGCTCTACGGTGGGGCGCGGGATCACACCAAGCAGATCGCACCGGATTGGTTGACCATGCTGCTTCAGCGCCGCTACTTCATCGACGATTTTTATTACAAGGTCATCAACGTGATTGCCGCCGCTCCATCTGCGATCCTGGACTGGTTCGATAAGAACATCCTGGATCGGCTGGTGGACTTCGTCGGCGGCGCGACGACCGCGACCGGCGATTTCTTGCGGCGCGCGCAGACGGGCGCGGTCGGGCTGTACGCCTGGCTGATCGTGGTCGGTGCCGCCGTGATTGCCCTCGCATTCACGTATGCCCAGGAAGGTCAGAAATGATTACCCTGCTGATCCTGATTCCCATCCTAGCGGCGCTGGTCGCGGTGTCAGGTGACAATAAGGGCGAACTCGCCAAGCGCGTCGCGGTCGCAGCCAGCCTGATGACCACGGTCATTTCTGCCGTGATGTACTTCCAGTACAACCTGGCGGGCGGCTTCGAGTGGACGGAGAAAGTCGCGTGGTTGCCCAGCGTCGGTATCGGCTATCACGTCGCGCTGGACGGCCTTTCGTTGCCGTTCGTGGTGCTGACGGCGCTTCTAACGATGGTCAGCGTGCTGGCGTCCTGGGACGTTGATCGCAAGAGCTTCTTCGCGCTCTTTCTGGTGATGCAGGCCGGGTTGACCGGCGTATTCGTGTCGCTCGACTTGATCCTGTTCTTCGTCTTCTGGGAAATCGTGCTGATCCCGATGTTCTTCATCATCGGCGTCTGGGGCTACGAGAACCGCCGCTACGCTGCGATCAAGTTCGTGATTTATTCTTTGACCGGCTCGGTGCTGATGCTGGTGGCGATCCTGGCGCTGGCTTTCAGCGTCTCCTCGAACGCGGCCATCCCGTTGACCTTCGATTATGAAACCCTGCGCCAGAACCTGCCGATGATTGCGGCGCTGCCGGGGGTCGGACTGATCTTCTGGGGTTTCCTGATCGCGTTCCTGATCAAACTCCCCAGCTTCCCGGTTCATACCTGGTTGCCCTGGGCGCACACGGAAGCGCCGACGGCGGGTTCGATCATGCTGGCGGGCGTGCTCTTGAAGATGGGCGGTTACGGCATCATCCGTTTCGGGCTGGGCTTGTTCCCCGGTCAGATGCAGACCTTCCAGATCACCATTGCGGTACTGGCCACGATCAGCATCATCTACGGCGCGTACGTGGCGATGGCCCAAAAAGACCTCAAGCGCATGGTCGCCAACTCGAGCGTCAACCACATGGGTTACGTGCTGCTGGGCATCGCGTCACTGACCCCGATGGGCATTCACGGCGCGGTCTACCAGATGGTCGCGCACGGGTTGATCACGGGATTGATGTTCATGACGGTCGGTATGCTCTCAAACCGCACGCACACCCGAGAGATCGCGGCGATGCGCGGCATGTACAACGCCATGCCCGTCCTGGGCGCGATCATGTGGATGGCTTTCCTGGGCGGGTTGGGCTTGCCCGGCTTGGCTGGATTCATCGGGGAATTCACGGCGCTCTCCGGCGCGGTGCAGAATTCGAGCACCTTCTGGTTCGGCATGATCGCGCTTCTCGGCATTATCATCACGGCGGGCTTCGTGCTGTACGCCGTTCAGCGCGTGCTTCTGGGTCAGGCTCCCGACTCGGGCGACGATCACGGGCATTCCAGTAGCGATCACGCTACAGAAGCCCACGGGCACGGCCTGAAGTTCCCCGATCTTTCAGCCATCGAGATTGCCGCCACGGCACCGCTGGTCGTGCTGGCGGTCGTGCTCGGTTTCTTCCCGCCCGTACTCACGCCCTGGATCGACTCGAGCGTTCAAGCCCTGCTCGAGACGGTCAAGGCCGTGGCGAGCCGTTAGTCGTGCGTGTCGAAATCTTCGCTTCGTGGGCGTTGAAGAAAACCGCGATCCAATCGCACCTTGGCCGCCCTGCGGCGACGTTTCGACCGGTATGAAGGAGATCTGGAAATGCTACTCGCGACATTGATCTTTTTAACGGTTTCCGGAATTATCACGTTCATTGCCGCCAGCGGCTCGAACGCCGATAGGCTCGGTAACGGCGGCGTCTTCGGCGGCATCACGCTGGCCGTCTTCGCCATCGCGGCGGTCTTGGCGGTCATCGGTTGGAACGACGACACCGTTTACTACGGCGTCCTGAAATCCGGGCCGCTCGCCAGCTTGGGCACGGTGATCCTGTGCCTGATCGGGGCTCTGGTTTCGGCGGGCGCGATGGCCAACCCCGACAAGTACCGCACTGGCCCCGGCGAGTTCTTCGGTTTCGTGATCTTCACGGTCGTCGGCGGTTTGCTGATGGTCGGCACGAACAACCTGTTGCTGCTCTTTTTGGGGATCGAACTCTCCAGTTACAGCACGTACATTCTGGTCGGGTATTACCGCGACGACCGCTACTCGACGGAAGCTGCCGCGAAATACTTCCTGCTGGGCGCGGTCGCGTCGGCCTTCTTGTTGT
>CAXTKV010000251.1:0-6182 GCA_964244895.1 uncultured Deinococcales bacterium
GGCACCGATATCTCGACTCCGACCTGAAGAACGCTATCTCGCCTGGCGCGTTGCAACGACCAGACGTGGCCGACGCCGCTGTCGTCGGCGTACTCCGTGACGGTGATGCCTTCGGGCGCATCGACGCTGAGAATCTTGAACTGACCATCCAACGAACCGTTGATGTCCGATTGCGCCTGAATAATGTTGAAGAAGCTCGAATCCCTGTATCTCAGGTCGGTATCGAGCGCATTTTCGGGTCCAACGGGAACGTTGAATTCCGCGACGATTTTGTCCGGATCCCACGATGCCGCATGCGCCAGACCAAAAGTCAAGCCGATGGTGACGAGGGCTCCAAAAAGAATGTTTTTCGCGACGTTGTTCTTCATTTCATTCCCCTTTCGTATCGCCTGTCGGTTCTGTTGGGCGCTCGATGATCTTCGTTCACCTCGCGTCTACGTGATTACTTTTTGCCTCTTGAGTGAATATCTCAGGTACTTTTTTCGCGGATTCTATGAAGATGCGAGGATCTCGCTCCAAGTTCGCGTTTTTGGGCTTTGCCGCAACAGCGCGTCTTTGAACGAAGCTGATGGCAGCGAGTTTGGTCGAACGACCTTCAAACGTTTCGCCGTGGAATTCCGAGAAGTACGATTTCAACCTCGCGCAGGTCGCACAGAAAAGACCGTCCGGGACGCGAATCTCGAGCCTCGAGAAGCAACGTCCTGGATGGTCTTTGCGCTTTAGACTTCTTCGGAAAGTTCGATCAGCACGCCACCGGTAACACCGGCGACCAGGTTGTACAACCATGCACCGATCAGGCTGGCCACAAAACCGATCAGCGGGTACACGACCACCGCCAGAAACGCAAAAATCGGATTGGTTCCGCGCGCGGGCGAGATCAACGCGACCAGCGCGACCACCAGGCCCAGAAATGCGTACAGCGCACTCGAGTTCAGGGCGAGGGACAACGGGTCTATGCGTCGGAGTCTTCTTTTCATGCGCGCATCATGCCCCGTCCGGGGCTCGAGCGGGAGTACCCGGACGGATGAACGAAACCCTGGCGCTTCGAAATGCCCGAAATCCGGGCGTCATCGACAACTCGGGCGAAGTTCTGGTGGGGCGCATAAAATGGAAGGATGAACGAGATCGGAACGGAATTTCTGCACGAGACGCTGCGCTGGTTGCGTTTTGAAAAATCGCTCGGGGACGGCGCGATGGGACAGCTCGCAGACCATGTGCTGCACGTTCAGCCGGGCGGTGAATCCAATAGCGTCGCCCTGATCGTCAAGCACCTTTCCGGCAACATGGTTTCGCGCTGGACGGATTTCCTGACGACCGACGGCGAGAAACCCGACCGCAACCGCGACGCGGAATTCGAGGACGATACCGCCAACCGAGCGGAAATCCTGGCGCGCTGGGAGCGCGGTTGGGCCTGCATCCTGGGCGCGCTCGAGGCGTTGACTGGCGATGATCTGGGCAAGACCGTCACGATCCGCAGCGAAACCGTCGGCGTCATCAACGCGATTCAGCGCCAGGTCGCGCACGTGTCCTATCACGTCGGGCAGATCGTGTACCTGTGCAAATTGCTCAAGGGTGATGGCTGGAAAAGCCTGTCCATCGCTCGCGGTCAGTCCGAGGCGTACATCGAGAACATGCGTCGGGAACGATCCGGCAGTTGATGCCTGAAGCGCCATTCAGCGCTCGCGCGGAGCTTCGATCTCGAACGCCCTGATCCTCTCTCGGGCGCTGTCGGGCACGCGCACGGACTGGTTGGATGCGAAATCGAACCAGACCTGAACGCTCTTTCCAACCGCAGCGATTTCGCCATCGGCGCGAACTTCGTAGGCGAACGCGAAAGACTTCGCACCGATCTCTGCGACCCGAATGCCGACCTCGACGCGCTGGCCGAACACGATGCTGGTTTGGAAATCGATCTCGAGCCTCGCGACCATCATGGTCGGTTTGGGCGGTGCACCCAACCCCACGTCCGTCAGGTAGCGCAACCTGGCGACCTCGAGATACGTGGCGTAGACGGCGTTGTTGACGTGTTCCAGAACATCCAGATCGCGGAACCTGACTTCGATGGGCACCTTCAGCCGAAACATTCGCGAATTCTACCGACCCACGCGATCCTCGTAACAGGTGCGATCTTGACCGACGCTCACGCCTGGTAGACTGTCCTGCGCTCGGGGAAACCTCGAGAGACACGGAAATCGCGCTCGGGAAGGCTCGAGCCTGGAGGTACGGATGGGCTTGGGTATCGGCATCGTGGGACTCCCGAACGTCGGCAAATCGACGCTCTTCAACGCCATCACCAAGGCGGGCGCGGAAGCCGCCAATTACCCCTTCGCCACGATCGACAAGAACGTCGGCGTGGTGCCGTTGAACGACCCGCGCTTGACGGCCCTGGCGAAGCTCTACACCAAGGGCGAGCGCGTCCCACCGATCGTGCAGACGGCGGTCGAATTCGTGGACATCGCGGGGCTGGTCAAGGGCGCGCACAAGGGCGAGGGTCTGGGCAACCAGTTCCTGGCCAACATCCGCGAGGTCAACGCCATCGCGCACGTCGTGCGCTGCTTCGATGACCCGGACATCGTGCACGTCTCGAACAGGGTCGATCCAGCCGACGATATCGAAACCATCAACCTGGAACTGGCGCTGGCGGATCTGAGCACCCTGGAAAAGCGCGTGGACAAGCTGCGCAAGACCGCCAAATCGAACAAGGACGACGCGGAATTGCTGCCCGTGGCCGAAGCCCTGCTCGAGCACCTGCGCGCGGGCCAACCCGCCCGCACGAGCGGCATCAGCGTGCCCCACGATTTCGGGCTGATCACCAACAAACCCATGATCTACGTCGCCAACGTCGACGAGGCCGGACTGACCGCCGACAACGATCACATTCGCGCCGTGCGCGCCATCGCCGCCAGAGAAGGCATCGAGGTCGTCAAGATCAGCGCCCAGATCGAAGGCGAGATCGCGGATCTGTCCGACGAGGACGCCAGAGGCTTCCTGTCCGACCTGGGTTTGACCGAATCCGGGCTCGAGCGCCTGGTGCACGTCGGCTTCAACGCGCTCGGGCTGATGACCTTCCTGACGGCGGGCGAGAAAGAGGTGCGCGCCTGGACGATCACCAGGGGCACCAAAGCGCCGCAGGCCGCCGGTGAAATCCACAGCGATCTGGAGCGCGGGTTTATTCGAGCCGAAGTGATCGAGTGGGACAAATTGATCGAGGCCGGGTCGATCCCGAACGCCAAGGCGAAGGGCTGGTTGCGCACCGAAGGCAAGGATTACGTCATGCGCGACGGCGATACCGTCAACTTCTTGCACAACACCTGAATCAGAGACACCGTCCAGCACGCATTCACGAATACGCGTGCTGGACGGTGTTTTCGTATCTCGACCGATCGAGCCCGCGGGTTTCACTCGAGAACGCGGAATCCGTCTCTCGAGCGATGGTGCAGCGAATCGGCTCTCGCGTTGAACCCGACGCTCAAAACGCCACGGTGCACTCGAAACCCAGCATCGGTGCGATGGACAAGCCCATCGAGACCTTCGGCGCGAGCGTCACCACGGCCCGTTCGAGCACGGGATCGTGACCCTGAATCGTGGCGTCGAGATCGTCGCGCACGGACTGGTTCGGCTCGAGACGCGCGGGAATGGGCGTCTCGTCCGGGTAAAAATTTTTGACCGCAGCCAATCGCAATTCGCTGCCATCGACCAACGCCAGCGGCAGCACGGCAGTGTCGGCCAGACCGTAACTGCGTTCACCCACGATGCTCACCCCGGCGCGTTGCAGCAAGAGCGCCAGCAACTCCGCCGCGCTCGAGGTCGCGGTGTTCGTCAGGATCGTCACCGGGCCGGTGAACCTGGCCGGGGTATCGACGGTCACGCGGTTGACGCGCAGACCGTTCGGGTACTCGAGCGCGCCCGTGTTCAGGTTATACGGGATGCTCGCGTTGCGCGAACGCAGCATCAACAGCGGCCCGTCGGTGAACGCGCCCGCCAGGAGCGCGGCTTCGTCGAGGTAACCGCCCATGTTGTAGCGCAAGTCCAGCACCAGGGCTCGAGCACCGTCCGTTTTGAGCGTCTCGAGCAGGTGGTGGGCGCGTTGTGCGGTTCCAGCCGAGCGGAACGATGGCACGCGCAAATAGCCGATGCCGGGCTGAATCAGGCTGGCGTCCGGCAACAGCAGGTCAGTCTGCATGCCCAGTTGGGGTGTCAGGATCGCGTCCGTGCGCTCGCCGCGCCGATCGAGGCGCAGGGTCACGGGTGTCGCGTCCGGTGTGCGCAGGTCGCGGTACGCCTTGGTGGATTCCGAGCGCACCGTCTCGAGGATCACGTCGCCGACGCGCACGCCCGCCAGGTCAGCTGGGCCGCCGACCAGCACGCGCCAGACGATGTTGTCCGTCTGTTTTCCGCGCCTGACTTCCAATCCCAACCCGTAGCGTTCGTCCTTGGCCGGATCGCCCGCCTGATCGGTGCGCACGGAGCGCAATTCGTTCGGCGTCCTGAAGCTCGAGTGCTTGTCCGGCAGGTCGCGCACCACGGCGCGGATCGTGTCGTAAATGCGGTTGGTCGGGCAAAAAGGCAGGTTGGCGCAATTCTGATCCAGGCCGCGTTGCAACCGCGCGCGCACGCCTTGCAAATCGAGCAATCCCGGATTCCAGTAGTACCGCCGGATGGATTGATCCACCTGCGAGATCAGGTCGCTGGCCGGACTGGCCTTCGCGACCGCAGCCACGACCATCGAGCAAACCATCAAGGCGGACCAGAACCGTCGCACGCGCAAATTATGCGACAACGGCGAGTGAGAAACCAGTCAGTGTTAGCCTGAACGCGTGTCGAAGACCCTGACGGCGATACGCCAGCAACTCTTGCTCGCCCGGAGCCTGATGGCCAGACCGCCCGTGGAACTCCTCAACCCGCTCTCGAGCGTTCCCGGTGACGCCGCGCGATTGCTTGTCAGAATGCGGTCGCGCGAGGCCGAGCGCAGCCATTCAGCCGCACCAGAGCGAAGAAACTCGCCCGAGGTGACTCGAATCCTGTACGACCTCGAGCGAACCCTGTACGACGCCCCAATCGAAGTGCTCGACGCGCGGGCCTTCTGGATCAACCTCTACAACCTGCTGACCCTGCACGGCATCGTTCACGCGCGCATCGTCGAAACCGTGCTCGAGGTTCCGGGGTTCACCAAACGATTCGCGTACCGCGTGTCCGACTTCGATTTTTCCCTGGACGACATCGAACACGGCGTTCTGCGCGAGAACCGAGCCCCGAACGGACGCGCCCACTTTGCGCCCGACGATCCAAAGCTGAGTTTCACGCTGCCGCTCGAGCCGCGCATCCATTTCGCCCTGAATTGCGGCGCGATTTCGTGCCCGGCGATCCGCGCCTACGACGGCCAGAACCTCGAACATCAGCTCGAGAACGCCATGAAGTCCTACCTCTCGGAAGCTCGCGTGGAACACGGTCGGGTGGTGCTGCCCCGAATTTTTCAATGGTACGCGCGCGATTTCGGTTCCGACCCCAGGGCGGCGCTCGATTTCGTGCGGCGTTACCGGACGGACTTACCGAAGTTCGCGCCCGTCATATTCGACGAGTACGACTGGCGTCTGCCGGGGAATGGCGTGACGGCTTAGACCGAAGAGCACCGTCCAGGACGGTGTTTCTCGAGATCGAGATTTCGCGTCCCGGACGGTCTGGTCACGTGGATACGAGTTCCAGCAAGCGCCGCACGCACCGCTCGCCGTCGGTCTTCAGGCTGCCGGACGCCCGCGCGCCGCTGCTCAGTTCGACGTTCCAGCGATCCAGCGTGTACACGTCGTGCATGGCGCGCACGAACGGCAACAGATCACCCAGCGCCCCGACCGGGTAATCCGCCGCGTCCGCGTAACTCGAGACGAGCGCCACCAGGCAATCGCGCGATGCGTCCTCCGCGCCGCGCGAAAGGGACGCCGCGTCCAGCCACGGGAAACCGACGGTCGCGCTACCCCAGTCCTTCATGCACGCCCGATCACCGACGAAACCCGCCGTGGAGAGCGCGCAGTTGCCGTGAACGAAACTCGAGAACAAACCCGTCAGCGGTTCCGAGAGTTCCGCCACCACGATGCCCGCTTCCTCGAGCTGCCCGAGTTCGGGCAAGGTCAGGTCGTACTCGCCGGATTCGGCCAGGCTGGCGACCTCCGCCAGCACGTACCAGCGAT
>CAXTKV010000252.1:0-6167 GCA_964244895.1 uncultured Deinococcales bacterium
GGTCGCGTTGATCGCACCGTTGGCGCGCCGCCCATCGGCGGTGTAGACGATGTTGTTGGCGAAGCGCACGTTGCTGGCGTCGATCGCGGTCAGTTCTCCGTCGTTGATGCTCGAGGTCTGCAAATCCTTGAAAAGCGTGTTGTTGCGCGCCAGCACGTTGTCAGACGAGTAGACGTGAACGCCGCGACCGCCGTTGTCGAAGCAGACGTTGTTCTCGATCAGCGTCAACCCGGTGTAGCGCACGTTCTGGTGGGGCTGATTGGGCTGGTTCGTCCAGTTCTGCGTATTGCGGCTGTCGTCGATGATGATGCAGTTGCCATCCGTGATGCTGGGCGGGGTGGCGGTGTTCGGCACTTTATTTTCGTTGCGGTACGAGACATTGCCGCGAATCACGTTGTGCGTCCCCGCGACCTGATCGGAGTTCGCGTTCTGGTAGAGGCTGATGCCGCTGTTCTGGTAGATGCCCCAGAAGGCGTTGCCGGAAGCCACGTTGCCCTCAAGCGTCACGTAATCCGCCCAGATCGTCTCGATGCCGCCGCCGGGAAAATCGTGAACCTTGTTGTTGATGATGCGGATGTGGTGCGCGACCTTGCCGGGCGTGCCATCGCCGCGCACGCCGATACCGTTACCGTTCCAAGCCTTCGGATCGCCGGTGTTGTACGTGTAGGCCACGTCGAAGCCGTTCACTTCAATGTAGGACGCCTGAATCAGGATCGCGTAACAACCATTGTTGTTGTCGGTCTCGAGCCTCGGGCTGTGGCCGGGGTAGGCCTTCAGGGTGATGGGTTTTCCCGGCAATCCCGAAGTGTTGAACACGACGCAACCACCCTTGTACGTGCCGTTCTCGACCAGCGCGGTATCGCCCGGTTGGAGCATGTCGGCGGCGCGCTGAACGGTCTTCCAGGGTTTGGCCTGGCTACCGGGATCGGCGTCGTTGCCGCTCGGTGCGACGTAAAAGGTTTTTCCCGTGGGTGCTGGCGGGGGTACGGGAGGTGGCGTCGGAGGTGCAGGTGGGGGCGGTGCAGGCGGTGGAGGTGTTGGAGGTGTGGGCGACGGAGGCGTTGGCGAGGTCGGCGGCGCGGGCGGTGTCGGCGCAGGTGGTGTGGGCGCTGGCGAGGCTGGCGGAGCGGTTGCGGGAGGCGAAGACGGCTTGCTGTTCGTATTCAAACAGGACGTCAACGCTGCAGTCGCCAGCACCGCGAGGAACACCTTTTTCTCGAATCGCATGATGCAGTCTGACGGAGATTCTGGCAGGTGGATGCGCGTTATTTCGCTTATGGCACGGCGCGAATTCATCAGGGCCAAACGAATACCGTTCTGGATGGTCTCTATGAGCGCGAGGAAATCGCGTGCAGGGCGGTACTCTCGAGCAAACCGATTCGAGCAACGACCGCGCGCTGCCCCATCGTCCAGCTCAATCGTCCAGGTGGAACGGCACGCTGACCACGATCGTGTTGCGTCGGAACAAGAGCGCGCCTTTGAGCGCCAAGGCCGTCTGGTTGTGCAGAATCTGCTGCCAGTAGTATCTGGGCACGAATTCCGGGATCACGACCGTGATGACCTCGTCGCGGCGGCCCGTGTCGTGTTCGCGGATGTAGTTGAACAGCGGTGAGGTGGTGCTGCGGTACGGGCTGGGAATCACCTCGAGTTCGATGTCCTGACCCCAGGTCGCCCATTTGGCACGCATTTTTTCGGTGGTTTCCGGGTTGATGTCGATGTAGACGGCCTTGACATCGGGTGAGAGGGTCTTGGCGTACTCGAGGGCGCGCACCACGCCTCGGTGGATCGTGCCGACGGGAACGATCACCTGGTTGCGCCGCAATTTCGGCGGTGCCTTGCTGCCCGCCAACGAGAGTTGCTCGGCGGTGCTGGCGTAATGGCGGTGAATGGAATTGAGCATGAAAATCAATGCCGGAATCAAAATCAGCACGATCCAGGCGCCCTCGCGGAACTTGGTGAAGGCGAACACGCACAGCACGATGAAGCTGACCACGCCGCCCGCGCCGGAAATCGCCAATCCCGTCTGCCAGCCTTCTTCCTTGCGCGTGATCCAACGCCTGACCATGCCCGCCTGAGACAGCGTGAAACTGGTGAAGACCCCGATGGCGTACAACGGGATCAGGCTCGAGACATCACCGCCGAAGATCACGTTCAGGATCATCGCGGCCACGCCCAGAATGATGATGCCGTTACTGAACACCAGCCTGTCACCGATGTGCAGGAACTGGCGCGGCAAGTAATTGTCCTTGGCCATCAATGATCCCAAAAGCGGAAAGCCGTTGAAGGCGGTGTTGGCGGCCAGCACCAGGATTGTAAACGTGGCAATCTGGATGAACCAGAACATCAGGCTGTTCGCACCAAAGACCTCGGCGTTGATCAACGACAGCACGCTGCGCCCGCCCGTCGCGTCTGGAACGACGTGCAGGCGTTCGGCCAGCACGGTGATGCCGCCGAACATCATCGTGGCCAGCACGCCCAGCAAGAACAACGTCTTGCGGGCATTCAACGGTGCCGGATTCTTGAACGATGGCACGCCGTTGCTGATGGCTTCCACACCCGTCAGGGCCGTACAACCGCCCGCGAAGGCTCTCAAGATCAGGAACAAACTCAAGGGCTCAATCGCTTTGATCGAGGTGATTTCCTCCGGTTGGGCGGGCCGCCCGTAGACCAGCAACTGGTAAAACCCGAAAAAAACCAAGGATAAAATCCCGAAGATGAACAAATACGGTGGCACCGCGAAGACGTTGCCGGATTCGCGGATGCCGCGCAGGTTCATCAGCATGATCACGATGATCGCCAGGATGTTCAGTTCCACGATGTAGGGCCGCAATCCGGGCGCCGCCGAGGTGATCGCCAGCACGCCCGCCGCGACGGACACGCTGACCGTCAGGACGTAATCGACCAGCAGGCTCGCACCCGCCACCAGTCCAGCGGTGTTGCCCAGGTTGTCCTTCGAGACGTTGTACGCGCCGCCGCCGGATGGGTACTTGATGATCGTCTGGCGGTAACTGGTGATCAGCAACCACAGCAGCAAAATGATTCCCAGCGCGATCCACGGGCTGATGCTGAGGACGCTCGAGCCCGCCAGCACCAGCACCGCCAGGATTTCCTGGGTGGCGTAGGCCACGCTGGAAAGGGCGTCCGAGGCAAAAATAGCGAGGGCTTTGGCCAGCGTGAGTTTCTCTTCGTGCGCGCGGTCCGATGACAGGGGCGCGCCGATCAGCCAACGTTTGAAATTTGCCATGTGGGTGGTCGCTCTCCCTCGCGCTCGAGCCTGAGGTTCGTGCGGCTCGAGGGGTCGCGTGCGGGTCTGGCACGCGGAACACGAAGGATGGTACGCCCGGATACATCGGTGTGGCAAGGGTGGAAACCCACAAGCAGCCGAAGACCGTCCGGCACACCGATTTCTGAACCTCAAAAATTGCGTCCTGGACGGTGTTCTCGGGGTTGACGCGGGAACGGGTAGACTGCGGCGATGAACTCCGACGCACCCGCAGAGCGCCTTCGCATCGAAAAGCTCGTCCCCGGAGGTCTGGGGCTTTGCAGGCTACCCGATGGCCGGATCGCGCTGGTGCGCGGCGGCTTGCCCGGTGAACTGGTCGAGGCCACCTTGCGCACCTACAAGGGCAAACTCGACGGGGTCGTGAGCCGCGTGCTGGAACCATCAGAAAACCGCGTGGACGTGCCCCGAAGCTCACCGCCGACGATGGATCTGGCGCACGCCAATTACGCGACGCAATGTGAAATCAAACGCGGTTTCGTGCTGGACGCCTTGACGCGCATCGGCAAGGTCAGCGCCGAGGTGCTGCCGACCCGCCCCAGCCCGCAAGAATGGCGTTACCGCAACGGCGCGCAGTACCTGGTGACACCCAAAGGACTGGCCTACCGCCGCCCCGGATCGAATGATCCCTTCGTGGTGCGCGAAGACCCGCTGGTGACGGAATTGATCACCGACGGCCTGGGCGATCTCGAGATCGAACTGCTCGAGCCCGCCACCGAGATCGCGTTCCGCGCCAGCCTGGAAACCGGCGAGGTGCTGGCCTGCCTGATCGGGCTGGGCAAAACCCGCGATTACTTCAACGCCCGCGAGCACCTGCGCGAATTGGGCGTGCTGGGCGTGGATTTTGCCTTCGCCAGCCTCGAAGGCCGCTTCCGCGAGGGCTTCACGCACCTGTGGGGTCAGGAGCGCGTGCTGGAACGCTACGGAGAGCACCTGATGTCCGTCAACGCCGCCAGCTTCGCGCAGGTCAACCCAGGCGCAGCCAGCCAACTGTACGCACGCGTCGCCGAACTGGCCGGGAAGGGCGGCAGCGCGCTGGACGTATACGGCGGTTCCGGCGGGCTGGCGTTCCAGCTCGCGCCACATTTTGAATTGGTGACGGTGCTCGAGGTTTCACCGGAAGCCGTCTCCAGGGGTCGCTCAGACGCCGGACGGCTGGGGTTAACCAACGTCGGTTTCATCGAGGGTGACGCCGCGAGGATGGTCAAGCTGGAATCTGACCTGGTGGCGATTGACCCGCCGCGCGCAGGGTTGTCCGACGTGGCGCTCGAGGCGCTGCTGAAGCTCCGCCCGGCACGGTTGCTGTACGTCAGTTGCGACCCCGCGACCTGGGCTCGTGATGTCGGCAAGCTGGTGCGCGACGGCGGGTACACGCTCGAGATCGTGGAGCCGTGGGATTTCTACCCGCAGACCAGCCACGTCGAGGTTTTGAGTCTGCTGACGCTCGAGTAAAAACACCGTCCTGCACGCATTCATTAATTCGCGTGCAGGACGGTGTTCTCGATACTCCGAATACGATCTCGCCCACCGACCGACGCGACCAGGATGACCACCTCGGACGCGCGCAACCAGATCCGGACACTCGGGCACGATTTTCGAGGCCACCAGCACAGCCAATACGCCGCCCAAACCAAACTGGCGAGACGTTGAAGATCGCAGGTTTTCGTGAAGCCTCGGGATCGCCAATCCTGAAACAAGACCGCAGCAGAGGAGCGAGATGTCTGACACCAACCCGCCTCAACCACACGCCCTCGGCTGGAACAGCCTCGCTTGGCAGGACTGCCAAACGGTGATCGAGGCGCTGATGAACGAGGATTTACGCCAAGAAAACCTGGTTTCGTGGCTCGAGCGGTGGAGCGATCTGGTCAAGGTATTCGACGAGGCCAGTGCGGACGTTTACCGCCGCTCGAGTGCCGACGTGAGCGATCAGGCAGCCCAGGATCAATTCGAGTCTTTTCTCGAGGTGATGCAACCGCAAATTGAAACCGCCAATCAGGCGCTCAAGGCAAAACTGATGGCGATTGAAGGTTTGGTTCCACCAGCCGAATGCGCCGAACTCTTCCGTCGGTTTCGCGCCAACCTGAAGCTCGCCGACGAGGAATTCCTGCGCTTTCAGGCTGACCTCGAGATTCGCGCCAGCGAGTTTGCCGAGATCCTCGGAAGTATCAGCCTCGACTGGCGCGGTCAGGAATGCACGTTAGGACACCTGGAACGCCTGGCTCTCGAGCCTGACCGCGACGTGCGCGAAGCTGGATGGCGCACCACGACGCAAGCCCTGGCTGAACGCGCTCAGGTGCTGAGTGAATTGTTCCAGGAGCTGCTGAGTGCACGCTATCGACTGGCAAAAGACGCTGGTTTCCCAGATTACCGGGCGTTCCGTTGGCGAGAACTCGAGCGCCTGGATTACCGCCCTGAAGATGGCTTGAGTTTGCACGAGGCCATAGAAACAGAGATCGTGCCGCTTTCAATGGCGCTGCTCGAGCGGCGAGGAAAGCAGCTGCGCCTCGAACGCTTGCGTCCCTGGGATCGGTTGTGCGATCCACTCGGGCTACCCGCGCTCCAGCCTTGCGCGAATGCAGGCGAGCTGCAGGCGGTCGCCGCTCGCGTGTTCCATCAGCTCGATCCGCAATTGAGCGCCTGGTACTCGAGGCTCAACGCGGGTCGGTTGGACTTGGAAACCCGCACCAACAAGGCTCCAGGTGCGTTTTGCGTGATGTTCCCAAAGACTGGCTTGCCCTTTATTTTCATGAATGCGACTGGAACGCACGCGGACTTGATCATGCTGCTGCACGAATGCGGTCACGCCTTTCACGCGCTGGCTTCGAGCGAAACCCAACCGCTCTCCTGGAACACCGAAGGTTCTATGGAATTCTGCGAACTGGCCGCT
>CAXTKV010000253.1:2500-5935 GCA_964244895.1 uncultured Deinococcales bacterium
AGCTTCTCGCGGATCGCGTCCATCCAGCCGCGACGATCGCCATCTTCGGTTTCGATGCGCACGAAATCTTCCCAACCGAGGCAGCGTTTTTCGCTGACCCAGGCGTAATCGTCGAAGAGTTCAATCACGCGGTGTTTGCCGTTTTTCTGGATCAGCAAGGTATCCATCGCGCCGTCGAGCGTGGTGTGCGCGATGGCCTTCCAGCCCGATTCCGCCAGCGGGTGTGCGTGCTCGAGGGGCGTCGGGTCGCGCCCCGCGTCGTAGAACACCGTCCCGTCCTCTAATGGGGCGGTGATCGCGTCCTGGGTCGTTTCGAGATCTAAGGGGTCAGTCATGCCCAAGTATTCACCGTGCACACACGGGTCGGGTGTGGCATCCCTCACGGTGAGCCAATACGAGAACACCGTCCAGCACGCAGTTTGAAATCTGCGTGCTGGACGGTGTTTTGAGTGGTTACTTAACCGCGACGGCGCTCGAAGCGGCCCTTACCGCCCTTGGAATCGCCGCTCGAGCGCGAGGAGAAGCCGCCGGAACGAGAGGCGTTACCGCGAAAACCGCCGCTGCGTGCGCGGTCGCCGCCCTGCGACGGGCCGCGATCGGAGCGCGGAAGCTCGATCAGTTCGGGCAGGGTCTCGGCGCGTTCGACCTCGATCTCGCCCTCCAGTGGGTTGCGCGCCAGGATCATCTCGACCACGTTGGTCGGCACGTCGGCGGCCACGCCACCGTGGAAGGGCTTGATCTTGCCGATGGCGCGAGCCTCGAGGTTGGTGGTCTTGGCGATGATCGCGACCGCGCGGGGCACGCTCAGGCGATCAGCGCGCAGCAACAGCGTGATCATGCCCTCCTCGCCGGTGATCAGGCTGGCGGGCTTCTGGGCTTCGGTCACGCCCGCGATGTGCGCCAACGCGGCGGCCAGGGCGTCCACGCCCATTTCGGCGGCCAGGCGGTCGGCCTCGGCGCGGAAGGCTTCAAAAGCGTCCTCGGAGACGCTGCGCACGGCGCGCGCGGCGTTGGCGGCGGCGGCGGAACGAACCTCACTGGGCTTGGGCGGATCGCGGCGCTCGAAATGGGCGCCGGTGCGCTGCTCGAGCATCCGCAAATCGCGGCCCTCGCGGTCGGTGTACAGCACGACCGCCGTGCCGGAACGACCCGCGCGACCCGTGCGGCCCGAGCGGTGCACGTAGGATTCCGCATCCTGCGGGAAGTGGTGCTGCACGACCAGATCGACTTCCGGGATGTCCAGACCGCGCGCCGCCACGTCGGTCGCGACCAGCACGCGCGTGCGGCCCGAACGGAAGCTCGAGAGCGCCCGCTCGCGCTGCGCCTGCGCCAGATCGCCGTGAATGGCTTCGGCTTCCAGCCCGCGATGGATCAGTTCCAGCGCGAGTTCGTCGCAATCCTTGCGGGTGCGGGTGAAGACGATCGTGCGCTCCGGGCCGAAGACGGTCAGCAGATCCGCCAGGGCGCGCGTGCGCGCGTTCGGGTTGACGCGCACCGCGATGTGCTGCGTGGTCGATTGCTGCACGGCGCTCGAGTCACCGACCAGATCGACCCGCACGGGCTGGCGCTGGTACTGCGCGGCCAGCTTGCTGACCCAGTGCGGCACGGTCGCGCTAAAGAGAAGCGTCTGGCGTTCTTTGGGCGTGGCCTGCAAGACGCGCTCGACGGCGTCCTGGAAGCCCATCGAAAGCATCTCGTCAGCCTCGTCCAGCACGGCGACCTGAACCATTGACAGATCCAGCGTGCCGCGCTCGAGGTGATCGATGACGCGACCCGGCGTGCCCACGACCACGTCCACACCGCGACGCAGGGCGCTCTCCTGCGGGCCGTAAGACGTGCCGCCGTAAATCGTCAGGATCTCGAGGTGGGCGGCGCTCTGCTCGAACTCGCGGGCGACCTGCTTGGCGAGTTCTCGCGTCGGCGCGAGAATCACGGCGCGCGGCAACCGACCGCGATCGCGCGAGGCTTCCAGGCGCATGGCGATCGGCAACGAGAACGCGAGCGTCTTGCCGGTACCCGTGCGCGCCCGGCCCAGCACGTCCCTACCGGCCCGGGGGCGCGGAAGGCTTTCAATTTGAATCGGGGTGGGTTCGGTGATGCCTCGGGCCGTCAGGCCAGAAACGACACCCTCACTGAGGGCGAAATCGGAGAACGACATATTTTGATCCTTTCCGGGTCTTACGCGCCACCCGGAATAGAACCTCTTGCTCCGCTCCCGTGACGTTAATAGCCGCGCCCATCATCCTGCGGCTTTGTATGTGACACCCTCGACCCGAACCGTCCGCAATCTTTGGGACGGCACAACAGTTGGAGAGTGTACACGAGCCGCAAACAAAAAGCGAGTATCCCCGGTGACAACACCGTTCCCAGCCACCCGGAAGCCGTTCATATTCCGGACGTACACTCCCGTATGGATTCCCCCAGGCTCGAGCACACCGCCTTCGCCGTCGCCGTGCAAGCCCTGGCGCTCTCCAGGGCGCAACTGCGCGTGCTGTTGCACAAGGGCATCATCACGACCGACGAATTCCGCCTGGAACTCGACGCGACCATTCTGCGCGTGCGCGACGTGTTCGCGCGGCACGACGACCGGATCGCGCTCGAGCTGACGGAAGCGGCGCTTTCGGATTTGCTTTCGGAAGTCTAGAAGCGATGCTCTCGCTTATCGTCTCGAGACAACACCGTCCTGCACGCACATTTTTTAACACGAGAAAATGCGTCCCAGACGGTGTTTTTAAGATTAAGCGCTCGGGTTACGCGCTGCGGGTCGCCAATTCCTCGGCGGTCTGGATGATCTCCTGGGCGGCATCGCGACCGGGCAGTGGTTCCAGGACGGCGCGCAGCGTCGCCAAACCGCGTGTGGCGTGGTCGTCTGCCACGGATTGCGCGAAGGCAATCGACCCGTGTAGGCGCATCAGCTCAAGCACGCGCTGGACTTCGGCGCTGGTCTTCTGGCTGCGTGGCTTGTTCATCACGCGCAGCACTTCGGCGCGCTCGCTGGCGGTCGCGCAGTCCAGCAGGTGAACCAGCATCAGCGTGCGTTTGCCCTCGAACAGATCGCCCGCGATCTCCTTGCCGTAACGCTCGAAATCACCGATCAGGTTCAAGACATCATCCCGAATCTGGAAGGCCACGCCCAGATCCAGTCCGGCCTGCGTCAAGCGTCCGTCCGGCGCGCAACCCGCCGCCAGCGCACCCAACCTGAGCGGCGAGACGACCGTGTAACGCGCGGTCTTGCGGCGCACCAGATCCAGGTAGTCGGCTTGCGCGATATCCCAACGCCCGTGCTCGACCCAGCCCAGATCCATGTGCTGACCTTCTGCGGTTCGGTGAATCATCTCGAAGAACTCCTCCATCGCGCCAGCAATGCCGGACTGATACGCGACCTGCCACATGTAAATGTGCAGCGCATCCCCGGCATTGAGTGCCAACGGCATA